>NZ_JALQCX010000039.1:0-125193 GCF_023241665.1 Pseudomonas morbosilactucae | reverse complement strand
AAAACGAACCCCGTTATGAAGACGGCCAGGCGATTCTGATTCCGGAAGTGAAACCGGCAGTCGATGCGTTCCTGGAGGCGGGTTTTCTCAACGCCGCCCGACGCTTCGAAGACGGCGGCATGCAACTGCCCACCCTGCTGTCACAGGCCTGCTTCGCCCACTTTCAATCGGCCAACGCGGCGTCCACTTCCTATCCGTTCCTGACCATGGGCGCGGCCAACCTGATTGAAAGCTTCGGCACCGACGAGCAGAAGCAGCGCTTCCTGCAGCCGATGATTGATGGCCGTTTCTTCGGCACCATGGCCCTGACCGAGCCCCACGCCGGCTCCTCGCTCTCGGACATCCGCACCCGCGCCGAACCCGCGGCGGACGGCAGTTACCGCCTCAAGGGCAACAAGATCTTTATCTCCGGTGGCGATCACCCGCTGTCGGAAAACATCGTGCACATGGTCCTGGCCAAACTGCCGGACGCACCGGCCGGGGTGAAGGGCATCTCGCTGTTTATCGTGCCCAAGTTCCTGGTCAACGATGACGGCAGCCTGGGCCCACGCAATGACGTGATATTGGCCGGGCTGTTCCACAAGATGGGCTGGCGCGGCACCACCTCCACCGCTTTGAACTTCGGCGACAACGGGCAGTGCGTCGGCTATCTGGTGGGTAAACCCCATCAGGGCCTGAGCTACATGTTCCAGATGATGAACGAGGCGCGGATCGGCGTCGGCATGGGCGCGGTGATGCTGGGTTACGCCGGCTATTTGTACTCCCTGGAGTACGCCCGCGAACGCCCGCAAGGGCGGCTGCCCGACAGCAAGGACCCAAACACCGCCCCGGTGTCGATCATCCAGCACGCCGACGTCAAGCGCATGCTGTTGACCCAGAAGGCCTACGTCGAAGGCGCCTTTGACCTGGGCCTGTATGCCGCACGGCTGTTCGACGACACCACCACCCTGTCCAGTGACACCGAACGCCAGCAGGCCCACGAGCTGCTGGACCTGCTGACGCCGATCGTCAAATCCTGGCCTTCGGAGTTCTGCCTCAAGGCCAACGAACTGGCGATCCAGATCCTCGGCGGTCACGGCTACACCCGGGAATACCCGGTGGAGCAGTACTACCGCGACAACCGCCTGAACCCGATCCACGAAGGCACCCACGGCATTCAGTCCCTGGACCTGCTGGGGCGCAAGCTGGCGCAAAACAATGGGGCGGGCTTGAAGCGATTGCTCCGGCTGATCGCCGACAGCAGCGAACGGGCACAGGCTTATGAGTCGCTGACTGCGCTGCGCCAACCCCTGGAGACCCTGGTGAGCCACTTGCAAAGCGTGACCCTGGGCCTGCTGACCGACCTCGGGCAAGGCAAGGTCAACAGCAGCCTGGCCAACTCGGCGCTGTATCTGAAGGTATTCGGGCACACAGTGGTCGGCTGGCGCTGGCTGGAACAGGCGATTCGCGCCGAAGAGGGGCTGGCCAGGGGCAATGCGGCCGATGCTGCGTTTTACCGAGGCAAGCTGCAGGCGGCGCGCTACTTCCTGACCTGGGAAATCCCGGGCTGCCACCATGAACTGACGATTTTGCAGGCGCGGGACGATACCTGCCTGGCCATGCAAGATGAGTGGTTCTGACCGAGCAACATAGCGACCCCGGCGCAAGAGAAGGTGGCTTCGCCGGCGACAACCTCCCCCGTCACAGCACACCCGCGCAGAGCGCCATTCCCTGGCAACCTGCGCTAGTGCCCTGCGCCAACCCCGGTCATGCCGGGTTGATGGTCTTGGCGATCACTTCAACCGTGGCGCTGACTTGCTCTTGGTAACGGTTGAGTTCTTGCTTATGGCGCTTTTGCATATCGATTTGCTGCGAGCACAAATTCATCGCCGCCAGCACCAACAATCGGTCACCGATCAGCGTCGGGTATTTCTTCTTGGTGTCGGCCAATGCGGCTTTCAACATAAGTGCAGCGTCCAGCAGGGTCTGCTCTTCCCCGGCCGGGGCCTTGATCGAATAGTCCTCCCCGAGAATCGAGACGACCTTTACCCCTTCGGTGCTGTGCCTCATGCGCTGACAGGACCGGCGCTGACGCGCTCAACCAGGGCCTGGATGCGGGCAGCCGTGGCGCCTTGTTTCTCTTCCTGCTCCATCAGGTTCAGTTGCAGGCTTTCGTTTTCATCCTTGGCCTGCGCCAGTTCGGCTTTCAGGGTTTCATTCGTGCCGAGCAGCGCCTGGTTCTGTTGCACCAGGTCGCTGACCAGTTGTTCCAATTGGCTTAGGGATGCTTCCAACATTTTGATTTTCCGAGCATTTTCAAAGGGCGCGTACGATAAAGAAAAGTCACCGTCGATACCAGGCTTATCAGGGCGCAAGGCCTTGATTTACCTGGTGGGCAACCTTGTCTGCGAGTTTTAAAGACTGCCGATGCCCCATCTGGTTCCTGACACCTCGTCGCCCCGTCAGATTTTTCTGAATACACGCCCGTCCGAGCCAAAATGATTTGGCCAATCCACAGACCGGGCAGGCCGAACCCAACCACCCAGCAATGCGCCATCCCTGCACTGCATGGGCTGGCTAGAAAAGGATGAGTAAAGAGTTAAAAAGCTTTTTGACATCATCGTATTTCAACAGGTTAGAATCGCTGGCACGCAGACTGCATGGTCAGTTTGTGCCCGCCTTAACCCCCCCTGGAGTACTGCCTTTGAATGCGACGACCATCAACAGCCTGTTCTTGATCGGCGCGTTGCTGGTAGGTGCAAGCATTCTGGTGAGTTCACTGTCCTCTCGCCTGGGCATCCCCATCCTGGTGATTATCCTGGCCGTGGGCATGGCTGCCGGGGTCGATGGCGGCGGCATTATTTTCAACAACTACCCAACGGCCTACCTGGTCGGCAACCTGGCGCTGGCGGTGATCCTGCTCGACGGCGGACTGCGCACCCGGGTGGCCAGTTTCCGCGTGGCCCTGTGGCCGGCGTTGTCCCTGGCAACGGTGGGGGTGCTGATCACCACCGGCCTGACGGGCATGGCTGCCGCCTGGCTGTTCGACCTCAACCCGATCCAGGGCTTGCTGATCGGCGCCATTGTCGGTTCCACGGACGCGGCGGCGGTGTTTTCCCTGCTGGGGGGCAAGGGCCTGAACGAACGGGTCACCGCCACCCTGGAAATCGAGTCCGGCAGTAACGACCCCATGGCGGTGTTTCTCACCGTGACCCTGATCGACATGCTCGCCAGCGGCCAGACCGGCCTGCACTGGAGCCTGCTGGGGCACCTGGTGCGTGAGTTCGGCATTGGCGGCGTGGTCGGCCTGGGTGGCGGCTGGTTGATGCTGCAGTTGGTCAATCGCATCAACCTGGCCAACGGCCTGTACCCGATCCTGGTGATCGCCGGCGGCCTGTTGGTGTTCGCCCTGACCAACGCCCTGCACGGCAGCGGCTTCCTCGCCGTGTACCTGTGCGGCCTGGTGATCGGCAACCGCCCGGTGCGCAGCCGCCACGGCATCCTGCACATGCTCGACGGCATGGCCTGGCTGGCTCAGATCGGTATGTTCCTGGTGCTGGGGCTGCTGGTCACGCCCCACGACCTGCTGCCCATCGCCTTGCCGGCCCTGGGCCTGGCGCTGTGGATGATCCTGTTCGCCCGGCCGCTGTCGGTGATGGTCGGCTTGCTGCCGTTCAAGGCCTTCCACGGCCGGGAAAAAGTCTTTATCTCCTGGGTCGGCCTGCGCGGCGCGGTGCCGATCATTCTTGCGGTGTTCCCGTTGATGGCCGGGCTGCCGGAGGCCCAGCTGTACTTCAACCTGGCGTTCTTTATCGTGTTGATCTCGCTCTTGGTCCAAGGCACCAGCCTGCCGTGGGTCGCCAAGTGGCTGAAGGTCACAGTGCCACCCGAGCCGGCGCCGATTTCCCGGGCCGCCCTGGAAGTTCATGTCACCAGCGAGTGGGAGCTGTTCGTCTACCGCCTCGGTGCGGAGAAGTGGTGCATCGGTGCTGCCCTGCGCGAGCTGAAAATGCCCGAGGGCACGCGGATCGCTGCCCTGTTCCGTGGCCAGCAACTGCTCCATCCGTCGGGTAGTACGGTGCTTGAGGCCGATGACCTGCTGTGCGTGATCGGCCACGAACACAACCTTCCGGCCTTGGGCAAACTCTTCAGCCAGGCACCGCAACGGGGCCTGGACCTGCGCTTCTTCGGCGACTTCGTGCTCGAAGGCGACGCCCAGCTGGGCGCGGTTTCGGCCCTCTACGGATTGCAACTGGAAGGCGTCGATGCGGACATGCCGTTGAGCCGCTTCATCACCCAGAAAGTCGGTGGCGCGCCGGTGGTGGGTGACCAGGTGGAGTGGAACAACACCATCTGGACGGTCGCGGTGATGGACGGGAACAAGATCAGCAAAGTGGGCGTCAGATTCCCCGAAGGAAGTCGCCCGGGCCCCGGTCTCTTCCTCTAAACTCGGTGGCGTGCCGGCAGATGTCCGGCACACTTCCCCCCTTTTCAACTTGCTTGACCGGTCTCTATGCCAACCCTGCGCACTTTTTTCGCCGTTGCCCTGCTGGGCCTGAGTCTTTCCGTCGGCACCGCACTGGCCGCCGATCCCCCCAGCGCCGAGTCGGTCCAGCAAAGCCTGGACAAGATCGCCGATCGCAAACTGCCGGAGGCCGATCAGAAAGCCCTGCAGACGGTGCTGCAAACCACCCTGACCCACCTGAGCAACAAACAGGATTACGAGCAGCGGCTGAACGACCTCAAGCAACAGCTGAACAACGCGCCGCGCCAGACGACGGAGAACCAGCGTGAGCTGGTGCGCCTCAAGGCCACTAAAGTGCTGCCCGTGGCCCAACGCTACGCCGCATTGCCGGTGTCGCAGCTGGAACAGCTACTGACCGAGCGCAGCACCTTGCAGGGCGACCTGCAAAAAGCCCTGGCCGATGCCAACAGCCTGACCATCACCGCCCAGACCCGCCCCGAGCGCGCCCAGGCGGAAATCAGCAACAGCCAGTCGCGCATCCTGCAAATCAACGCCACCCTCAAATCCGGTCGCGACAACGGCAAGCTGCTCAGCAACGACCAGCGCAACCAGCTCAATGCCGAGCTGGCGGCCTTGAACGCACTGATTCCTCTGCGCCGCCAGGAACTGGCCGGCAACAGCCAGTTGCAGGACCTGGGCAACAGCCAGCACGACCTGCTGATGGAGAAGACCGCGCGCCTGGAGCAAGAGATCCAGGACCTGCAGACCCTGATCAACCAGAAGCGCCTGGCCCAGTCCCAGGAAACCGTGACCCAGCAGTCCATCGAGGCACAAAAAGCCGGCAGCAGCAGCCTGCTGGCCACCGAGAGCGCGGCCAACCTCAAGCTCTCCGACTACCTGCTCAAGAGCACCGACCGCCTCAACGAACTGACCCAGCAGAACCTGCAGACCAAGCAGCAACTGGACAGCGTGACCCAGAGCGACGCCGCCCTGGACGAGCAGATCAGCGTGCTCAAGGGCAGCCTGCTGCTGTCGAAGATCCTCTATAAGCAGAAACAGTCCCTGCCGCGCCTGCGCCTGGACCGCGACCTGGCCGACCAGATCGCCGACATCCGCCTGTACCAGTTCGAAGTCAATCAACAGCGCGAGCTGATCAGCAGCCCCAGCACCTACGTCGACAACCTGCTGGCCAGCCAGCCTTCCGAGCAAGTCACCCCGCAGTTGCGCAAGACCCTGCTGGACCTGGCGCTGACCCGCGCCGACTTGCTGGAACGGCTGAACCGCGAGTTGAGCGCACTGCTCAATGAATCCATCACCCTGCAACTGAACCAGAAGCAACTGCTGAGCACCTCGCAAAACCTGCGGGCGACCCTCGATGAGCAGATGTTCTGGATCCCCAGCAACAAGCCTCTGGATGTGGAATGGCTGGAAGGCGTGCCGCTGCGCCTGGAGCGCCAAGTCACCACCCTGCCCTGGGCGTCGAGCCTGAGCGAGCTGGCCGACGGCTTGGCGCAACGGCCGCTGCTGTTTCTACCGCTGTTGCTGCTGATCGGCGCCCTGCTGTGGAAACGCCGCTACCTGTACGGCAAGTTGAACAAGGTTCACCAGGACATCGGCCACTTCAAGCGCGACAGCCAGTGGCACACACCCCTGGCGATCCTGGTCAATATCCTCCTCGCCATGCCGGTCAGCCTGGCCCTGGCGCTGTGCGGCTACGCCTTGCAGATCGACGCCCGGGGGCAGAACGCCAACCTCGGGGCGGCGCTGCTGCAGATATCCCAGGCCTGGCTGGTGTTCTACACCGCGTACCGGATCCTCGCCCCGGGCGGCGTGGCCGAATTGCACTTCCGCTGGGAAAAGCCCCAGGTCGAATTCCTCCAGGGCTGGATCCGGCGCCTGGGCCTGGTGGTGCTGGCACTGGTGGCCGTGGTGGCCGTTGCCGAGCATCAACCGGCGGCCCTGGCCGAAGACGTGCTGGGCATCGCCGTGGTGCTGACCTGCTACGCCCTGATGGCCTGGCTCCTCAGCCGCCTGTTGCTCAGCAGCCCGACGCACCAGAACGCCTCGCTGTTTCGCAAATCGGTGGGGGTGCTGTTCACCGCGCTGCCCATCGCGTTGTTCATCGCGGTCTGCTTCGGCTACTACTACACCGCGCTGAAGCTCAGCGATCGCCTGATCAACACCCTTTACCTGCTGATGTTCTGGCTGGTGATCGAAGCCACCTTCGTCCGCGGCCTGGGCGTGGCGGCACGACGCCTGGCCTACCAGCGCGCCCTGAGCAAGCGGCAAGCGGCCAAAGAGGCCGGGGAAAGCGGCGAAGCGGTGATCGAAGAACCGACCCTGGACATCGAGAAGGTCAACGAACAATCCCTGCGCCTGATTCGCCTGGCCCTGCTGGGCGGCTTCATGGCGGCGCTGTACTGGGTGTGGTCGGACCTGATCACGGTGTTCTCCTACCTGGACAACATCACCCTCTACGAATACACCAGCGGCACCGGCGCCAACATGAGCATGGTGCCTATCAGCATCGGCGACATGCTCGGCGCGCTGATCATCATCGGCATTACCTTCGCCCTGGCGCGCAACCTGCCGGGGCTGCTGGAAGTGCTGGTGCTGTCCAAGCTGAACCTGGCCCAGGGCAGCGCCTACGCCACCACCACCCTGCTGTCCTATGCCATTGCCGGGATCGGCTTCGTCTCCACCCTGTCCACCCTCGGGGTCAGCTGGGACAAGCTGCAATGGCTGGTGGCGGCGCTGTCGGTGGGCCTGGGTTTCGGCATGCAGGAGATCTTCGCCAACTTCATCTCCGGGATCATGATTCTGTTCGAGCGACCGGTGCGCATCGGCGACACCATCACCATCGGCAACCTGTCGGGCACGGTGAGCAAGATCCGCATCCGCGCCACCACCATCACCGACTTCGACCGCAAGGACATCATCGTCCCGAACAAGACCTTCATCACCGGGCAACTGATCAACTGGTCGCTGACCGACACCATTACTCGGGTGACCCTCAAGCTCGGCGTCGACTACGGCTCGGACCTGGACCTGGTCAAGGAATTGCTGCTCAAGGCTGCCCAGGACAACCCGCGGGTGCTCAAGGACCCGGCGCCCCACGTGTACTTCCTGAACTTCGGTGAAAGCACCCTGGACCACGAGCTGCGCATGCATGTGCGCGACCTCGGGGACCGCAACCCGGTGATCGATGAGGTCAACCGCTTCATCAACCGCGAATTCAAGAACCAGCACATCAACATCTCGTTCCGGCAGATGGAGGTCTACCTGAAGAACCTCCACGGCCAGGAGTACAAGATGGTGCCGATCGACCCGGAAACCAAAACCATCGTCCCGGTGCCCGAAGGCAAGCCGCTGCAGGAACCGCCACCGAGCAAACTCGACTAAGGCGCCGATCCCCAGCAGAATGCTCGGACATTTTGCTGGGAGACGGCCGTTGAAAGCCCTCGACGAACTGACCTTCGACAATCGCTTCGCCCGCCTGGGCGATGCCTTCTCAACCCACGTGCTGCCCGAGCCCATCGACAACCCACGCCTGGTGGCGGTCAGCCCGGCGGCCATGGCGCTGCTGGACCTGAACCCGGCGCTGGCCGAGGAGCCGGTGTTCGCCGAGCTGTTCGGCGGGCACAAGCTCTGGGCCGAGGCCGAGCCACGGGCGATGATCTATTCCGGCCATCAGTTCGGCTCCTACAACCCACAACTGGGCGACGGTCGCGGCTTGCTGCTGGGCGAGGTGTACAACAGCGCCGGCGAACACTGGGACCTGCACCTCAAAGGCGCCGGGCAAACTCCCTACTCGCGCATGGGCGACGGCCGGGCGGTGTTGCGCTCGTCGATCCGTGAGTTCCTCGCCTCCGAAGCCCTGCATGCCCTGGGCATCCCCAGCAGCCGGGCACTGTGTGTGATCGGTTCGGACACGCCGGTGTGGCGCGAGAAACAGGAGCGGGCGGCCATGGTGCTGCGCATGGCACCGAGCCATGTACGCTTCGGCCATTTCGAGTATTTCTACTACACGAAAAAAACCGAGCAGCAGAAGCAACTGGCCGAACACGTCCTGGCCCTGCACTTCCCCCATTGCCTGGAACAACCCGAGCCCCACCTGGCGATGTTCCGCGAGATTGTCGAGCGCAATGCCGAACTCATCGCCAAATGGCAGGCCTACGGTTTCTGCCACGGGGTGATGAACACCGACAACATGTCGATCCTGGGCATCACCTTCGACTTCGGGCCCTTTGCCTTCCTCGATGATTTCGACGCTCACTTCATCTGCAACCATTCCGATGACCAGGGCCGCTATTCCTTCAGCAACCAGGTGCCCGTCGGCCAGTGGAACCTCAGTGCCCTGGCCCAGGCCCTGACGCCGTTCATCAGCGTCGACGCACTGCGTGAATGCCTCGGCCTGTTCCTGCCGCTGTACCAGGCCCATTACCTGGACCTGATGCGCCGTCGCCTGGGGCTGACCAACGCCGAAGACGATGACCAGGCGCTGGTGGAGAACCTGCTGGCATTGATGCAGGGCAGCAGCGTCGACTACAGCCTGTTCTTCCGCCGCCTGGGGGATGAACCTGCGGAGCTGGCGGTGACGCGCCTGCGGGATGACTTTGTCGACCTCAAGGGCTTTGACGCCTGGGCCGAGCGCTACCTGGCACGGGTCGCCCGGGACCCGGCGCAAGGCGAGGAAGAACGCCGCACGCGCATGCACCAGGTCAACCCGCTGTACATCCTGCGCAACTATTTGGCGCAAAACGCCATCGATGCCGCGCAGGCCGGCGACTACAGCGAAGTGCGCCGTTTGCATCAGGTCCTGAGCCGCCCCTTCGAAGAGCAACCGGGCATGGCCGCCTACGCCCAGCGCCCGCCCGAGTGGGGCAAGCACCTGGAAATCAGTTGCTCGTCCTGAGCCTCGGGCCTCAGGTAAAAACCTCCATCGACACCTTGAAGCGCCCGGCCAACCAGCGGATCTGCCGCAGGTTGAGCTGGCGCTTGCCGCTCAGCACTTCCGAGACCACCGATTGCGCGCCGACACCGGGCAGGTCACCTTGAGTCAGGCCGTGCTCACGCATCAAGCAACGCAACATCTCCACGCCACTGACCTTTGGCATCGGGTGGTGCTCCTCGTCGTAGGCCTCGATCCAGTCGCCGATGATGTCCACCAGTGATGTCAGTGGGTGTGCCTCGTCCTCCCCGATGATGTCCAGCAACTCATCCAGGGCCAGCACCAATCCGTCGTAGTCAGCCTCACTCCGGGGCTTGCGCAGCAGTGGTGCTACAAACTGCCAATGCTCTGCCGCCTGCTTGACCAGAACACTCATCCCGATTCCTCCTTCCAACGCCCCTTGTCGTATTCCTGGTGGTCCAGCACATGCCTGATATAGAGGCGCTGAACCCCATAACGCACCAGGGCGATCAATCTCAGTTTATTGCCACCAATGTCGAAGACATGGAAGCGCCCGACCTTATCAACCGCCGGAAACAAGGCCCTCATATCGGCGAAACCCTCGGGCCTGGCGCCTTTGGCCTGGCGATACCAGACATCCAGGGCCCGAGCCGCTTGCGGCCATCGCTCCTTGGCCTCCCTGATGCGCTTTACGATGATGATGTGCATGCAATCTCCCTATCGCATATCGCTATGAAACCTAGCCCCGTCACAACCCCATAGCAAGGTGCTATAGGGCGGATCAGACGGGCGGTTTCAGCTATTTGAAAACCCGACTTGGAAGCCTAGATAGACAGCGGCACCCAGGCCCACGGAATATGTGAGGCGTTATGACCGCCGCAGGCTGCCGCGACACCGGGCACCATCCTGGAGATTGTTCATGCATTACCGGCAGCACCTCAGTTTCAACCAGTTGATCGACCTCTTGCGCCCCCAGCACAAGACCCTGGAGTTTTGCGTCTACATAGCGCCGGGCGATGCCGCCATCCGCTTGGACAGCCCTTGCGTGATCGAGTCGTTCCCGCTGATCGATGACGACGACCAGGAAATCTACCCGGATTACGTGCTCCAACAGGGCCTGGAGTTCTGCTTCAGCGACGCCTTGCTGGAAGACGTGATCATGAGCGCCCTGCTGCACAAGCCCACGGCGAGCAATGAAGAGTTGCTGGCCGCCATTGATTACTACGCCGAGCACGATTGCTTCATGAGTTTCGAGCGGCCCGCCAGCCACTGAACCGCGCCACGGACGAACCTGCCGCTACTTGATATTGGCGGCCGCTGCCATCATCTACTGCACCTCTACCGCACGCTTCGGAGCCCTGAGCATGACCGACCCACTGCTGATCCCCTGCCCCCATTGCAACGGCCTCAACCGCATTCCCGGAGAACGCCTGGGCGATCAGCCAAAGTGCGGGCGTTGCAAAGCCGAGGTCCTGCTGGGCAAGCCTTTCGAATTGAAACAGGGTGATTACGCCAGCCAGATCAAGGGCGACCTGCCATTGCTGGTGGACGTTTGGGCAGACTGGTGCGGGCCGTGCAAATCCTTTGCTCCCGTGTTCGAACAGGCGGCGGCGCAACTGGCCGGCAAGTGCCGCCTGGCCAAGCTCGACAGCGAGGCCAACCCGCAGCTCTCGGCCCAGTTGGGCATTCGCTCCATACCCAGCCTGATTCTGTTCAAGAACGGTCGGGAGGTCGCTCGCCAGAGCGGGGCCTTCCCGTTGCCGCAATTGCTGAGCTGGCTGCGCAGCCAGGGCATCTGAGGACGCCGCGTCAGGCGTTTTCCAGCAGGTTGTGCAGGTCGACGAACTGCTGGGTCAGCTTGTGCCGGGGGTCGAGATGGATCAGCGGCAGGTTGGCCTGGTGGGATTCACGCATGCGCACCGAACTGGCCAGGTACACCGGCAGCACCGGCAACCCTTCACTGATCAGCTCATCGAGCATCTGCTGCGGTAGGCTGGCCCGCGCCTGGAACTGATTGACCACGATGCCTTCGACTTGCAGGTCTTCGTTGTGGTCTTCCTTCAACTCTTCGATTTCTGCCAGCAGGCCATACAGGGCCTGGCGGGAGAAGCTGTCGCAGTCGAAAGGAATCAACACTCGATCGGCAGCAATCAACGCCGACACCGCATAAAAATTCAGCGCCGGCGGGGTGTCGAGGTAGATCCGGTCGTAATCCTCGGCCAACTCGTCCAGCAATTTGCGCAGCTTGTTGATCTTGTGTTTCGCCTCAAGCTTGGGCTGCAGGTCCGCCAGCTCTGCCGTCGCCGTGATCACATGCAAATTGTCGAAGGGGGTTTCGTAGATATCCACCTTATTCTTCTTCGAGAACGGCCCGGACGACAGGGTCTGCTTGAAGAAGTCGGCGATCCCCATGGGAATGTCCTCGCCGGTCAGGCCAGTGAGGTACTGGGTGGAGTTGGCCTGGGCATCGAGGTCCACCAACAAGGTGCGATAGCCCTCGCTGGCGCTGACCGCCGCCAGATTGCAGGCGATGCTGGATTTACCCACGCCACCTTTCTGATTGAACACCACACGCCGCATGACAAAACCTCCGTGTATCAAAGATGCCCGAGTGTAGTTGCCCTGCTCCTTCCTTCGCTACCTCGCAGGCAACGGACTTTGCCGCCAAGGCTCAAGCCATGGGGCATCGGCGACGCAATAGCGCTGGGAACACGCTGCAAAATCCAGCGCGAGGCAAAGTGCCTCTCCACCCTTCATCGGATTCGTCGTTTTTATTGATTGAAATGTAACCAGTATTTGCTACAAGTCAGCCGCACCCGGATAATGCGCGCCACTCAGGCCCAGCGCCTATATAGGGTCGGGCGCCAATCGGAGCGCCAAACCGCGTCAAGGAAGCCCGCAGGGGCGGGATGAAATCACGTGATCAACTTCAACATCGCTCAATGGCGCGCATGGGCCCCTGGGCTCGAAAGCGTGGACGATTGGCAAGCCTGGAGCCGGCAACCGACCGTGCTTGAGCGCAGCGATGCCGCCCCCGACGTGTCCTTCCTGCCGGCCATGCAGCGCCGCCGCCTCAGCCGCCTGGCGCGCATGGCCTTCAGCGTCGGCTGGCCCTTGGCCGAGGGCCGGGAACAGCTGCCGCTGGTGTTTGTCTCGCGCCACGGCGAAACCCCCAGGACCTTTGAAATCCTCTGCGACCTGGCCGCCGAGCAGCCGCTCTCGCCCACCCAATTCAGCCTCTCGGTGCACAACGCGGTGATCGGCCTGTGGTCGATCATGCGCGGTGAAACCAGCGAGATGAGCGCCCTGGCGGCGGCGGGCGACGGCCTCGAACATGGCCTGCTGGAAGCTGCCACCCTGCTCGGCGACGGCGCCCCGGCGGTGCTGCTGGTGATCACCGAAGAACAGCCGCCCCAGGCCTACGCCCGCTGGATCGACGATGTGCCCTTTCCCTATGCGCTCGGCCTGCTACTGACTCCTGGCAACGATTGGCAGCTGTCCCTGAGCGGCGCCGAAGGCCAGGCCCCCAAGGCCGAGTGGCCCCATGCCCTGAATCTGTTGCGTACCCTGCTGACCCAGCAGACCTCCTGCCAACATGCCTGGAAGAACCGTGTATGGACTTGGCAACGCCCGTCGTAAGGGCCAAAAATCGCGACGCCTACTATTGGCGCCTGCTCGCCACCGCGGCGAGCTTTGCCCTGTTCGGCCTGGGCGGCCTGTGCCTGCGCCTGGTGATCTTTCCGCTGCTCGGCTGCCTGCCGGGCAATGTCGAGGCCCATCGCCGCCGCGCGCGCAAAACCATCAGCCAGCTGTTCTGGCTGTTCATCCGTTTCATGGCCCGCACCGGCGTTCTCACCTACGACGTGCAAGGCGCGGAAAAACTCGGCCGCCCCGGGCAAATGATCATCGCCAATCACCCGTCGCTGATCGACGTGGTGTTTCTTATCGGCCTGGTGCGCAATGCCAACTGCGTGGTCAAGCAGAGCCTGTGGCAGAACCCCTTTACCCGCGGGCCGGTGCGCGAAGCCGGTTACGTCAGCAACGACGGCAGCATGGACATGCTCGATGCCGCCAGCCAGGCATTGAAGGACGGCCAGTCCCTGGTGATCTTTCCCGAGGGCACCCGCACCCAGCCGGGCCAGGCGCCGGCCTTTCATCGGGGCGGCGCGGCGATTGCCTTGCGCGGTGCGAGAATCATCACCCCGGTGGTGATCAAGGTCAGCCCCACCACCCTGACCAAGGCCGAGCCCTGGTATCGCATCCCGCGCTCGCGCGTGCACTTCAGTTTTCGCGTGGGGGCCGATATAGACCCACAGACCTTTGCTGCCCAAGGCCCTGCGCCTCAGGCCTCGCGCAAGCTCAACGATCATTTGCATCACTACTTTATTAAGGAGCTCGCCGAAGATGAGCGATCTGCACCCGGACTTAATTCTTGAAATCAAGCTGTTGATCATCGACGCCCTGGGCCTCGAAGACATCGGCGCCCAGGACATCGGCACCGACCAGACCCTGTTCGGCGATGGCCTGGGCCTGGATTCGGTGGACGCCCTGGAACTGGGCCTGGCGATTCAGAAAAAATACGGCATCAAGATCGATGCCGACGCCAAAGACACCCGTAACCACTTCAGTAACGTGGCGAGCCTTGCGGCATTCGTCACTGCAAAACAGGCAGCTTGAGACCGGACCATGCAAACTCGTGACGATATCTTCAACACCCTGCGCGATGCCTTGGTCGAACTCTTCGAGCTGGAACCTGCGCGCATCAGCCTCGACTCCAACCTGTACCAGGACCTGGAAATCGACAGCATCGACGCCGTCGACCTGATCGACCACATCAAGCGTCAGACCGGCAAGAAAATCGCCGCCGAAGAATTCAAATCGGTGCGCACGTGAATGACGTGGTCGAGGCGGTCTACCGTCTGGTCCAACCGGCCGCATGAGCCGGCTGATTGGCCTTGGCCTGCTGCTGGCAGGCTTGCTGTACCCCTTTGCGGTGTATTTCGGCATGGAGCACTTCGCTCCCTGGCAGTTCGGCCTGTTCCTGGGCGGCCTGTGGCTGGCTCGGGCGCTGACCGGCGAACGCCGCCCCGGCGACCTGTGGATGGCCGCCGTGGCGATCGCCTTTTGCCTGTTGCTGGCCTGGCTCGACAACCCGCTGTTGCTGCGCTGGTACCCGGTGCTGATCAGCGCCTTCATGCTGACGCTGTTCAGCCTGAGCCTGAAATACGGCCCGCCGGTGGCCGAACGCCTGGCCCGGCTGAGCGAGCCGGACCTGCCGGACAAGGCCATTCGCTATACCCGCCAGGTGACGATCGCCTGGAGTGTGTTTTTCCTCTGTAACGGTGTGCTCGCCGCGGCCCTGACCCTGTGGGCGCCGCTGAGTTGGTGGATGTTGTACAACGGCCTGATTGCCTACGGCTTGATGGGCTTGCTGTTTGCCATTGAATGGCTCTTACGACAAAGGGTACGAGGCCGCCCATGAACTGGATCAAACTTGAGCACCTGCTGCTCAAGACCCAAACGCAGCGCCCGGTGGCCGTACAACCGGCACTTGACCTGCAAACCTTTCAAACCCGGGCCCTGAGCCTGGCCGCCGGCCTGCAGGCCCAAGGCGTCAAACGCCTCGCCCTGCACCTGGAAGACGCCGCCGAACTGGCCATTGCCCTGCTCGGCGCCTGGCGCGCCGGGGTCAGTGTGCTGCTGCCCGCCGACCTGCAAGCCCAGACCCGCCAGCGCTGGTCGAGCGCGGTGGACCTGTGGCTCAGCGATCAGCCGGGCGATGCCCACCCGGACGACTTTCAACAACCGCCCCTGGACGCCGCCGCGCTCGACCCAGACCTGTGCCTGCTAAGCCTGTGCACTTCCGGCTCCAGTGGCGAGCCCAAGCGCATCGAAAAAACCCTGCGCCAACTGGCCAACGAGGTCCAGGCCCTGGAGCAGCTCTGGGGTGCGGACCTGGGCCCGGCCTGCATCATCGGCAGCGTGGCGGCCCAGCACATTTACGGTTTGCTGTTCCGGGTGCTGTGGCCGCTGTGCGCCGGGCGCCCATTTGTGCGCCGGCAACTGCCCTTCCCGGAGGACCTGCAACGGGCCAGTCGCGAGCACCCGGCCTTTGCCTGGGTCGCCAGCCCCGCGCTGCTCAAGCGCATGGGCGACAACCTCGACTGGCCGGCCCTGAGCCCGGTGCGCCGGGTGTTCTCCTCGGGCGGCGCGTTGCCCGCCGAGGCCGCACAGAGCCTGCACCAGCGCCTGCAACAATGGCCCACCGAGATCCTCGGCAGCTCGGAAACCGGCGGTATCGCCTGGCGCCAGGGCGACACCCTCTGGCAGCCGTTCGCTGACGTGCGCCTGAGCCTGGACGGCGACGGTGCCCTGCTGATCGCCTCGCCGTACCTGCCGCCGGGGCATGTCGAACACAGCGCCGACGCCGCGCGAATCCAGGCCGACGGACGCTTCGAACTGCTCGGGCGCCTGGACCGCATCGTCAAACTGGAAGAGAAACGCATCTCCCTGCCCATGCTGGAACAGGCCCTGGTCAGCCACGAATGGGTCGCCGAAGCGCGCCTGGGGGTGATCACCGAGAATCGCGCGTCACTTGGCGCCCTGCTGGTGCTCAGTGAACAAGGCCTCGGCGCCCTGTGCCAGCAAGGCCGTCGACGCCTGACCCAAACCTTGCGCCAGCACCTGGCCCAGCACTGCGAAGCCCTGGCCCTGCCACGGCGCTGGCGCCTGGTACGGCAACTGCCGCTGAACGCCCAGGGCAAACTGCCCCAGGCCGAGGTCGACGCCCTGCTGCTGGCACCACGCCCGCAAACCCCGGAAGTCCTGACCCAGGAACAGACTGACGGCGAGTGGCTCCTGCAACTGGCCATCCCCCCGGACCTGGCCTACTTCAGCGGGCACTTCCCAGAGGCACCAGTGCTGCCGGGAGTGGTGCAAGTGGATTGGGCCCTGGCCCTGGGCCAGCAACTGCTGCAGTTGCCCGGCCGGTTCGCCGGCATGGAAGTGCTGAAATTCCAACAATTGCTGCGCCCGGGCGACCAGGTTCAATTGCACCTGCGCTTCGATCAGGAACGCGGCAAGTTGTACTTTGCCTATCGCAACCAAAGCGCCGCCTGCTCCAGTGGCCGCATCGTGCTGGAGACGGCTTGTGGATAACTTTTCTCACCCGGCGCCACCGGCTCACCCGCCAGCCCGCCCCAGGAGCCTTGCCCATGCATAAGCCCTGCGCGGTGATCCCGGTCTACAACCATGAAGGCGCCGTACCGGCGGTGGTCGAGGCGCTGTTGGCCAGCCAACTGCCCTGCGTGCTGGTGGACGATGCCAGCAGCCCGGCCTGCGCTCGGGTGCTGGAACAGCTGGCGCAGCGCGACCAAGTGTTTCTGGTCAAGCTGGGCGTCAACCAGGGCAAGGGCGGCGCGGTCATGGCCGGCCTGCGCCACGCCTCGCGACTGGGCTTCAGCCATGCTCTGCAAGTGGACGCCGACGGCCAGCACGACCTGCGCGATGTGGATAACTTCGTGGCCAGTTCCAGGGCGCACCCCGAAGCGCTGATCTGCGGTTATCCACAGTACGACCGGAGCGTGCCCAAAGGCCGCTTGTACGCTCGCTACCTGACCCACGTGTGGGTCTGGATCAACAGCCTGTCGCTGCAGATCCCGGATTCCATGTGCGGCTTCCGGGTCTATCCGCTGCCGCCGACCCTGGCCCTGATCGACTCGGTCAAGCTAGGCAAGCGCATGGACTTCGACCCGGAAATTCTCGTGCGCCTGTCCTGGCGCAACCAGCCGATGCGCTGGCTACCGACCCACGTGCATTACCCCCAAGACGGCCTGTCGCACTTCCGCCTGTTCCACGACAACGCGCTGATCTCCAAGATGCACGCCAAGCTGTTCTTCGGCATGTTGCTGCGGGCGCCGAAGATTCTCTGGCGGCGGTGGCAGGCATGAGCCAGGAACAGGCACCACAGCACTGGGCCAAGCATGAGGAGCGCGGCAGCTTCTGGCTGATGAAGCTCACCGCCTTCGGCGTCCGGGTGCTGGGCCGCCGCGTGCTGAGCCCGGTGCTGCACGGCATCGTGCTGTACTTTTTCCTGTTCGGCCGCAGTGCCCGGCGCAGCGCCTGGCAGTATCAGGAACGGCTGGCGAGCTGGAGCGGCCGCGCCGAGTTGCGCCCCACTCACTGGCGAGTGTTTGGCCAGTTCATGGCGTTTGCCGACGCCCTGCTGGACAAGCTCGACGTATGGAACGGCAAGCTGCGCCTGGAGCAGATTGAAATCGTCGACCCGGCCCTGTTGCGCAACCAGTTGCGCGGCGAGCGCGGGCAAATGCTGGTGGGTGCGCACCTGGGCAACCTGGAGGTCTGCCGCGCCCTCGCCGAGCTGGGCGAACAAGTGACCATGAACGTGCTGGTGCACACCAAGCACGCCGAACGCTTCAACCGCCTGCTGGGCGAGGCTGGAGCCACCAACTTGCGGCTGATCCAGGTCAGCGAGCTGGACCCGGCAATCATGCTGCAGCTGAGCCAGCGCCTGGACCGTGGCGAGTGGCTGGCGATCGCCGGCGACCGCGTGCCGCTGCATGGCGGGCGTAACGTACGGGTGGACTTCCTTGGCCATCCGGCGGCCTTTCCCCAGGGTCCCTGGTTGCTCGCCGGGCTCTTGAAGTGCCCGGTCAACCTGCTGCTGTGCCTGAAAAACAACGGGCGCTACCGGGTGATCCTCGAACCCTTTACCCAGGCCGTGGTCTGGAAGCGCAGTGACCGCGAACAGGTGATTGCCCAGTGGACTGCGCGCTACGCCGAACGCCTGGCCCAGTACTGCCTGGAAGCACCGCAACAATGGTTCAACTTTTACCCATTCTGGAAGACCGATGACGACCCATCCGTTTGAGCCGGTAACCTTCGGCGAACGCCCGCTGCGCATTGAAGACGTCCGTGCCCTGGCCAACCGCCAGGCCCCGACACAACTGCAGGACGACCCCCAGTTCCGCCAGCGCATCGCCAAGGGCGCGCAGTTCCTCGACTCCCTGCTGGACAAGGAAGGGGTGATCTACGGCGTGACCACCGGTTACGGCGACTCCTGCGTGGTGGCAGTGCCCCTGCAGCACGTCGAGGCGCTGCCTCGTCATCTGTACACCTTCCACGGTTGCGGCCTGGGCAAGCTGCTGGACGCCCAAGCCACCCGTGCTGTGCTGGCGGCCCGTTTGCAGTCCTTGTGCCACGGTGTGTCCGGGGTCCGTGTGGAGCTGTTGGAGCGCCTGCAGGCCTTCCTCCACCACGACATCCTGCCGCTGATCCCGGAAGAGGGCTCGGTCGGCGCCAGCGGTGACCTGACGCCGCTGTCCTACGTGGCCGCAACCTTGTCCGGCGAGCGTGAAGTGATGTTCCGCGGTGAGCGCCGCCAGGCGGCCGACGTGCACCGTGAGCTGGGCTGGGAGCCGCTGGTATTGCGCCCGAAAGAAGCCCTGGCGCTGATGAACGGCACGGCAGTGATGACTGGCCTGGCGTGCCTGGCCTTTGCCCGCGCCGATTACCTGCTGCAACTGGCCACCCGCATCACCGCGCTGAACGTGGTAGCCCTGCAAGGCAACCCCGAGCACTTCGACGAGCGCCTGTTCGCCGCCAAGCCGCACCCGGGGCAGATGCAAGTGGCCGCCTGGCTGCGCCAGGACCTGGCGATCGACGCACCGACCGCGCCCCTGCACCGCCTGCAGGACCGCTATTCCCTGCGCTGCGCGCCCCATGTGCTGGGGGTGCTGGCGGACAGCCTGAACTGGCTGCGCTCGTTTATCGAGACCGAACTCAACAGCGCCAACGACAACCCGATCATCGACGCCGAAGCCGAGCGCGTGCTGCACGGCGGGCACTTCTACGGCGGGCATATCGCGTTCGCCATGGACAGCCTGAAGACCCTGGTGGCCAACGTCGCCGACCTGCTGGACCGGCAATTGGCCCTGCTGGTGGACGTGCGTTACAACCACGGCCTGCCGAGCAACCTGTCGGGCGCCAGCGCTGAACGCGCCATGCTCAACCACGGCTTCAAGGCGGTGCAGATCGGCACCAGCGCCTGGACCGCCGAGGCCCTGAAAAACACCATGCCGGCTAGCGTGTTCTCGCGCTCCACCGAGTGCCACAACCAGGACAAGGTGAGCATGGGCACCATCGCCGCCCGCGATGCGATCCGCGTGCTGGAGCTGACCGAACAGGTCGCCGCCGCCACCCTGCTGGCCGCCCATCAAGGTGTGTGGCTGCGAGCCCAGGCCGAGGATGCCCGACCCTTGCCACCGGCCCTGGCCGCCATGCATGTCGAGCTGGCCAAGGACTTCCCGCCGGTCATCGAAGACCGCGCCCTGGAAAGCGAACTGCGCCTGTGCCTGCAACGCATCGCCGAGCAACACTGGAGGCTGCATGCGTAGCAAAGGCTTTCTGCACGCCGACACCGAGATCCTGGTGCCGTTTTTCGACGTCGACACCATGCACGTCGTCTGGCACGGGCACTACGTCAAATACCTGGAAGTGGCGCGCTGCGCCCTGCTCGACAAGATCGGCCACAACTACACGGCCATGGTCGAGTCGGGCTACGCCTGGCCGGTGATCGACCTGCAACTGCGCTACGTGCGCGGCGCGGTGTTCGGCCAGACGCTGAACGTGCGCGCCAGCCTGGTGGAGTGGGAAAACCGGCTGAAGATCAACTACCTGATCACCGACCTGGCCAGCGGCGAACGCCTGACCCGCGCCAGCTCGGTGCAGGTGGCGGTGGACATGGCCAGCCGCGAGATGCAGCTGGCGTCACCCAAAATCTTCACCGACGCTGTCGAAAGGGCCCTGCCATGACCGACACGGTAGGAACCGGCTGGCCGGCAAAGAGTGTCAACGTTAACCCGGCCCGCCTGATACGCCGCCGCGTCCTCCGGTTTTTCGCGAGCACCCTCGCACCTGCCGTGTTCGCGCTGTGGGCGCTACCGAACCTGGCCCAGGCGTTCGACTTGCAGCAGCTCAGCGACCAGTTGGCCAAGCCTGACGTCATCCACGGCCACTTCATCCAGGAAAAACACCTGCGCGCCCTGCCGCAACCGCTAACCAGCAAGGGCACCTTTGTCCTGGCGAAAAACCACGGCCTGCTCTGGCTGCTGAAAACCCCGTTGCAGCAGGACTACCGCATCAACGGCCAAGGCATCGCCCGCCGCGATCCCAGCGGCTGGCAACTGCTGCCGAACAAAAGCGCCGGCGCCGAACAGAACCGCCTGTTCCTCGCCGTGCTGCAAGGCGACAGCAGCGGCCTGCAGCGCGACTTCGAACTGGCCCTGAAAGGCCAGGCCAACGACTGGCAACTGACCCTGACGCCCCGCTCGTTACTGCTCAAACAGATCTTCACCGAGATCCGCATCGACGGCGGCGAGCTGGTGCAACGCATCGAACTGCTGGAAACCCAGGGCGACAGCACCTTGCTGACCCTGCACGACAGCAGCAGCGCGCAACCTTTGAGCCCGGCGGAGCAACATGACTTTGCTCAATGAACGCTGGCTGCCACGGCTGTTCCTGATCCTGCTGGTGGCCGTGCTGGCCCTGGCCGGCTGGCAATGGCGCCACGGCGCCCCGTTGTCGGCCAACCTCATGGAATTGGTGCCCGGCACCGCGCCCGACGCTCTGGAGCTCAAGGCCGAACAGCGCATGCAGGAACCGCTGAACCGCGAAATGCTGGTGCTGGTGGGCCACGCCGAGCGCCAGCAAGCGATTGCAATGGCCCAGCAATTGAGCGCGAACTTTGTCGCCAGCGGCCTGTTCGAGAAGGTCCAGTGGAACCTCCAGGCCGACCTTCCGGCCTTGCGTCAGCAGTTGCTCCAGGGCCGCCTGGCGATGCTCTCGCCCGCTGATCGCCAGCAACTGACAGAACAGCCCGCGGCGTTTATCCAGCAGCGGGTACAGGCCCTGTTCGACCCGTTCAGCGGCTTCAGCCTGGTGCCCAGCCAGGACGATTGGCTGGGCTTGACCGGACGCATCCAGAACAGCCAGCCACAACGCGGCGCGGTGCAACTGGACATCGGCAGCGGCGCGCTGGTGGCCGATGCCGACGGCAAAAGCTGGGTGCTGCTGCGGGCTCGCACCACCGGCGACGCCTTCGACATGCACCTGCCATTGAAGGTCGCCGAGCTACTGCAACAGAGCCGTGCCCAGGCCGCCCAAGCCGATGTGCAACTGCTCGCCGCCAGCGGCCTGCTGTATGCCGCCAATGGCCAGCAACAAGCCACCCGGGAAATCACCTGGGTCGGCGGCGGCGCCACCGTGGGCATTCTGTTGCTGCTGTTGCTGGCGTTCCGACGCTGGCGAGTCTTGCTGGCGTTCGTTCCGGTGCTGGTGGGCATGCTGTTCGGTGCCGTGGCCTGTGTCGCCCTGTTCGGCCACATGCACGTAATGACCCTGGTGCTGGGGTCGAGCCTGATCGGCGTCGCCGTGGATTACCCCCTGCATTACTTGTCGAAAAGCTGGAGCCTGAAACCCTGGCACAGCTGGCCGGCCCTGCGCCTGACCCTGCCCGGGCTGAGCCTGAGCCTGGCCACCAGTTGCATCGGCTACCTGGCCCTGGCCTGGACACCCTTCCCGGCGCTGACCCAGATCGCCGTGTTCTCCGCGGCCGGGCTGCTGGGCGCCTACCTGTCGGCGGTGTGCCTGCTGCCGGCGCTGCTCAAGGGTGCCGACCTGCGCCCGGCCCAATGGCCGCTGCGCCTGGCGGCGGCTTTGCTCACGCTGCGCGAGACGTTGCTCAAGCGCCTGCCAAGCCCGGTGCTGCTGGTCCTGCTGCTGGCCTTTTGTGCCGGCGGCTTGTGGCAGCTCAGCACCAAGAACGACATCCGCCAATGGGTCGGTGCGCCGCCGCAATTGCAGAGCGAGGCCCAGGCCATTGCACGGATCACCGGCTACCAGCCCACCAGTCAGTTCTTCCTCGTGCGCGCCGCCGACCAACAGCAACTGCTGGAGCGCCAAGCCGCCCTGAGCGAACGCCTGCAAGCCCTGGTCAACCTGGGCAAGCTCCAGGGCTACCTGGCCCTGAACCAGTTGCTCAGCCTGCCGAGCGAGCAACAGCAAGTGCGCGATGCCCTTGGGCAACTGCCGCGCTTCTGGCAACCACTGCTGGACTTGGGCGTGCCGCCTACGGCCCTGCGAAGCGAGCTGACGCAGTTGCAAAACCTGCCGACCCAGGACATTGACGCGGCCCTCAGCGGCCCGTTGGCCGAGCCGTATCGCCCCTTGTGGCTGGGGTCCAGTGCCGAGGGCGTGGCCGCCATGGTCAGCCTGCAGGGCTTGAATGACGCCGCCCTGCTGCGGGTCCAGGCAGCGGACCTGCCCGGGGTGCAACTGGTGGATCGCCTGGGTGAGCTGAACCGGGTGTTTGCCGCCACGCAGATCAGCGCCGCCGAACTCAAGCTGGCGTCTTGCGTCTTGATCGTGCTGCTGTTGATCCTGCCCTTCGGCCTCGGCGGTGCCCTGCGCATCGTTGCCCTGCCACTGCTGGCGGCCCTGTGCAGCCTGGCCAGCCTGGGCTGGCTGGGCCAACCCCTGACCCTCTTCAGCCTGTTCGGCCTGTTGCTGGTGACGGCCATCAGCGTCGATTACGCGATCCTCATGCGCGAGCAGATCGGCGGTGCCGCGGTGAGCCTGCTGGGCACCTTGCTGGCGGCGCTGACCACGTGGCTGTCCTTCGGCTTGCTGGCAATCTCCAGCACCCCGGCGGTGAGCAACTTCGGCCTGTCGGTGAGCCTGGGGCTGGCCTTCAGCTTTATCCTCGCGCCTTGGGCCGGGCAGCAGAAACATGCCGCCGCCGTGGAGAGCAACCCATGCTGACCCTGCTGTTCTGGCTTATGGCCCTGGCCCTGTTCGCCCTGGCCACTCTGCTTGGGCGCCGCTTCGGGCTGATCCCCATCGTCAGCCAGTTGCTCCTGGCGACCTTTGGCCTGCCGCTGCTGATGCTGCTGTGGGTCGAGCCCCATTGGCAGCTGAGCGGCGCCCTGCTGGTGTCGCCGACCTGGCTGAAAAATCTCTACAGCCTGAGCTTCGCCCTGTTGCTGGGGCACATCCTCAGTGACGTGATCGACCTGCGCCTGGATCGCCAGAGCCTGAAAATTGCCCTGCCAAGCTTTTGCATTCCCTTCGCCTGTGGCCTGGCGGCGGCGTTCTGGCTGCTGCCACCCCAGCCCTGGATCAGCTCCCTGGCGGTGGGCCTGTTGTTCGCCATCACCGCGATCCCGGTGCTCTACCTGTACCTGCGCCACATCCAGTACCCGCCCGCCGCCACCCGGCGCCTGGTGCAGACCGCGATCCTCATCGACCTGACCTGCTGGAGCCTGTTCGCCCTGGCCCAGGGCAGCCTGCACCTGAGCAGCCTGCTGCTGCCCCTGGCCGGTGCCTGCCTGCCACTGCTGCTGCGTTGCCTGGGCTTGCGCCAGCCGCTGCTACACAGCCTGGGGTTCTTCGGCCTGCTGGTGGTGGCCGAGCACTACAAGCTCAATGCGCTGATTTTCGGCATCGGCTACCTGCTGTGCATGGCCGCCCTCAAGCGGCCCCTGGTGCTGCCGTTAAAGGCAGCCTGGATGAACGCCTTGCAGACCTTTGTCGCGATCCCGCTGATCCTCACGTTCGGTATCGTGCAGATCGATGTGCACAGCGCCGTCAGCAGCCTGGGTGCGGTGCAATGGGCGGCGCTGCTGCTGTTGCCCATCGCCAGCAAACTGCTGGGCAACTGGCTGGGCCTGGGTTGGGCCGGCGCCTCGTTCGCCGGCGCCAGCCGCTGGCGCGAAAGCCTGCTGCTGAATATCCGCGGGTTGAGCGAGATCGTGTTTCTCAACCTGCTGCTGCAACAACAGCTGATCAGCCCGGCGCTGTACTTCGCGCTGATGCTCATGGGCCTGATCGCCACCCTGATGCCGGCCCTGGCCGGCCTGCATCGCCCCCCTTTGAACCTGAACATCGCCGACCCGGCAAGGAGCCCCAGTGCCAACAGTTGAAATGCAACGTCGCCAAGTCGTGGTGATCGGCGCCGGCCCTTCAGGCGCTATCGCAGCCGCGCTGCTCAAGCGCAAAGGCCACGATGTGCTGATCATCGAGCGCCAGCATTTCCCACGCTTCTCCATCGGTGAAAGCCTGCTGTCCCACTGCCTGGATTTCGTCGAAGAAGCGGGCATGCTCGACGCAGTGAATGCCGCCGGTTTTCAAGTCAAGAATGGCGCCGCCTTTGCCTGGGGCGAGCAGTACAGCGCCTTCGATTTCGGCGACACCTTCAGCCACGGCAAACCCACCACCTTCCAGGTGCAGCGCGCCGACTTCGACCAGTTGCTGGCCGAGCAAGCAGCACTGCAAGGGGTTGAAGTACGCTACGGCGAGGAGATCGTCAGCGTCGATTTCAGCGGCCCGCAACCGCAGTTGCTGGCCCGTCGCGAAGACGGCAGCGAGTACCGCGTGAGCGCGGACTTCGTCCTCGACGCCAGCGGTTATGGCCGGGTCCTGCCACGCTTGCTGGAGCTGGAAGCGCCTTCCAACTTCCCGGTGCGCCAGGCGGTGTTCACCCACGTCGAGGATCACATCGACCACCCGCGCTTCGAGCGCGAAAAAATCCTCATCACCACCCACCCGATCCATCGTGATGTCTGGTTCTGGACCATCCCTTTCAGCAACGGCCGCTGCTCGGTGGGCGTGGTCGCGGCCAAGGAGCACTTCGACGGTCGTGGCGCCGACCTGGATGCCCTGCTGCAGGGTTTTATCGCCGAAACCCCGAGCCTGGCCAAAGTCCTGGAGAACGCCGTCTGGGATACCCCGGCGCGGACCATCGGCGGCTACTCGGCCAACGTCAGCACTTTGCACGGCCCAGGCTTTGCCTTGCTGGGCAACGCGGCGGAGTTCCTCGACCCGGTGTTCTCCTCCGGGGTGACCATCGCCATGCGCTCGGCCAGCATGGCCGCCGGGGTCCTGCATCGGCAGTTGCAGGGTGAAACCGTGGACTGGAACAGCGAGTTCGCCGTGCCCCTGAAACGCGGCGTCGACACCTTCCGCTGCTACGTCGAAGGCTGGTACGCCGGCACCTTCCAGGATGTGATCTTTCACCCGGGCAGTTCGCCGGAAATCCGCCGCATGATCAGTTCGATCCTAGCCGGCTACGCCTGGGACGAGCGCAACCCGTTCGTCAGCGAAGCTCGCCGCCGTCTGCGCATGCTCTCGGAAATCTGCGCACGGGAGCCGGTATGAACAGTTCCTCATCGCCTTACCTGAGCAGCAGTTACGTCGAGGAAACCCGCTTCGGCTTCTGGTTCCTGCGCAGCCACACCTGGCAGCATCACGTGTTGCGGGTGGCAATCAATGACCTGCGCTCGCTATTCGACACACCGCTGCCCGAGAACCCGGTGCTGCTGGACGCCGGTTGCGGCCAGGGCAAGTCGTTCCAGTACCTGCGACAGGTGTTCGCCCCGCAGCGCCTGATCGGCCTGGATGCCGACCCTCACAGCCTGACTCTCAGCGGCGAGGAAGCCGCCCGGCACAACCTGCCGGTGGAACTGATCGGCAGCGACTGCGCAACCCTGCAAGTGGCGGACGCCAGCGTCGACCTGCTGTTCTGCCACCAGACGTTCCACCACCTGGTGGAGCAGGAAAAAGCCCTGGCCGAGTTCTACCGCGTGCTCAAGCCCGGGGGCTATCTGCTGTTCGCCGAATCCACCGAAGCCTACATCGACACCTGGGTGATTCGCTGGCTGTTCCGCCACCCGATGCACGTGCAGAAAAGCGCCGCCCAGTACCTGGACATGATTCGCCAACAAGGTTTTGAATTCGGCCCGCAGAACGTGTCTTATCCGTACTTGTGGTGGAGCCGCGCCAAGGATTTCGGCCTGCTGGAGCGTCTGCGCCTGCGCCAACCGCCGCCCGTGGGCCAGCGTGAAGAGACCCTGGTCAACGTGGTCGCACGCAAACCCCTGCCGAGTATTTCCGAGGAAGGTACCGCGCCATGATTCGCGTCTTGCTGGCCGCTTGTGTCCTGCTGCTGAGCGCTTGCGTCAGTCAGGCACCGCTGCCCGCCAGCACCCCGTCCCTGGCCTTGCCCCTGCAGTTGCTTATCCAGCGCCAGCAGGCCGAACAGCGTCAAGACTGGCTGCTGGTGGTCCAAGCCGAGGGCCCGGGCCTGCGTTGGTCGCTGATGGACCCGCTGGGCATCCCCCTGGCGCGCCAGAAACTGCTCGACGGACAGTGGCAGGCCGATGGCTTGCTGCCGCCCAACCCGGAAGCCCGCGAGCTGTTCGCCGCCCTGTTGTTTGCCCTCACGCCTGAGGCTCAGGTGCCCGGCAACTACCCCCAGGCGCACCAGCAAGGCAGCCAGCGTGACCTCGGCCAACGCTGGCGGGTCCACTATCAACAACCTTTGGATTTCCAGTTGAACCTGCCCCAAGGCTTGCGTTACCACATCACCGCGCTCAGCGCTGGAAGCACCCCATGACGGCTTACCTGAATGCCCTCGGGGTGATCTGTGCCCTGGGTCGAAACCCGCAGGAAGTAGCCCGTAGCCTGTTTGCCGGCGACTGCTCCGGCCTGCGCGAAGAAGCCGGCTGGGTGCCCGAACGGCGACTGCCGGTGGCCGCCGTGCGCGGCCCCCTGGCCAGCCTGCCGTCCCACCTTTCACCGCAGAACAGCCGCAACAACCAGCTGTTGCTGGAGGCCGCGCTGCAGATTCGCGGCGACATCGAGCAAGCGATCCAGCGCCATGGCCGTGGGCGCGTCGGCATCGTCCTGGGCACCAGCACGTCGGGGATCGATGAAGCCAGCCGAGGCATCGCCCACTACCTGCGTGACCAGCACTTCCCGGCGGGCTACGACTACCAGCAGCAGGAGCTGAGCGCGCCGGCGAACTTCCTCGCCGACTGGCTGCAACTGAGCGGCCCGGCCTATGTAATTTCCACCGCCTGCACCTCCAGCGCCCGCGCCCTGTTGAGCGCCCGGCGCCTGCTGGACCTGGGCCTGTGTGACGCGGTGCTGTGCGGCGGCGTGGACAGCCTGTGCAAGCTGACCCTCAATGGTTTCTCGGCCCTGGAAGCGGTGTCCGAACAACGCTGCAACCCGTTCTCGGCCAACCGCAATGGCATCAACATTGGCGAGGCAGCGGTGCTGTTCCTGATGACCCGCGAGTGCCACGAGCAACCGGCCATCGCCCTGCTTGGCGGCGGCGCAAGCTCCGACGCCCACCATATTTCTGCCCCGGAACCCAGTGGCCGCGGCGCCCTGCAAGCGATGCGCAAAGCCCTGGCCAACGCTGGCCTGCAACCGGCGCAGATCGACTACCTGAACCTGCACGGCACCGCCACGCAGCACAACGACGCCATGGAGAGCCTGGCGGTGGCTGAGCTGTTCCCGGACGGCGTGGCCTGTTCGTCGACCAAGCCCATGAGCGGCCATACCCTGGGCGCTGCTGGGGCCCTGGAAGCAGCCTTCTGCTGGCTGAGCCTGGGCCACGAAAACCCCGGGCGGCGCCTGCCGCCCCACGTCTGGGATGGGCAAGCAGATACCCAGTTGCCAGCCTTGCGCTGGGTAACCCCGGCCGACCAGCTGGCCCCCGGCACACCGCGCCGCCTGATGAGCAACTCGTTTGCCTTCGGCGGCAACAACGTCAGCCTGATTATCGGAGACGCGCCATGATTGACTGGCCTCTCGCCGAACTGCTGCCCCACGCCGGCGACATGATCCTGATCGACCAGGTCTTGTCGTTTGACGAAGAGCAGATCCACACCCGTCTGCAGGTACGCCCCGGCGGCCTGTTCAACCGCGCCGACGGCAGCCTGCCGGCCTGGGTCGGCGTCGAGTTGATGGCCCAGAGCGTGGCCGCCTACGCCGGTTGCCGGGCCCGCCAGTTGGGCGAACCCGTGGCCCTGGGCTTCCTCCTGGGCACACGCAAGTTCGACTGCAATGTGGAGCATTTCCCGGCGGGCAGCGAATTGCTGATCCACGCCCAGCGCTCCCTGGAAGACGAAAACGGCATGGGCGTCTTCGAATGCCACATCACCGGCCCCGGCATTCAGGTGTCGGCCCGCTTGAACGTCTTCCGTCCGCCCCAGGCGGCCCAATACCTTGAGCAATCACCCGCTTCTTCTACAGGAACCCCGTCATGACTGAATCCGTACTGGTCACCGGCTCCAGCCGCGGCATCGGTCGCGCCATCGCCCTGCGCCTGGCCCAGGCCGGCTATGACCTGGTGCTGCATTGCCGCAGTGGCCGCAGCGACGCCGAAGCAGTCAAGGTCGAAGTCGAGGCCTTGGGCCGCACGGCGCGCATCCTGCAATTCGACGTGGCTGAACGGGCTGCCTGCAAGGCCATTCTCGAAGCCGATGTGGAAACCCACGGCGCCTACTACGGCGTGGTACTCAATGCCGGCCTGACCCGCGATGGCGCCTTTCCCGCGCTGAGCGAAAACGATTGGGATGAAGTGCTGCGCACCAACCTCGACGGTTTCTACAACGTGCTGCACCCGGTGATGATGCCCATGATTCGCCGTCGCGCGGCCGGGCGAATCATCTGCATCACCTCGGTCTCGGGGCTGATCGGCAACCGTGGCCAGGTCAACTACAGCGCGTCCAAGGCCGGCCTGATCGGCGCCGCCAAGGCCCTGGCCATCGAGCTGGGCAAGCGCAAGATCACCGTCAACTGCGTGGCTCCAGGGTTGATCGACACAGCGATGCTCGACGAGAACGTACCGGTGGAAGAACTGATGAAAATGATCCCGGCGCAGCGCATGGGCACCCCGGAAGAAGTCGCCGGCGCGGTGAACTTCCTGATGTCCGCCGAAGCCGCCTACATCACCCGCCAGGTGCTGGCAGTGAACGGAGGCCTGTGCTGATGAAGCGTGTCGTAGTCACCGGCATGGCCGGCATGACGTCCCTGGGCGGCGATTGGGACGCCATCTCGGCGAACTTTCGCGCCAACCGCAGCGGCATTCGGCGCATGGACGAGTGGGACCGCTTCACTGAATTGAACACGCGCCTGGCCGGGCCTATCGACGACTTCGTCGTGCCGGGCCACTGGACGCGCAAGCAACTGCGCAGCATGGGCCGCGTGTCGCGCCTGGCCGTGTGGGCGGCGGAGCAGGCATTGCAGGACGCGGGCCTGCTGGGTGACGAATCGATCAAGGACGGGCGCATGGGCGTTGCCTGTGGTTCATCCACCGGCAGCACCGACGAGATCAAGGCATTCGGCAATATGCTGCTGAACTCGGTGGCCGAGGGGCTCAACGCCAACTCCTACGTGCGCATGATGCCCCACACCACGGCGGCGAATATCAGCATCTTCTTTGGCCTGACCGGGCGCCTGATCCCCACGTCCAGCGCCTGCACCAGCGGGAGCCAGGGCATTGGTTATGCGTATGAGGCGATCAAGTTCGGCCGCCTGCCGTTGATGCTCGCCGGGGGCGCCGAAGAGCTGTGCCCCACCGAAGCCATGGTGTTCGACGCGCTGTACGCCACCAGCCTGAAAAACGATGCGCCACAGACCAGCCCGCGCCCCTACGACAGCGGCCGCGATGGCCTGGTGATCGGTGAAGGCGGCGGCATGCTGGTGCTGGAAGAGCTGGAACACGCCCTGGCCCGGGGTGCACATATCCACGCGGAGCTGGTCGGTTTCGGCAGCAACGCCGACGGCCAGCACACCACGCGCCCGGAACAGAAAACCATGCGCCGAGCGATGGAGCTGGCCCTCGAAGACGCCGGCCTCGCGCCCTCGGCCATCGGCTACGTGAACGGCCACGGCACCGCCACCGAACAGGGCGACATCGCCGAAACCCTGGCCACCAGCAGCCTGTTCGGCAGCCAGATGCCCATCAGTTCGCAGAAGAGTTTCCTTGGCCACACCCTGGGTGCCTGCGGGGCCCTGGAGTCCTGGTTCAGCATCGAGATGCTCAACCGTGACCTGTACGTGCACACGTTCAACCTCGATCAGGTCGACCCGCGCTGCGGCGAACTGGACTACCTGCGCAACGAGTTTCGGCGGATGAGCAACGAGTACGTGATGAACAACAACTTTGCCTTTGGCGGTGTCAACACCTCGCTGATCTTCCGCCGCTGGTCCTGATACGCACGAACCCACTGGAGAAAATGGAATGTCTTCCCTGCTGCGCGCAACCCTGATGGTCCTGGCCCTGTTGAGCACTGTGGCCTGCACCAGCAAACCGCTGTACACCCCGAACCGGGTCATCCCGGCGAGCATTCACGCCGACCAGGAACAGGTGAAACAGTCGATCCTGAAAAACCTGGTGGCGCGCAAGTGGACGGTGCAGCGCATCAGCCCGAACCTGATCCAGGCCGAGATCACCGTGCGCGAGACATTCCACGTCGAGATCGACATCGACTACAGCGCCACGGACTACAAGATCGTCTACCGCGACAGCCGCGGGATGGACTACAAGGACGGCAAGATCCACAAAAACTACATTCGCTGGGTGCGCCTGCTGGACAAGGGCATCCTGCGGGATCTGCGTGACAAGCAGAACGAGCGGACCGCCCAGCAGCTGTCCGATGCGGCCCAAGCCAGCCCCGCGCCCAACTGATCGCTCGCCGTTGCCCCGGGCTGGTCACGGCCCGGGGCAGCGGCGATAGATACGTGCTTCGCCCCCTCTACCACGTCAAGGACATCACCATGCAATTCAAGACTCTGGCAGCTGCCGCCACCCTCCTGCTCTGCACCCTGCCCGGCGTCAGCCAGGCCCGTGATACGGCGCTGTACCTGCCATTCGACAAGGTTGTCGCTGAAGCCATCAGCACCGGCAAGATCGATGGCAGCGTGAAGTTCTACCTGGCCGGCAACAAGCCCGCCGGCAAAGTCAGCGTGATCAGCCCTGGCGCCGTGACCAACAAAAAGACCAACGCCTTCAACAAGTCCGACCAAGTGGCTTGCGAATGGGCCCTGCAGTCGGCGTTGATCACCCTGCACCAGGCGGCGAAAAAAGTCGGCGCCAATGCCGTGACCGACATCGCCAGCTTCTACAAGAGCAACGAGCGTAAAGACGCCAATACCTACGAATGCCACGCCGGCGCGGTCATCGCCGGTGTTGCCCTGCGCGGCGACCTGTCCAAGGTGCAGTAAGACGGTTTGAGTCCACGGCTTGCCGCAACGACCCGGTGCTGATCGCCGGGCCGATTGCCGGCAAGACGCCGCCGGGCGAAGGTGCCCTAGGCGCTGATTTCAGTCTTGCGCGTGAGCAACTCGACAAACGCCTTGGCCATGGGCGAGATCTGATCCGTGCGCTGCACCAGCCACACCGCCGACATGGCCGCGGGGTCCAGCAACTTGCGATAGACCACGCCGTCGATGCGCATGCGCTGGTAGGACGCCGGCAACACTGACACCCCCAACCCGGCTGCTACCAGGCCGATGATGGTCATGGCTTCACCCGCTTCCTGGGCAAAATGCGGGGTAAACCCAGCCGCCCGAGCCAGGCTCAACAACTGCGCGTACAGGCCGCTGCCGTAGCTGCGCGGGAAGAAGACAAAGGGCTCGTGGGCCAACGCCGAGAGCTGCAAACCGTCTTCGCTGCCGACCACCAGCGGGTGCTTGGAACTGAGCACCGCCACCAGTGGCTCGCGGAGCAACTCCACCACACTCAAGGAATCGGGCAACGGCAAGGGCCGCATGATGCCGACCTGGATCGACTGGTCCACCAGGGCGTCCGCCACCTGGGTGCTGCTCATTTCCTGCAGGTTCAGGTGCACCGCCGGAAAGCGCTGGCGGAAGGAAAAGATCGCCTGGGGAATGGTGGAATTGAACGGCGCCGACGAAGTGAAGCCAATCTTCAGCTCGCCCAACTCGCCCAATTGCGCCCGCCGCGCCACGTCCGCCGCCTTGTCGACCTGAGCCAGGACCAAACGCGCCTCCTCCAGGAACAGCCGCCCGGCCTCGCTGAGCTCGACCCGACGATTGGTACGCTCGAACAGGCGCGCCCCCACCTCTTGCTCCAAGGCCTGGATCTGCTGGCTCAAAGGCGGCTGGGAGATGCCCAGCGCCTGGGCCGCACGGCCGAAATGCAACTCTTCGGCGACGGCGATGAAGTAGCGCAGGTGACGCAATTCCATAAGAACCTCAATCAGTCGTAAAACCTATCAAACAGGTCGAACAATATATTGGAAAGAATCATTAGCCAGCTATATGCTTTTTTCCATTGCCTGACCGGCTGCGTCTCCCCGAGGTCCCCCGTGAAAACCGCTGTCGCCCCCCTGCCCCACGAAATTCCCCACACGCCCCTGGACGAGCCGGCCGCGCCACTCAAGGAAAGCTACATCGAGAAAGGCACGCCGATGTTCATGCGCACGGTGCTGGCGCTGTTCTCCGGCGGTTTTGCCACCTTCGCCCTGCTCTACTGCGTGCAGCCGATGATGCCGCTGCTGTCCAAGGACTTCGCGATCAACGCAGCGCAAAGCAGCCTGATTCTTTCAGTGGCCACCGGCATGTTGGCCATCGGCCTGCTGATTACCGGGCCCATCTCCGATCGCATCGGCCGCAAGCCCGTGATGGTTGCCGCGCTGTTCGCCGCAGCGCTGTGCACCCTGGCCAGCGCCATGATGCCGAGCTGGCACGGGGTGCTGTTGATGCGCGCGCTGGTGGGCCTGTCACTGAGCGGCCTCGCGGCCGTGGCCATGACCTACCTGAGCGAGGAAATCCACCCGCAGCACATCGGCCTGGCCATGGGTTTGTACATTGGCGGCAACGCCATCGGCGGCATGTGCGGACGCCTGATCACCGGGGTCTTGATCGACTTCGTCAGCTGGCACACCGCGATGCTGGTGATCGGCGGGCTGGCGCTGATCGCCGCGGCCGTGTTCTGGAAAATCCTCCCCGAATCTCGCAACTTCCGCGCCCGTTCGCTGCACCCGCGCAGCCTGCTGGAAGGCTTCACCCTGCACTTTCGCGATGCCGGGTTGCCGCTGCTGTTCCTTGAAGCCTTTGTGCTGATGGGCGCCTTCGTGACCTTGTTCAACTACATCGGCTATCGCCTGCTGGCCGAGCCGTATCACATGGACCAAGCCTTCGTCGGCCTGCTGTCGGTGGTGTATCTGTCGGGCATCTACAGCTCGGCGAAAATCGGTGCCCTGGCGGACCAACTCGGACGCCGCAAAGTGCTCTGGGCAACCATTGCCCTGATGCTCGCCGGCCTGGCCGTGACTCTGGTCACGCCGTTGCCACTGGTGATCATCGGCATGCTGATCTTCACCTTCGGCTTCTTCGGCGCCCATTCGGTGGCCAGCAGCTGGATCGGCCGCCGCGCCATCCAAGCGAAGGGCCAGGCGTCGTCGCTGTACCTGTTCAGCTACTACGCCGGCTCCAGCATCGCCGGCACCGCGGGCGGGGTGTTCTGGCACATGGCGGGCTGGAATGGCATCGGCCTGTTTATCGGCGCCCTGCTGCTGGTGGCGCTGCTGGTCGCGTTGAAACTGGCCAAGTTGCCGCCTTTGTAAGACCCGGCCTGTACAGGGGCTGGCGTGCCAGCAACGGCGTCCGCCAGGTAGATACACGTCTCAAAGGCCCATTCGCCGGCAAGCCGGCGCCGACAAAAGTGACCGCCAATGAAAACGCCCGGCATGAGCCGGGCGTTTTTTATTGGGTAGCGCTTATACGTGGTATTGCGCCGACAACTCGTGAACCGCCTCCAGGAAGGCGCCGGCATGCTCCGGTTTCACTTCCGGGGTAATGCCGTGGCCCAAGTTGAATACGTGGCCGCTGCCTTGGCCGTAGCTGGCGAGGATGCGTGCCACTTCGGTACGGATGGCTTGCGGGTTCGCGTAGAGCACGGTGGGGTCCATGTTGCCTTGCAGGGAGACTTTGCTACCGACGCGGCGACGGGCCTCTCCGAGGTCGCAGGTCCAGTCCAGGCCCAGGGCGTCGGCACCGGCATCGGCGATGTTTTCCAGCCACAGGCCGCCGCCTTTGGTGAACAGGATCACCGGCACTTTGCGCCCGTCGTGCTCGCGGATCAGGCCGTTGACGATCTTGCGCATGTAGGCCAGGGAGAACTCCTGGTAGGCCGCCGCCGAGAGGCTGCCGCCCCAGCTGTCGAAGATCTGCACCGCCTGCGCGCCGGCCATGATCTGGCCATTGAGGTAGCTGGTGACCGATTGCGCCAACTTGTCCAGCAGCAGGTGCATGGCTTGCGGGTTGTCGTAGAGCATGGCCTTGGATTTACGGAAATCCTTCGACGAGCCGCCTTCGACCATGTAGGTGGCCAGGGTCCAGGGGCTGCCGGCGAAACCGATCAGGGGCACACGACCATTGAGTTCGCGACGAATGGTGCTGACCGCGTCCATCACATAACCCAGGTCCTTGTGCGGATCGGGGATCGGCAGGGCTTCGATGTCGGCCAGGGTGCTGACCACTTTCTTGAAGCGCGGACCTTCGCCGGTTTCAAAGTACAGGCCTTGGCCCATGGCGTCGGGAATGGTCAGGATGTCGGAGAAGAGGATCGCCGCATCCAGCTGTGGATAGCGGTCCAGAGGCTGCAGAGTGACTTCACAGGCGAACTCCGGGTTCATGCACAGGCTCATGAAGTCACCGGCGTTGGCACGGCTGGCGCGGTACTCGGGCAGGTAACGCCCGGCCTGACGCATCATCCACACCGGGGTGACGTCTACGGGTTGCTTGAGCAGGGCACGAAGGAAACGGTCGTTCTTCAGGGCAGTCATGTCGGCATCCGGAAAAAAAGTGGGGGCATTTTCTCAGAGCGCGACACAAAAGGCACGGCAAGAGCCGTTTCTTTATGTCTATGGGGGCAATTTGTCACGGGGACGGGAACACATCCCTAGGAGCAGCTTGCTGGCGAAGCAGACGACGCGGTGCATCCAGTTGCACCGCGTGGTGGTTTTTCGCCGGCAAGCCGGCTCCTACAGGTTGGATCAGACGCCCAGGTAGTCGAGGATGCCTTCGGCGGCGTTGCGGCCTTCGAAGATCGCCGTCACCACCAAGTCGGAACCGCGCACCATGTCGCCACCGGCGAAGATTTTCGGGTTGCTGGTCTGGTGCTTGTACTGACCTTGTTCCGGGGCTACAACGCGGCCCTGGCTGTCGGTCTGGATTTCAAACTGCTCGAACCACGGTGCCGGGCTTGGGCGGAAGCCGAAGGCGATGACCACGGCGTCGGCCGGGATGATCTCTTCAGAACCGGGGATCGGCTCAGGGCTGCGACGACCACGGGCGTCCGGCTCGCCGAGACGGGTCTCGACCACCTTCACGCCTTCGACGCGGTCTTCACCAACAATGGCGATCGGCTGGCGGTTGTAGAGGAATTTCACGCCTTCTTCCTTGGCGTTCTTCACCTCTTTGCGCGAGCCGGGCATGTTCGCTTCGTCACGACGATAGGCGCAGGTCACCGACTTGGCGCCCTGACGGATCGAGGTGCGGTTGCAGTCCATCGCGGTGTCGCCACCGCCCAGTACCACGACCTTCTTGCCCTTCATGTCGACGAAGTCTTCCGGCGACTTTTCAAAGCCCAGGTTGCGGTTGACGTTGGCGATCAGGAAGTCCAGCGCGTCGTAGACGCCCGGCAGGTCCTCACCGGCAAAGCCGCCCTTCATGTAGGTGTAGGTGCCCATGCCCATGAACACGGCATCGTATTCGGCGAGCAGTTGCTCCATGGTCACGTCTTTGCCGATTTCGGTGTTCAGGCGGAACTCGATGCCCATGCCGGTGAACACTTCACGACGGTTACTCAGTACGGTTTTTTCCAGCTTGAACTCGGGGATGCCGAAGGTCAGCAGGCCGCCGATTTCCGGGTTCTTGTCGAACACCACCGGAGTCACACCGCCACGCACCAGCACGTCGGCACAGCCCAGGCCGGCCGGGCCCGCGCCAATGATGGCCACGCGCTTGCCGGTCGGCTTGACCTTGGACATGTCCGGGCGCCAGCCCATGGCGAAGGCGGTGTCGGTGATGTACTTCTCCACCGAACCAATGGTCACCGCGCCGAAACCGTCGTTCAGGGTGCAGGCACCCTCGCACAGACGGTCCTGCGGGCAGACCCGGCCGCAGACTTCCGGCAGGGTGTTGGTCTGGTGCGACAGCTCGGCGGCGGCGAGGATGTTGCCCTCGGCCACCAATTTGAGCCAGTTGGGAATGAAGTTGTGCACTGGGCACTTCCATTCGCAATACGGGTTGCCGCAACCCAGGCAGCGGTGGGCCTGATCGGCCGAATGCTGGGGTTTGAAGGGTTCGTAGATTTCCACGAACTCTTTCTTGCGTTGACGCAACAGTTTCTTCTTCGGGTCTTTACGTCCGACCTCGATGAACTGGAAGTCGTTATTGAGACGTTCGGCCATGTTCAGGAACCTCTTTACGACAGCCTCAAGCGACAAGCTTCAAGCTGCAAGACAATCACATTAAGTCGGCACACCGCGCACGAGCTTCAAGCTTGTCGCTTGAGGCTCGTAGCCTGCAGCTGCGTTACTGCGGATTCGCACGAGTACTAGAGAGCAGGGACTTCAAGCTCGCCGCCTTGGGCTTGACGAGCCAGAAGCGCCGCAAGTAGTCGTCGAGGTTCTCGGCCAGGTTACGGCCCCACTCGCTGTTGGTTTCCTCGACATACTCGTCCAGCACGCGCTGCAGGTGGCTGCGATAGGCTTCCATCGCTTCGCCGCTGATCCGTTGGATTTCCACCAGTTCGTGGTTGACCCGGTCAACGAAGGTGTTGTCCTGGTCGAGCACGTAGGCGAAACCGCCGGTCATGCCTGAGCCGAAGTTGTAACCGGTCTTGCCCAGTACGGCGACGAAACCACCCGTCATGTACTCGCAGCAGTGATCGCCGGTGCCTTCCACCACGGTGTGGGCACCGGAGTTACGCACGGCGAAACGCTCACCTGCGGTGCCGGCGGCGAACAGCTTGCCGCCCGTGGCGCCGTAGAGGCAGGTGTTGCCGATAATGGCGCTGTCCTGAGTCTTGTAGACGCTGCCGGCAGGCGGAACGATCACCAGCTTGCCGCCGGTCATGCCCTTGCCCACGTAGTCGTTGGCGTCGCCTTCCAGGTACATGTTCAAGCCACCGGCGTTCCACACACCAAAGCTCTGACCGGCAGTGCCCTTGAAGCGGAACGTGATCGGCGCCTTGGCCATGCCTTGGTTGCCATGGCGCTTGGCGATTTCGCCGGAGATCCGCGCGCCGATGGAACGGTCGCAGTTGCAGATGTCCAGGGCAAAATCAGCGCCGCTCAGGTCGTTGATCGCCGGCAGGGCCATGCTGACCATTTTCTCGGCCAGCAAGCCTTTGTCGAACGGCGGGTTGCGGTCCACTTGGCAGAACTGAGGCTTGTCCGCCGGGATGTGGTCGCTGCCCAGCAACGGGGTCAGGTCCAGGTGGTTCTGCTTGGCGGTCTGGCCTTCGAGGATGTCCAACAGGTCGGTACGACCGATCAGCTCTTCGAGGGAGCGCACGCCCAGCTTGGCCAGCCACTCTCGGGTTTCTTCGGCGACGTAGGTGAAGAAGTTCACCACCATGTCGACGGTGCCGATGTAGTGGTCCTTGCGCAGCTTCTCGTTCTGCGTCGCAACGCCAGTGGCGCAGTTGTTCAGGTGGCAGATGCGCAGGTATTTGCAGCCCAGGGCGATCATCGGCGCGGTACCGAAGCCGAAGCTTTCGGCGCCGAGGATGGCCGCCTTGATCACGTCGAGGCCGGTTTTCAGGCCGCCGTCGGTCTGTACCCGAACCTTGCCGCGCAGGTCGTTGCCGCGCAGGGTCTGGTGGGTTTCAGCCAGGCCCAGTTCCCACGGCGCGCCAGCGTACTTGATCGAAGTCAGCGGCGAAGCGCCGGTGCCGCCGTCGTAGCCGGAGATGGTGATCAGGTCGGCATAGGCCTTGGCCACACCGGCGGCGATGGTGCCCACGCCGGCTTCTGCTACCAGTTTCACCGAGACCAGCGCCTGCGGATTGACCTGTTTCAGGTCAAAAATCAGCTGCGACAAGTCTTCGATGGAGTAGATGTCGTGGTGCGGCGGAGGCGAGATCAGGGTCACGCCCGGTACCGCATAACGCAGCTTGGCGATCAGGCCGTTTACCTTGCCGCCAGGCAGCTGGCCACCTTCACCGGGCTTGGCGCCCTGGGCCACTTTGATCTGCAGCACTTCGGCGTTGACCAGGTATTCCGGGGTCACACCAAAACGGCCAGTGGCCACTTGCTTGATCTTCGAGCTCTTGATGGTGCCGTAGCGCGCCGGGTCTTCACCGCCTTCACCGGAGTTGGAACGCGCACCCAGGCGGTTCATGGCTTCGGCCAGGGCTTCGTGGGCTTCCGGCGACAGTGCGCCCAGGGAAATACCCGCGGAGTCGAAACGCTTGAGGATCGATTCCAGCGGTTCGATTTCGCTGATTGCCAGCGGCGTGTCCAGGGTTTTCACCTGGAACAGGTCACGGATCATCGACACCGGACGGTTGTCCACCAGCGCGGTGTATTCCTTGAACTTGGCGTAGTCGCCCTGCTGTACGGCGGCTTGCAGGGTGTTGACCACGTCCGGGTTGTAAGCATGGTACTCGCCACCGTGGACGAACTTCAGCAGGCCGCCTTGCTGGATCGGCTTGCGCGCGCTCCAGGCTTCGGTGGCCAGGGCTTTCTGCTCGGCTTCGATGTCGACGAAACGCGCCCCCTTGATGCGGCTCGGCACGCCACGGAAGCTCAACTCACAGACTTCCTCGGACAGGCCGATGGCCTCGAACAGCTGCGCACCGCGGTAGGACGCGATGGTGGAGATGCCCATCTTCGACAGGATCTTCAGCAGGCCCTTGGTGATGCCTTTACGGTAGTTCTTGAACACCTCATAGAGGTCGCCCAGCACTTCACCGGTACGGATAAGGTCGCCCAGCACTTCGTAAGCCAGGAACGGATAGACCGCCGAAGCACCAAAACCGATCAGCACGGCAAAGTGATGGGGATCGCGAGCGGTGGCGGTCTCTACCAGGATGTTGGAGTCGCAACGCAGGCCCTTCTCGGTCAGGCGGTGGTGTACCGCGCCGGTGGCCAGGGATGCGTGGATCGGCAACTTGCCCGGAGCGATATGACGGTCGCTGAGGACGATCTGGGTGCGACCGGCACGGACGGCTTCTTCCGCCTGGTCGGCAACATTGCGGATCGCCGCTTCCAGGCCAAAGCTTTCGTCGTAGTTCAGGTCGATGACCTGACGCTCGAAGCCCGGGCGGTCGAGGTTCATCAGCGAACGCCACTTGGCCGGGGAGATCACTGGCGAACTGAGGATCACCCGCGAGGCGTGCTCAGGCGATTCCTGGAAGATGTTGCGCTCGGCACCGAGGCAGATTTCCAGGGACATGACGATGGCTTCGCGCAGCGGGTCGATCGGCGGGTTGGTGACCTGCGCGAACTGCTGACGGAAGTAGTCGTAGGGCGTGCGCACGCGCTGGGACAGCACGGCCATCGGCGTATCGTCGCCCATGGAACCCACGGCTTCGTAGCCTTGTTCGCCAAGCGGACGCAGCACCTGGTCACGCTCTTCGAAGGTGACCTGGTACATCTTCATGTACTGCTTGAGCTGGTCGACGTCGTAAAAGGCCGAACCGTGGTCGTTGTCTTCCATGGTCGCCTGGATGCGCAGGGCGTTCTTGCGCAGCCATTGCTTGTACGGATGACGGGACTTCAAGCGGTTGTCGATGGCGTCGGTGTCGAGGATCTGCCCGGTTTCGGTGTCCACGGCAAAGATCTGACCCGGGCCGACACGGCCCTTGGCGATGACGTCTTCAGGCTGGTAGTTCCAGACACCGATTTCCGACGCCAGGGTGATGAAACCGTTCTTGGTGGTGACCCAGCGCGCCGGGCGCAGGCCGTTACGGTCGAGCAGGCAGACGGCATAGCGGCCGTCGGTCATGACCACGCCCGCCGGGCCGTCCCACGGTTCCATGTGCATCGAGTTGTATTCGTAGAACGCACGCAGATCCGGGTCCATGGTTTCGACGTTCTGCCACGCTGGCGGAATGATCATCCGCACGCCACGGAACAGGTCGATGCCACCGGTGACCATCAGCTCCAGCATGTTGTCCATGCTGGAGGAGTCGGAACCCACCCGGTTGACCAGCGGGCCGAGTTCTTCCAGATCCATCAGATCGTTGGTGAACTTGGTGCGACGGGCCTGGGCCCAGTTGCGGTTGCCGGTGATGGTGTTGATCTCGCCGTTGTGGGCGAGGAAGCGGAATGGCTGGGCCAGCGGCCATTTCGGCAGGGTGTTGGTGGAGAAGCGCTGGTGGAACACGCAGATCGCGGTTTGCAGGCGCGGGTCACCGAGGTCCGGATAGAAGGCGGCCAGGTCGGCCGGCATCATCAGGCCTTTATAGATGATGGTCTTGTGGGAAAAGCTGCAGATGTAGTGGTCGGTGTCGGCGGCGTTGGCCACCGAAGAGCGACGACGGGAGCTGAACAGCTTGATGGCGAAATCCTGATCGCTCAGGGCGTCACCACCGATGAACACTTGCTCGATCTGCGGCAGGCGCTCCAGGGCAAGACGCCCGAGCACGCTGGTGTCGATCGGCACTTTGCGCCAGCCCACCAGTTGCAGGCCGGCAGCCAGGATCTCGCGGTTCATGTTCTCGCGAGCGGCTTCGGCCTTCACCGGATCCTGGTTGAAGAACACCATGCCCACAGCGTATTGCTTGGGCAGGTCGTGGCCGAAGTGTTCCTTGGCAATGGCGCGCAGAAACAGATCGGGCTTTTGCATCAGCAGACCGCAACCGTCACCGGTCTTGCCGTCTGCGTTGATCCCACCGCGGTGGGTCATGCAGGTCAGGGCCTCAATGGCCGTTTGCAACAGGGTATGACTGGGTTCGCCCTGCATATGGGCTATCAGGCCGAAACCGCAGTTATCCTTGAATTCATCTGGTTGGTACAGACCTGCTTTCATAGACACTTTCTCACCAGGCTGCCCCTTATCGAGGCAAATTTCTTTTCAATTCAACCGGTTACCTTCCACGCCGAACGTACGCCAGCTTTGCGGGGGCAAAAGGGAGGTCATTGTACACACGGACACAAACACCCACAAATTTAGCGACGAAATGTCGTAAATTTATGTCGCATATATGAACGTTTTAAAGCGATACGCTGTGCTAGTCAAAAAAGTTTTGATTTTGACTGCTACGACTCAAAAACTACTGTGACGCAGACACCACAAGGCACGCGGCCTGGAGGGCAGCATGCCTTTGCGGAAATTTTGAGGTTGCCGGGAGGGGCGGCCCGGGTAAGGCCGCCGGATCTTCAGCGAGTTGTTGCCAGTTCTTGTTGAACGCTAGCGACAGTGCGAGGCCAAGGTTTACCAGCCTGAACCTTCGCTGGCAAGGATTTGATGGCATTTACCGCTGCATCGCGGTTGGAGAAGTTACCGTAAGTGATCACATACAGCGGCTTGCCGTTGAGGACTTTCTTGAAGTAACGGTACTCGCCGCCCTGCTCCTTGACGAAATTCTGGGCTGTGGTTTCCGAGCTGGTGCCGAGGATCTGCACCACGTAGTTACCCGGTGCCTGGCCGGCGTACCAGCTGCCACCGGCGGCCTTGGCCACGGTGACCGGTTTCTCGGCAGGAGCAGGCTTGGCGGCCGCAGCCGGTTTCTCAACAGGCTTGGCGACAGGCGCCGGCTTGGCAGTGGCGACCTGAGTCGGTGCCGGCGTTGGACGTGCAGCCGGAGTCGGTGCCGGACCTGCTGCCACGCCCGCGGGTGGCGCAGTGCTGGTCACGGTCGGCGGTACAGCGCTGGAGCCTTCCACCGGTACGCCGTCGTCACCCTCAGTGATGCCACCCGCTTCTTCCGCCAGCGGCCCACGCATCACCGGTTGCGACTGCCCTACCAGCGGCAGCGGCATCGGTTGCGAAGAGCCGGCGAACTCGACTGCAGGGTTGCCACCGCTGTTTGGCGTCGGCGTCTGCCCCAGGGGCAACTGCGCCTGCTCGGTGGCGGGAGTACCGCTGGTCGGTGCTTTGCTGCGGCCCGGCATCAACCAGGCGGCGGCCACCGCGACCACCACAACAGCGGAGATGGCCAATACGTGTTTCTTCGGCATGTTGAACCCCATACTTGGACGCTTGACCGCGGAGCGGCTGGCAATCATGGCTTCGATCATTGCATCCCGAGCGACCTGATTGATGGTTCCAGGCCAGCCATCGGAGCTTTCGTGAATATCACTGATCTGATCCGCGGAGAAAAGTTCGATACCCTGGCCGGCACCTTCAAGACGCTGGGCCAGGTATTCGCGGGTTTCTTCTTCGCTGTAGGGCTGTAATTCGATGACGTGGAAGCGCTCTTCCTCGGCACTCAACTGGTCCAGGACGGCGATCAGCGACGACTCACCGAACAGGAACACATGGGGGCGCCCTTCCGGTGCGCCCGCCGCCAACGCCAGCAACGTCTCGAGGGCCGACTCGTCCAACTGCTCGGCATCATCCACCAGCAGATAGACTTCCTGGCCGGTCAGCGCCAACTGCACCACCTGGGCCAGAATCGCACCGATCTCGGCCTGGGCGACGTTCAGCGCCTGGGCCACTTGACGCAGCACACCCGCAGCGTCACCGGCACCACGGGCGGACACCACCACGCTCTGCACCGACTGCTTGTTGGTGCTGGCGACCAGCGCCTGGCGCAGCAGGGTCTTGCCGCTGCCTTGCGGGCCAGTGACCACCAGCAACAACTGGCTGTAACGCGCCAGGTGATGCAATTGACCCAGCACCGGCTTGCGTTGCGCAGGAAAGAATTTGAAACCCGGGACCCGTGGAGCGAAAGGGTCGTGGCTCAACTGGTAATGGCCGAGGAAAGCCTCGTCGGCGTGCAAACTAGTCATCGTGATCTTATTAACCTTTAAGCTGAGCCAGGGCGCGGTAGTCCGCTCCCAGCGTGGCCTGTAAAACCTCTTTCGGATAATCGTCGGTCACTACGGCTTCGCCCATGCGGCGCAACAGCACCAGACGCAAACGACCGTCGATCACTTTCTTGTCAATTGCCATGTGTTCGAGAAAATCTGCCTCAGTCATCTCCTCAGGCGGGATGACCGGCAGGCCCGCACGCTGGAACAGGCGAATACCGCGATCGCGCTCCTGGCTGGAGATCCAGCCTAGGCGCGCGGACATTTCCAGGGCCATGACGGTGCCGGCAGCCACCGCTTCACCATGCAGCCACACGCCATACCCCATGTGGGTTTCGATGGCGTGGCCAAAGGTGTGGCCCAGGTTCAAGGTGGCGCGCACCCCGGACTCACGCTCATCAGCCCCAACCACCGCCGCCTTGGCCGCGCAAGAGCGCTGGATGGCATAGGTCAGCGCAGGCTGGTCGAGTGCCCGCAAGCGGTCGACGTTTTCTTCCAGCCAAGTGAGAAACGGCTCATCACAGATCAGGCCGTACTTGATGACTTCCGCCAGGCCCGCGGAAAGCTCGCGAGCTGGCAAGGTATTGAGGCTGGCGGTGTCGATCAGCACCACATTGGGCTGATAGAAGGCACCGACCATGTTTTTGCCCAGGGGATGGTTGATCCCGGTCTTGCCGCCCACCGACGAGTCCACCTGGGACAACAGGGTGGTGGGGATCTGGATAAAGTCCACGCCGCGCTGATAGCAAGCAGCGGCAAAACCGGCCATGTCGCCGATCACACCGCCGCCCAGGGCGATGATGGTGGTACGACGGTCGTGCCGGGCAGTGAGCAGGCCATCGAAAATCAGTTGCAGGGTTTCCCAGTTCTTGAAGGCTTCGCCATCGGGCAACACCACCGAGATCACCGAGAATTGCCCAAGGCTGCGGGTCAGACGCTCAAGGTACAGCGGCGCGACGGTTTCATTGGAAATGATCGCCACTTGCCGCCCGGCGATATGTGGCACCAGCCACTCGGGCTGATCCAACAAACCTTCGCCAATATGAATCGGGTAGCTGCGCTCGCCGAGATCGACCTTAAGTGTCTGCATGTGTCCCCACAATGAAGATGGAAGCAGGCGCCCTGCCCCACATTAAACGACGGGCAGTGCCTGGTTTTCTGACGCTGCCTGATAGCCTTGCGCCACATCCCAGAGGGCTTGCGACGCGTCGGCGAGGATAGCGCATTTCGCCCGCGGCATTAACGGGGAGGAAGCTGCTGCAAGCGCTCCAGTATGTCCAGCACCACCATTCGCGGCGGCCGCTCATCGGTTTCCACCACCAGATCAGCGATTTCCCGATACAGCGGATCGCGAATGGCCAGCAGGTCACGCAGGGTCTTGGCCGGATCGGCGGTGCGCAACAGGGGACGATTGCGGTCCCGTGCCGTGCGCCCTACCTGCTGCTCGACGGAGGCATGCAGATAAACCACTCGACCGCCCTCGTGCAGGGCTCGGCGATTGGCATCACGCATCACTGCGCCGCCGCCCGTGGCCAGGACCACACCGTCGGATGCGCACAGCTCGGCGATCATCGCCTCTTCGCGATCACGAAAGCCGGGTTCGCCTTCCTTATCGAAGATCCACGGGATATTGGCGCCCGTGCGCAGTTCAATTTCCTTATCGGAATCTTTGAATGGCAGGCGCAGCTCTTTGGCCAGCAAGCGACCAATGGTGCTTTTGCCAGCCCCCATTGGCCCAACAAGAATCAAATTTCGCACAGAATCAACGACTCACAGCAATCGCCTGGTTGTTCATGATACGTGGAGTGAGAAATACCAGCAGCTCGGATTTTTTCTCCGACACCACGTCACGCCGGAAAAGGCGGCCAAGATACGGCACATCGCCAAGAAATGGCACTTTATCTACAACCTTACTTTGGGTATTTGAAAAAACCCCACCGATGACAATGGTCGAGCCATCGTTGACCAGGACCTTGGCATTGACCTCGTTCTTCTTGATAGGCGGCACCTCCTGGACCTTGTTCAGGTAATCCGGCTCATCCTTGGTCACCTTGACCTCCATGATCACCCGGTTGTCCGGGGTGATCTGCGGCGTGACCTCCAGGGACAGCGATGCCTCCCGGAAGGACACCGAGGTAGCCCCGCTGGAGCTGGCTTCCTGATAGGGAATTTCGGTGCCTTTGAGAATTCTCGCGGTCTCCTTGTCGGCCGTTACCACCTTGGGCTGGGAGACGATCTCGCCATTGCCGCTTTTTTCCATGGCGCTCAGCTCCAGGTCCAGCAGGACGTTGTCAGTGATATAGGCCACGCCGATACCCGAGGTACTGGCCACCACGCCCAAGTCGACGAACGGGGCGTTATCCAGACCGCCGCCCGGCGTGCCAACGCTCGAACCACCCGCACCGCCCTGGCTTCCGGACAAATTCCAGCCGTCCTTGCCTCGCCACGAACCACCCCAGCGCACCCCCAGGCTTTTGTCGAAGTCGACGTTGGCCTCGACAATCCGCGCCTCGATCATCACTTGGCGCACCGGGATGTCCAGTTGGGCAAGAATGCGGCGCAACTCATCGAGACGGTCCTGGGTCTGCAGGGCAATGATGTTGTTGGTCCGCTCATCGACGGCTATCGAACCCCGCTCATCGGGCGCTTCCCCTCCACGGGTCACGGACTGGAATAACTGGGCAATGTCTGAGGCGTTGGCGTAGTTGACCTGTAACAACTCACGACGCAAGGGCGCCAAGTCTTCAAGCTGCCGGTGCAATTGCAGCTCCTGACGCTCGCGGGCGATGATCTCGTCCACGGGCGCCACCAGCAATACGTTGCCGACCATGCGCTGATCGAGCCCCTTGCTCTTGAGCACCAGATCCAGGGCCTGATCCCAAGGCACATCGCGTAAACGCAACGTAATGCCGCCTTGCACCGTGTCGCTGGCCACCAGGTTGAGCCCGGTGAAGTCAGCGATCAGTTGCAGCACCGCCCGCACCTCAATGCCTTGAAAGTTCAGCGACAGCTTGTCCCCGCTGTACGCCTTGTGCTCCATCGTGCGCGATGCCCCAGCCACCACACTCACCTCTGGCACTTGGGGAGTAGCAGTTGCACTCGGCGACACCAGCATTGCTGTCCATAGCGCTGCGCCAAGAGCGAAAAGAAACCTGTTCATAAAGAAGTCCCACTAAACGTGCTCTTTCAAGGAAATGACCCGTGATCGCTCCAGCCAGGCACCCGCTCCATCGGGAACCCTCTCGATCACCTCCACCTGAACTTCACTGATTGCGACGACCTGCCCGTGATTGCGTCCCAAGTAGTCACCGACCATCAACCGATGCACCCCACCCGCACCGCGCAGCAGGGCAAACACCCCCGCCGCATTGGCAAGGGTGCCGACCATTTCGAACTGCTCAATATCGAAACCCTCGAGATAGGCCTTGCGGCGCGCCGGGTCGGACCCAAAGCGGTTCACGCCCTGATGAGCCACGACGGACGCCCTGGACTGAAAGGGGCTACGCAGCCCACCAGCGGCATAAACAAAAGAGGGGGACGTGCGGATTGACGGTGCGGCCTCGATCTCACCCGGCGCCTGCATGCGCATCCGCTGCATCTCAGCATCAAGATCACTGAAGTCATTGGCACCACAACCAAGCAAACCAGCGCACAGCCATCCGGCAATCAAGACGCGAGCGAACTTCATGACGACTCGCCTCGATCGCTGTAACGGTAAGTCCTGGCCTGGATGCTCATGCGCAAGCGCGAGCCGTTACCGGGCTCCAGCGGCTCTATCTCGAAGTCATGCAAGGTGATGATCCGCGGCAGACTGGCCACGCCACTGACGAAGGCGGCCAGATCATGATAAGCACCGCTGAGGGTGATCCGGATCGGCAGCTCCAGGTAAAACGGCCGAGGCACCTCGGGCTGCACCTTGAAGGCCTCGAACACCAGACCATTGCCCAAGCCGACACGAGTGATGTCTTCCAGCACGCCCGGTATTTCGCTGTCACTGGGCAATTGCCCCACCAACACCGCGAAGTCAGTCGCCATGACCTGCAACTGCTCTTGGTAGCGCTCAAGGTTGGCGCCCTGCAGCGCCTTGGCGGCGAACTGCTGCTTGAGCGCCACCTCCTCGGCCCGACGCTGATCGAGCTGCACCAAAGGAACCGCCAGGAACACTCCGTAACCAACCGCTAACACCAGCAGCGCCAGCAACAGCCCGACAGCGGCCTTGCCCATGGCCGGCAGCGCGCCGATGTTTTCTCTGTCCAGGCTAACCACTCCCAACCATGCCCACACGCTCATGGCGTCGCCCCCGTGAAAGGCGCCAAGACTTGGTGCACCGTCAGTTGAAACCCATAGGCCGACTCAGACGGGGAAGCCTCTGCGGCTTGAACCTCCGACAGGCTGGGGGCAGCGAACCAGGCGGAGGCCTGCAGATTACGCAGCAACGCCGACACCCGATGACTGGACTCGGCCACACCCCTGATGACCAGGGTTTGATCCACCAGGCTGACGCGCCTGAAATGCACCCCATCAGGCAGGGTGCGAACCAACTGATCGAAGATTCGGGCGCTGATCAGGCGGTTGTCCTTGAGCCCTTCGATCACCTGCATCCGCTCCAGCAACTGCTGACGCTGCGCCTTGACTTCATCGAGCCTGAGCAGCCGCTCATCGAGCCGGGTATGCTCCCGGGCCAGGTACTGGTTACGCGCCACTTGCCGCTCAATGGCGCTACCGATAAAACGCTCGGCAAGCAGGATGCTTCCGGCCGCCACCAACAGCAGCATGAGTAACGCCCTATAGAACTGCCGGCGGCGCTGCTCACGTCGCTCATCGCGCCAAGGCAGCAGGTTGATCAGAGCCATCAGTCAAAGCCTCTCAAGGCCAGCCCACAGGCGATCAACAACCCCGAAGCATCACGCTGTAACGCCTCGGCGTCGACCCGACCGCCCATGGACATCCCAACAAACGGGTCGGCAACCCTGACCTGCACGCCCAACTGCACCTCAACCAGAGGCGCCAAGCCCTGGAGCACCGCACTGTCACCCGCCAGCAGCAGGCAATCCAGCGGATGCGACTCAAGGGACTCGGCAAACAACTGCAACGCACGCGAGGCTTGTTGCAACAGCTCAGCCTCGTAGGGTTGCAACACGGCCTGGGAACAATCACCCGGAAAGCTTGCGAGAAGCGGGCCCTGAGGCACTACCTCCAGAGCGGACTGCGTCCGCTGAAACCCGCCAGTTACTTGCTCACGGCTATAGATGACGCGCCCATGGCGCAGCACGCTGAGGGTCGTGGTACTGGCGCAGATGTCCAGCACCCCCAGCGTCCGCAGCTCCGCTGCACCCGGCAGAGACTGGAGCAACAGATGACAGCTGCGCTCCAGCGCCAACGTCTCGATATCCACCAGACGAGCCGTCAGCCCAGCCAAACCCAACACCGCCTCACGGGCCTCGACATGCTCGATGCGGCAAGCCGCCAGCAGCACCTCGACCCGCTGAGGGTTGCCCGGAAAGGGGCCCTGGACCGCGAAGTCCAAGGCCACGTCTTCCAAGGGATAGGGAACGTATTGAGCCGCTTCGACCCTGACCTGGCTTTCCAGGGCGTCATCATCCAGGTCGGCGGGCATCTCAATCCGTTTGCTGATGACGGCAGACCCGGCCACCGCCGCTGCCGCGCGTCTCTGGGTGGAAGTACTTTTAAGCAGGGCCCGGGTCAGGGCGGCACCTACGACCTCAAGCTCGACAATGCGCTGTTCGATTACCGCGCCGGACGGCAACGCCTCCACTGCGTAGGCCTCGACCCGAAAGCCCTGGCCGCTGCGGCTCAGTTCAAGCAGCTTGACCGAGGCGGAACCAATATCGACTCCCAGCAGGGAACTCGACTTTTTACCGATGAGTCCAAGCACCACTATTTCCCCATGTCTATCCGTGACTTACGGGTAACTCAATGCCCATTGCACCTAGCGTTGCGCCTTGAGACCCGGGCAACTGACGCCTTCGGCGGAAAAATGCTTATAATGCCCAGCGTTTTTTTCCGCTTTTACCTGCTGCGTGGGTCGATCCCTGATTACCGTGAATCCCCTGACGCCTAATTCATTCCCTGCCCTGGAAATCCAAAAGCCTTGATTCGTCTGCTGAAGTTTTTCGGATGGTCCATCGTCGCTGTGTTCTGCGGGCTGCTCCTCGCTCTGAGCGGCGCGTATCTCTATCTTAGTCCTGGCCTTCCTTCGGTAGAGGCCCTTAGAAGTATCCAGTTGCAGATCCCCCTGCGGGTCTACAGCAGCGACAACAAGTTGATCGCAGAATTTGGTGAAATGCGCCGAAATCCCATACTTTTCGCGGACATTCCCCCCAACTTCATTAATGCGTTACTAAGTGCTGAAGACGATAACTTCGCCAACCATTACGGCGTCGATCCCAGCAGCCTGATGCGTGCCGCGACCCAATTGGTCAAGAGCGGGCACATTCAATCCGGCGGCAGTACCATCACCATGCAGGTTGCGAAGAACTTCTTCCTGACCAGCGAGCGCAGCTTCTCGCGCAAGGCCACCGAAATCCTCCTGGCGCTGCAGATTGAACGGCAGCTGACCAAGGACGAAATCCTCGAGCTCTACGTCAACAAGATCTACCTGGGTAACCGCGCCTACGGCATTGAGGCGGCGTCCCAGGTGTATTACGGCAAGTCGATTCGCGAGGCCAGCCTGGCCCAGATGGCAATGATTGCCGGCCTGCCCAAGGCCCCGTCGCGCTTCAACCCCCTGGCTAACCCTGCACGCAGCAAGGAGCGTCGCGACTGGATCCTCGGGCGCATGTACAAGCTCGGCAAGATCGACGAAGCGGCCTACACCACCGCAATCAATGAACCGCTCAACGCCAGCTATCACGTACCGACCCCGGAAGTGAACGCGCCGTACATCGCTGAAATGGCACGGGCAGAAATGGTCGGCCGTTATGGCAGCGATGCCTATACCGAAGGTTTCCGGGTCACCACCACGGTGCCGAGCGACCTCCAGGAAATGGCCAACACCGCCGTCCACGGCGGCTTGATGACCTATGACCAGCGCCACGGCTACCGCGGGCCGGAATCGCGCTTGCCGGGCAAGACCCAGGCCGCCTGGACCCAGGAGCTGACCAAGCAACGCAGCATCAGCGGCCTTGATCCGGCCATCGTCACCCAGGTGGACAAAAACGGCCTGCAGGTGCTGACCCGCACCGGCGAGGAACACGTGGCCTGGGACAGCATGAAATGGGCCCGGCCGTTCCTTAACACCAACAGCATGGGCGCCGCGCCACGACAGCCATCCGACGTCGCCCAGGTCGGCGATCTGATTCGCGTGCAACGCCAGGCAGACAACTCCCTGAAGTTCAGCCAGATCCCACAGGCCCAGGGCGCATTGGTGTCCCTGGACCCACAGAACGGTGCCATCCGCGCCCTGGTCGGCGCTTCGCCTTCGAGCAAAGCAACTACAACCGCGCCGTGCAGGCCAAGCGCCAGCCCGGTTCCAGCTTCAAGCCGTTTATCTACAGCGCCGCCCTGGACAACGGCTACACGCCAGCCAGCTTGGTGAACGATGCGCCGATCGTGTTCGTCGACGAATACCTGGACAAGGTCTGGCGTCCGAAGAACGACACCAACACCTTCCTCGGCCCAATCCGCATGCGGGAAGCGCTGTACAAGTCGCGTAACCTGGTGTCGATCCGCCTGCTGCAGAGCCTGGGGATCGATCGCACCATCGACTACATCAGCAAATTCGGTTTCAACAAGCAGGACCTGCCGCGCAACCTGTCCCTGGCACTGGGCACCGCAACGCTGACACCAATGGAAATTGCCACCGGCTGGAGCACCTTCGCCAACGGTGGCTACAAGATCACCCCGTACATCATCGACAAGATCGAAAGCCGTAACGGCGAGAACCTGTTCACTGCCAACCCGCCTAGCGTGCCCGGCGGCACCAGCGCCAGCAGCGGCATTGCCGCGCCGAGCGAGCAGGGCTTCACGGTCAACAGCCTGCCAGGTGAAACCGCAGCACAGCCGGCGGTACAGGCGCCAGCCGTCGCCGAACGGATCATCGACGGTCGCACCACCTACATCCTCAACAGCATGCTTCAGGACGTGATCAAGCTGGGGACCGGGCGCCGCGCCCTGGCCCTGGGCCGCACGGACCTCGCCGGCAAGACCGGGACCACCAACGAATCCAAGGATGCCTGGTTCTCCGGCTATAACGCGGACTACATGACCACCGTATGGACCGGTTTCGACCAACCGGAAAGCCTCGGTCGCCGTGAATTCGGCGGCACCGTAGCACTGCCGATCTGGATGAACTACATGGGTGCAGCCCTCAAGGGCAAGCCGCCCCACACCCAGGCCGAGCCGGAAGGCATCCTCAGCCTGCGCGTAGACCCGGTCAGCGGTCGAGCGGCAACGCCGGGCACGCCGAATGCGTACTTCGAACTGTTCAAGAGCGAAGACACGCCTCCGTCGGTCAATGAGCTGGGCAATGGCAGCGCGCCAGGCAGCCCGCTGCCGGCCGACGAAGCAGCCCCGATCGATTTGTTTTAGGGGCAAAGAGCAGCTTCAAGCGGTAAGCGGTAAAACGCCCTCACTTGCAGCTAGCAGCTTGCCACTTGAAACGCCCCCATAAAAAAACCCGGCTCAAAGGCCGGGTTTTTTATGGGCTGCTATTAACCGTTAAACACGTCATCCACATCTTTCAGTGGGTAGTTCTTCGGATATGGCAGGGTAGCCACGCCAGTCTCGATGGCGGCTTTGGCCACGGCATCGGAGATCAGGGTGATCAGGCGCTTGTCCATTGGCTTCGGGATGATGTACTCACGACCGAATTCCAGCTTGATGCCACCGTAGGCGTCGCACACTTCCTGAGGCACTGGCAGTTTGGCCAGTTCACGCAGGGCGTTGGCCGCGGCGATCTTCATTTCTTCGTTGATGCGCTTGGCGCGAACGTCCAGGGCACCACGGAAGATGAACGGGAAGCCCAGTACGTTGTTGACCTGGTTCGGGTAGTCGGAACGACCGGTCGCCATGATCACGTCATCACGAGTGGCGTGAGCCAGCTCTGGCGAGATTTCCGGATCAGGGTTCGAGCACGCGAACACGATCGGGTTTGGCGCCATGGACTTCAGGCCTTCAGCGCTCAGCAGGTTCGGGCCCGACAAGCCGACGAATACGTCAGCGCCTTGCAGGGCGTCAGCCAGGGTGCGCTTGTCAGTCGCGTGAGCGAAGACGGCTTTGTACTGGTTCAGGTCGTCACGATCGGAGTGGATCACGCCGGTACGGTCAACCATGAAGATGTTTTCGATCTGGGCACCCATGCTCACCAGCAACTTCATGCAGGAGATGGCCGCTGCACCCGCACCCAGGCAAACGATCTTGGCGTCAGCCAGGGTCTTGCCGGCGATTTCCAGGGCGTTGATCATGCCGGCCGCGGTCACGATAGCGGTGCCGTGCTGGTCATCGTGGAACACTGGAATGTCGCACTGCTCAATCAGAGCGCGTTCGATCTCAAAGCACTCAGGTGCCTTGATGTCTTCCAGGTTGATGCCACCGAAGGTGATGGAGATACGCTTGACGGTGTCGATGAAGGCCTGCGGGCTTTCGGAGTCGACTTCGATGTCGAACACGTCGATGCCGGCGAAGCGCTTGAACAGCACGCCCTTGCCTTCCATGACGGGCTTGGAAGCCAATGGACCCAGGTTACCCAGGCCGAGAATCGCGGTGCCATCGGAAATGACTGCAACCAGGTTGCCTTTGCCGGTGTATTTGTAGGCCAGTTCAGGGTCGCGGGCGATTTCGCGGACTGGTTCGGCTACGCCGGGGCTGTAGGCCAGCGACAGATCGCGTGCGGTAGCAGTGGCCTTGGTGAGCTCGACACTCAGCTTTCCTGGACGAGGATGGGCATGATATTCGAGAGCGGCAGTTTTCAAATCAGACATGTGGGCATTCCGCTTTTTACTGTTGGACAGACGGACCGCCGAGGATACGCGTGTCGCAAAGTCCCTACAAGACTGACCAGTCACCCCTGTCAAGGGCCCTGGCGTAAGACTTTGGGCCAAGAGGCACGGAACACAAGGGCTCAACTGTTCACAATCCAGCAAAAAAATGTCTACAATTTTTTGTTTATCGGATGATTCTGAGCATAGAAGACGACGATATCGACAGCATCCAGCGTGACGTGGCCGATTTTCCACCCGCGCCGGGCAAACGCTCCCGCACCCAGCCCCGCACTTCGATTCTGCGCCCCTGGAGCCCCTTGAGCGTGGCAACGTCGAACTGCTTCAGCGCATTGGGTGCAATACGCACGACAAGTGAGCCCGGCAACTCGAGCCAAACCCCGCCACGATTGCGCTGCACCTTGCGCACTCGACCACCTACCAGCGCAAAGCCCGACGCCTTGACGTGCTGCGTTGCCAGCACCGGCGAACGACGCCAGAGCCCCCGCGCGGCAGCTCGTGCGCGATGTTCAGCCTGTTGCTGGCAAGCCATCAGCTCGACGTTCGGTGCTATGGCAATCTGAAACGCCAGGCCTTCAGCCAGCAATTGCGCGGCGAAATTATTGCCGCCCGGCCCATAGACGTGGGCCAGGGTCCGCCCATAACGGTCCTGGCGCTCACGCCCCAACTGCAACCCCACACGCCCGCCACTGGCCTTGACCAGAGCCTGCAAGCGTTGGCGGGCAGCGACGGCAAAGGGCTCGGCCGGCACACCTCGCCTGCCCAGCTCAGGCGCATTCAGGCCGATCAAACGGACACTGCGGCCATCCTTGAGGCGCAAGGTGTCGCCATCCACCACCCGCTGCACCTGCACCGGACTCAGCGGTCCCGGCTTCGGGCAAAACGCCTCGGCCCTTGTAAGGCAAATCGCAGACACAAAAAAGGCGCCCACCAGGGACGCCTTTTTGATCAGCGAGGAAAGTCTGTATCGGCTTTCCAGAACGATCAGCCTTAGGCCTTTTTCGTTGCGCCGAAAGCACCGAAGCGCGACTTGAACTTGTCGACACGGCCGCCAACGTCCAGGGTCTTTTGCTTACCGGTGTAGAACGGGTGGCACTCGTTGCACACGTCCAGGCTCAGAGGCTTGGCCAGGGTGGAGCGAGTTTCGATGACGTTACCGCAGCTGCAAGTAGCGGTAATGGCTTCGTATACTGGATGGATATCGGCTTTCATGGTGTCTTCCTCAGGCTAGCGTGCCGCCACCCAACACTATTGTTGAATACCGCACGAATTAGGGCGCGAATTCTACCAGACCGTGTCAATCACGCAAGCTGTCCCTTACACCGACCGTCTGCTAGGCTCCGGGCCTTCTTTACCGCCTGTTCATTGAGATTTCCCCGCGTGCCCGACGCCATTCTGCGCCTCGCCCTGCCCTCGCCTCTGCGTCGCCTGTTCGACTACCGCGCTCCAGTTGGGGTCTTGCGCGCCCAGTTGCACCCAGGGATGCGCCTGCGCGTGCCTTTCGGCCGCCGCGAGATGATCGGCATTCTGGTGGAGGTTGCCGACCACAGCGAAGTCCCGGCGGAAAAGCTCAAGCCGGCCCTGGCCCTGCTAGATGCCACGCCGCCCCTGCCGCCCGCGCTGTTCAAGCTGTGCCTGTGGACGTCCCAGTATTACCAGCACAGCCTCGGCGACACCCTGAGCTGGGCATTGCCCGTGCTGCTGCGCCAGGGCGAGTTGGCCGAAGCCCGTCAGGAACGCTTCTGGTCGGTGACGCCGGGCGCCAAGCTCGACGACCCGCGTATCGCCCGCGCGCCTCGGCAACGGGAAGCCCTGGCGACCCTGGCCCAGCACCCCCACGGCGTGGCTCACCAGTTGCTGAGTAAGCTGATGCTGAGCAAAGACAGCCTCGACCTGCTGCTGGCCAAAGACCTGGTGCAAGTGGAAATTCGCCGCCACGCCCCAAGCGGGCGCCACGAGCATTGGCTGGCGCAACCGGAACTGCCCCTCAACAGCGAACAACGCGCAGCGTACGAGGCCATCCGCTCGGGCTTCGACAGCTACCACGCCTTCCTCCTGGCCGGGGTCACCGGCAGCGGCAAGACCGAGGTGTATCTGCAACTGATCCGCGAAACCCTCGAAGCCGGCAAGCAGGCCCTGGTGCTGATCCCCGAGATCAACCTCGGCCCGCAAACCCTGGCCCGCTTCGAGCAGCGCTTCAACGCACGCATCGCCCTGGTGCATTCGGCGGTCAATGATCGGGAGCGTCTCGACGCCTGGTTGGCAGCCCGGGACGGCGAGGCCGATATCATTATCGGCACCCGCTCGGCGCTGTTCACGCCGATGAAGAATCCCGGGCTGATCATCATCGATGAAGAACACGACGGCTCTTATAAACAGCAGGAAGGCCTGCGCTACCACGCACGCGACCTGGCTCTGGTGCGGGCGCGCCAGGAGAACATCCCCATCGTCCTCGGCTCGGCCACGCCGTCCCTGGAAAGCCTGCACAACGCTTACACCGGCCGTTACGGCCTGCTGCGCCTGAACGAACGGGCCGGCGGCGCCAAGCAGCCGCGATTCCTGCGCCTGGACGTCAAAAGCCGGCCCCTGGACAGCGGCATCTCCGGCCCGATGCAGCAAGCCATCGGCCAGACCCTGGCCGCCAGGCAACAGGTCCTGGTGTTTCTCAACCGCCGCGGCTTTGCCCCGACCCTGCTGTGCCATGACTGTGGCTGGATGTCCGAGTGCAACCGCTGCGACGCCCGCATGACCGTGCACCAGCGCTCCGGCGAACTGCGTTGCCACCACTGCGGCCACGTGGAGCGCGTGCCTCGGCACTGCCCGCAATGCGGCAAGGTCGACCTGCGCCCCGTGGGGGCCGGCACCGAACGCGCCGAAGAGCGCCTGGGCATCCTGTTTCCCGACTACCCGGTACTGCGGGTCGACCGCGACAGCACATCGCGCAAGGACGCGATGAACCAGCTGTTCGCTACCATCCAGAAAGGCCAGCCGTGCATCCTGGTCGGCACCCAGATGCTCGCCAAAGGTCATCACTTCCCCCGGGTCACCCTGGTGTCGATCCTGGATGCCGACGGTGGCCTGTTCTCCGGCGACTTCCGCGCCAGCGAGCGCATGGCCCAACTGATCGTCCAGGTGGCCGGCCGCGCCGGGCGCGCGGAAGAGCCGGGCAAAGTGATCATCCAGACCCACCTGGCCGACCACCCGCTGCTGGTGCAACTCACCGAACAGGGTTATTTCGCCTTTGCCGAGCAAGCCCTGAGCGAGCGACGCGCTGCTGGCCTGCCGCCCTTTGCCCATTTGGCACTGCTGCGGGCCGAAGCCCACAAGCCGGGCCAGGCCGAGGCCTTTCTCGATGAAGCCTGCAGTGAAGCCGAGCGGTTATTGACCGAGCAAAACCTGGGCGGCATCGAATTGCTGGGGCCGGTGCCCGCACCGATGGAGCGTCGCGCCGGGCGCTATCGCGCTCAATTGTTGCTGCAAGCCAATGCCCGGGCGCCCCTGCACAGGCTGCTGAGCAACTGGCTGCTGGTGCTGGAACAGATGCCCAGCGGGCGCCAGGTGCGCTGGTCGCTGGATGTGGACCCAGTGGATTTGTATTGATTGCCTGGGTGCTTCCCGGGCCAGCCCACGAAGATGATCGAATAGCCACCGCATATCCATAAGCGGCCCGCCAAGGTTGGCAAGCCCGTTCCGGCAACGGATAATGCCCAGTTTTTCCACCTGCGCATCGAAGCGCCGCCGCGCCTGCGGTCGAAAGAGAAGACCATGAAAGACACCATTCGCCAGCTCATCCAGCAAGCCATCACCCAACTCGTCGCCGAAGGTGTGTTGCCAGAAGGCCTGACGCCGGCGATCCAGGTAGAAAACACCCGCGACAAGACCCACGGCGACTTCGCCAGCAACATCGCCATGATGCTGGCCAAGCCTGCCGGCATGAAACCACGGGACCTGGCCGAAAAAATCATCGCCGCCCTGCCCGCTGACGACAACGTGACCAAGGCAGAAATCGCCGGCCCGGGTTTTATCAATTTCTTCCAGAACACCCAGGCCCTGGCCAGCCGCCTGGACGCCGCCCTGGCCGACGCCCATATCGGCGTGCGCAAGTCCGGCCCGGCCCAACGCACCGTGGTCGACCTGTCGGCCCCCAACCTGGCCAAGGAAATGCACGTTGGCCACCTGCGCTCGACCATCATCGGTGACGGCGTGGCGCGGGTCCTGGAGTTTCTCGGCGACACCGTGATCCGCCAGAACCACGTGGGCGACTGGGGCACGCAGTTCGGCATGCTGATGGCCTACCTGCAGGAAAACCCCATCACCAGCGAAGAACTCTCGGACCTGGAGAACTTTTACCGTGCCGCCAAGCAACGCTTCGACGAATCCGAAGAGTTCGCCGATCGCGCCCGCGGCCTGGTGGTCAAGCTGCAAGCCGGCGACCCGGATTGCCTGGCGCTGTGGACCAAGTTCAAGGACATCTCGCTGTCCCACTGCCAGAAAATCTACGAGCTGCTGAACGTCAAGCTGACCATGGCCGACGTGATGGGCGAAAGCGCCTACAACGACGACCTGATCAATGTGGTCAACGACCTCAAGGCCAAGGGCATGCTGGTGGAAAGCAACGGCGCCCAATGCGTATTCCTCGACGAGTTCAAGAACGCTGAAGGCGAGCCGCTGCCGGTGATCATCGTCAAGGCGGACGGTGGCTATCTGTACGCCACCACCGACCTCGCTGCCGTGCGCTACCGCAGCAACGTGCTCAAGGCCGATCGCGCCCTGTACTTCGTCGACCAGCGCCAGGCCCTGCACTTCCAGCAAGTGTTCGCCGTGGCTCGCCAGGCCGGCTTCGTGACCCATCCGATGGAAATGGAGCACATGGGCTTCGGCACCATGAATGGCGCCGACGGCCGTCCGTTCAAGACCCGCGACGGCGGCACCGTGAAGCTGATCGACCTGCTGACCGAAGCCCGCGAACGCGCCTATACCCTGGTCAAGGACAAGAACCCGGACGTGGCCGAAACCGAACTGCGCGCCATCGCCCACGCGGTAGGGATCGGCGCGGTCAAGTACGCCGACCTGTCCAAGCACCGCACCAGCGACTACAGCTTCAACTTCGACCTGATGCTGAACTTCGACGGCAACACTGCGCCGTACCTGCTCTACGCCTACACCCGGGTGGCCAGTGTGTTCCGCAAACTGGGCAAGGACTTCAGCGAAGTCGAAGGGCAGATCGTGCTCGAAGCGGCCCACGAACAGGAACTGGCCACCAAGCTGGCGCAGTTCGGCGAAGTGCTCAACAGCGTGGCCGACAAGGGCACACCGCACATCCTCTGCACCTACCTGTACGACGTGGCCGGGCTGTTCTCCAGCTTCTACGAAAACTGCCCGATCATCAGTGCCGACACTCCGGCCCAGATGCAGAGCCGCTTGCGCCTGGCGGCCCTGACCGGTCGCACCCTCAAGCAAGGCCTGGAACTCTTGGGCCTGGAAACTCTGGAGCGCATGTAAGTTGGCTGCCAAGAAAAAACCTGCACCCAAGCGTGGCGCCAGCCGGTACCAAGCCCCAGCCAAACAACCGATTCCGGGTTGGCTGTGGCTCGCCATCGGCCTGACCGTCGGCGCCTTTATCGTGTTCCTGATGAAGCTGGAGCCGGGCAAAGGCAGCGACAGCGTCAAGCGCGAGAAGATCGAGCAGCAGAAAGCCAGCAAGATCGCCGAGGCCAACAAGACCCCGCCAAGCCCGCAGCAACCAGTGAAGCCCAAGTACGACTTCTACACCTTGCTGCCGGAATCGGAGGTCATCGTGCCGCCAGAAGCCGTGCCGGAAAAAACCCTGCCGACGCCCCAGGTGCCTGACGTTCCCACCACGCCCGTGACCCCAGCCGAAGCGGCGAAGATCGACACGGCCCGAGCCCAGGCAGCCCTGGCTGGCATCACGCCGCCGCCAGCGCCCCCCGTGGCCAAGGCGGCACCGGTGACCAAGTTCTTCCTCCAGGCCGGCTCGTTCCGCAAGGAAGCCGATGCCGACAAGGTAAGAGCGCAGATCATTCTGCTGGGGCAATCGGTGTCGGTGGAATCCGGCACGGTGAAGGACGAAACCTGGTACCGGGTATTGGTCGGTCCGTTCAGCAACCGCGAACAACTGACCGTGGCCCAGAAGCAACTGTCAGGCGCCGGCTTCAGCAATCTGTTGTTACAACAGCGTCAAAGCCGCTGAGCCCAAGGCCGCGCGGTTGATCGCGGGCCAGCGCTCCTACACAACGCCTTGTAGGAGCGGCTGGCCCGCGACGTCCTTGCCCCACCCCTCCTGAAAATACCGCTGGTCCCTGAAAACGCCCCCCGGTTGAAAAACCTCTCGCCACCCCCATATGAGTTTCCATCAGGGCATTTTCGCCCCGCTGCGTGGAGACACCCCCTTGACCACCATCGTTTCAGTTCGTCGCCACGGCAAAGTCGTCATGGGCGGCGACGGCCAGGTTTCTCTCGGCAACACCGTGATGAAAGGCAACGCGAAAAAAGTTCGCCGCCTGTACCACGGCCAAGTGATCGCCGGCTTTGCCGGGGCCACTGCCGACGCTTTCACCCTCTTCGAACGCTTTGAAGGCCAACTGGAAAAACACCAGGGCCACTTGGTTCGCGCCGCCGTCGAACTGGCCAAAGAATGGCGTACCGACCGCTCCCTGAGCCGCCTCGAAGCCATGCTTGCCGTGGCCAACAAAGACGCCTCCCTGATCATCACTGGCAACGGTGACGTGGTTGAGCCCGAAGACGGCCTGATCGCCATGGGTTCCGGTGGCGCTTACGCCCAGGCCGCCGCCAGCGCCCTGCTGAAAAAAACCGACTTGTCGGCCCGGGAAATCGTCGAGACCGCCCTGGGCATCGCCGGCGACATCTGTGTATTCACCAACCACACCCAAACCATTGAGGAGCAGGATCTCGCGGAATAAGCCTGTTTCGGCGCCAGGGTTTATTTCCCCTGCGCCACGGCATTCATTCTTGCTTGAGGACCGCCAACTACTATGTCCATGACTCCCCGCGAAATCGTCCACGAACTCAACCGCCACATCATCGGCCAGGACGATGCCAAGCGCGCCGTCGCTATCGCCCTGCGCAACCGCTGGCGCCGCATGCAGCTGCCAGCTGAGCTGCGTGTTGAAGTCACCCCCAAGAACATCCTGATGATCGGCCCTACCGGCGTCGGCAAGACTGAAATTGCCCGCCGCCTGGCCAAGTTGGCCAACGCTCCGTTCATCAAGGTCGAAGCGACCAAGTTCACCGAAGTCGGCTATGTCGGCCGTGACGTGGAATCGATCATCCGTGATCTGGCCGACGCGGCCATGAAGCTGCTGCGCGAACAGGAAATGGTCAAGGTTCGCCACCGCGCCGAAGACGCCGCCGAAGAGCGCATCCTCGATGCCCTACTGCCACCAGCACGCATGGGCTTCAACAACGACGAAGCCCCTTCCCAGGATTCCAACACCCGCCAACTGTTCCGCAAGCGCCTGCGTGAAGGCCAGTTGGACGACAAAGAGATCGAAATCGAAGTCGCGGAAGTCAGCGGCGTCGACATCTCCGCGCCACCGGGCATGGAAGAAATGACCAACCAGCTGCAAAGCCTGTTTGCCAACATGGGCAAGGGCAAGCGCAAGAGCCGCAAACTCAAGGTCAAGGAAGCGCTGAAACTGGTGCGCGACGAAGAGGCCAGCCGCCTGGTCAACGACGAAGAACTCAAGGCCAAGGCCCTGGAGGCCGTTGAGCAGCACGGCATCGTGTTCATCGACGAAATCGACAAAGTGGCCAAGCGCGGTAACGCCGGTGGTGTCGATGTGTCCCGCGAAGGCGTGCAGCGCGACCTGCTGCCGCTGATCGAAGGCTGCACCGTCAACACCAAGCTGGGCATGGTCAAGACCGACCACATCCTGTTCATCGCCTCCGGTGCTTTCCATCTGAGCAAACCGAGCGACCTGGTGCCCGAGCTGCAAGGCCGCCTGCCGATCCGCGTCGAACTCAAGGCACTCTCGCCGGAAGACTTCGAGCGCATCCTCAGCGAGCCCCACGCGTCCCTGACCGAGCAGTACCGCGAGCTGCTGAAAACCGAAGGCCTGGCCATCGAGTTCATGCCGGACGGTATCAAGCGCCTGGCGCAGATCGCCTGGCAGGTCAACGAGAAGACCGAGAACATCGGTGCCCGTCGCCTGCACACCCTGCTTGAGCGCCTGTTGGAAGAGGTGTCGTTCAGCGCTGGCGACCTGGCCAGCGCCCACAGCGAAGAGCCGATCCGCATCGACGCCGACTACGTCAACAGCCACCTCGGCGAACTGGCAGAGAACGAAGACCTGTCGCGGTACATTTTGTAAGCGGCACATTTGAAGCGCCAAGCTGCAAGCAGGAGCCGCTCCTCTTGCAGCTTGAAGCTTGCAGCTCCCCACCTGTAATCTGCTGCGATGACCAGACTCCCTACTGCCATCAACCTGCACAAAGCCTCGAAAACCCTGACGCTGACTTATGCGCCGGACGAGGTCTATCACCTGCCTGCCGAATTCCTGCGGGTGCATTCTCCTTCCGCCGAGGTCCAGGGCCACGGCAAACCCATCCTGCAATTTGGCAAGATCGGCGTCGGCCTGAGCAAGGTGGAACCGGCCGGTCAGTACGCACTGAAATTGACCTTCGATGATGGCCACGACAGCGGCCTCTTCACCTGGGACTATTTGTACCAGCTGGCCTTACGCCAGGACGCGCTCTGGCAGGACTATCTCGACGAACTCAAAGCCGCCGGAAAATCCCGCGACCCCAACGAGTCCGTGGTCAAACTGATGCTCTAGCTCAAGGCTCGGACCCTTTAGAGCGCATTTTCTAATTCCATCTGCTTGAATGCTCCGCTGCACAGCCAACGATTGGCCTGCTTGCGAAAAAAATTAAACTCGGGTAACCAATGGAGCTGGCAAGTTCCCTGCAATGCTTTCTGAACTAAAAGCAGCGATGCGGAATTAACGGTTACCCGAGCAGTAGTACCTGGCATTGCGCTGTGTCACTACACAGCAGGTCCGGTACTCGTCTCAGGACAATGGAGCGTCGTAGATGAGTAACAAGAATAACGATGACCTGAAAAATCAAGCCTCGGAAAACACCCTGGGGCTCAATCCGGTCATTGGCTTGCGTCGAAAGGATCTGCTGACTTCTGCTCGAATGGTGCTGACCCAGGCCATCAAACAACCCATCCATAGCGTCAAGCACGTGGCTCACTTCGGCGTCGAGCTGAAGAACGTGATCTTCGGCAAATCGACCCTCCAGCCAGAAAGCGACGACCGCCGTTTCAACGACCCGGCCTGGAGCCAGAACCCGCTCTACAAACGCTACCTGCAAACCTACCTGGCGTGGCGCAAGGAGCTCCACGACTGGATCGACGACAGCAGCCTGTCTGCCCAGGACATCAGCCGCGGCCACTTCGTGATCAACCTGATGACCGAAGCCATGGCCCCGACCAACAGCGCAGCCAACCCCGCTGCGGTCAAACGCTTCTTCGAAACCGGTGGCAAGAGCCTGCTGGACGGCCTCTCCCATATGGCCAAGGACTTGGTGCACAACGGCGGCATGCCCAGCCAAGTCAACATGGATGCGTTCGAAGTCGGCAAGAACCTCGGCACCAGCGAGGGCGCCGTGGTGTTCCGCAATGACGTACTGGAGCTGATCCAGTACCGCCCCATCACCGAACAGGTGTACGAGCGCCCCCTGCTGGTGGTACCGCCACAGATCAACAAATTCTACGTTTTCGACCTCAGCCCGGATAAAAGCCTGGCGCGCTTCTGCCTGCGCAACAACGTGCAGACCTTTATCGTCAGTTGGCGCAACCCGACCAAGGCTCAGCGCGAGTGGGGCCTGTCCACCTACATCGAAGCCCTCAAGGAAGCGGTCGACGTGGTCACCGCGATCACCGGCAGCAAAGACGTGAACATGCTCGGCGCCTGCTCCGGCGGCATCACCTGCACCGCGCTGCTGGGCCACTACGCGGCGCTGGGAGAGAAGAAGGTCAACGCCCTGACCCTGCTGGTCAGCGTGCTGGACACCACCCTGGATACCCAGGTCGCGCTGTTCGTCGACGAGCAGACCCTGGAAGCGGCCAAGCGCCATTCCTATCAGGCTGGCGTCCTGGAAGGCCGCGACATGGCCAAGGTGTTCGCCTGGATGCGCCCCAACGATTTGATCTGGAACTACTGGGTCAACAACTACCTGCTGGGCAACGAGCCGCCCGTGTTCGACATCCTGTTCTGGAACAACGACACCACCCGGCTGCCGGCGGCGTTCCACGGCGACCTGATCGAAATGTTCAAGAACAACCCACTGACCCGACCCAATGCACTGGAAGTGTGCGGCACGCCAATCGACCTCAAGCAGGTCACGGCCGACATCTTTTCCCTGGCCGGCACCAACGACCACATCACGCCGTGGAAGTCCTGCTACAAATCGGCTCAGCTGTTTGGTGGCAACGTGGAGTTCGTGCTGTCCAGCAGCGGCCATATCCAGAGCATCCTCAACCCGCCGGGCAATCCGAAATCCCGCTACATGACCAGCGAGGACATGCCGGCCAAGGCCGAAGATTGGCAAGAGAACTCCAGCAAGCACACCGACTCCTGGTGGCTGCACTGGCAGGCCTGGCAAGCGCAGCGTTCGGGGGATCTCAAACCTTCGCCAACCAGCCTGGGGAACAAGAAGCATGCGGCCGCCGAAGCGGCGCCAGGCACCTACGTACACGAACGCTGAGTCGTCGACCCAGCGCTCAACCAAGCGGCACAGGGCTGTGCCGCCAGCCCTTTTAGCGGAACGAGGCTTGGCCTCGAGTCATCCGGACGAAGCCCCCAGGGCTTTGCCGGCGGTTTAATTCACAGGGCTACGGCATGCCTCAACCTTTCATATTCCGCACCGTCGACCTGGATGGCCAAACCATCCGCACCGCAGTCCGGCCCGGTAAACCCCATTTGACGCCGCTGCTGATTTTCAACGGCATCGGCGCCAACCTGGAGTTGGTGTTCCCCTTTGTCCAGGCACTGGACCCCGACCTGGAGGTGATCGCCTTCGACGTCCCGGGGGTCGGCGGCTCATCCACTCCAAGCCGGCCGTATCGCTTCCCCGGCCTGGCCAAATTGACCGCGCGCATGCTCGACTACCTCGACTACGGTCAGGTCAATGTAGTGGGCGTGTCCTGGGGTGGCGCGCTGGCGCAGCAGTTTGCCTACGACTACCCTGAGCGCTGCAAGAAACTGGTGCTGGCCGCCACGGCTGCCGGCGCGTTTATGGTGCCGGGCAAACCCAAGGTGCTGATGTTGATGGCCAGCCCTCGGCGTTACATACAGCCCTCCCATGTGATCCGTATTGCGCCACTGATCTACGGCGCTCCTTTCGTCGCGATCCAAGCCTGGCCGCTGAACACGCGGCCAAGGTGCGTTCAGCCGGGAAGCTGGGCTACTACTGGCAACTGTTCGCCGGGATGGGCTGGACCAGTATCCACTGGCTGCACAAGATCCATCAGCCGACTCTGGTGCTGGCGGGCGACGATGACCCGCTGATTCCCCTGATCAATATGCGCTTGCTGGCCTGGCGAATTCCCAACGCCCAGCTACACATAATCGACGACGGCCATTTGTTCCTGATCACCCGGGCCGAGGCCGTCGCCCCCATCATCATGAAATTTCTTGAAGAAGAACGGCAGCGGGCAGTCATGCATCCGCATCCGGCACCGTTCGGCAAACACTGAGACAAAGGCGCCATCGACAGGACCGTCGCGCGCAAGAAGGGCCAGGACCGACTATGTTGTCTGTCTTGGATTGGCTGCTGGTGACTGGTTTGACGAAGGAGTGTGGACTCATGCGAGACAAACCTGCGGCGGGCTCGTTGCCCACCCCCGCTGCGTACATCAATGCGCAAAGCGCGATCACCGGTCTGCGCGGCCGGGATCTGTTCTCGACGCTGCGCAGCGTGGCCGCCCACAGCCTGCGCAACCCGCTGCACAGCGCACGTCACGCGCTGGCATTGGGTGGCCAGTTGGGTCGTGTGCTGCTGGGCGAGACCCTGCACAAGCACAACCCCGACGACAATCGCTTCGCCGACCCCACCTGGACCCTGAACCCGTTCTACCGACGTAGCCTGCAGGCCTACCTGAGCTGGCAAAAGCAAATCCGCAGTTGGATCGACGACAGCAGCATGAACAGCGATGACAAGGCCCGGGCGCATTTTGCCTTCGCCTTGCTCAACGATGCCGTGGCACCGTCCAACACCCTGCTCAACCCCCTGGCGATCAAGGAGCTCTTCAACTCCGGCGGCAACAGCGTGATTCGCGGGATGAGCCACTTGCTCGATGACCTGCTGCACAACAACGGCTTGCCGAGCCAGGTCACCAAGCACGCCTTTGAAGTGGGCCGTAACCTTGCCACCACCCCGGGTTCGGTGGTGTTTCGCAACGAGTTGCTGGAGCTGATCCAGTACAAGCCCATGAGTGAAAAGCAGTACGCCAAGCCCCTGCTGATCGTGCCGCCACAAATCAACAAGTACTACATCTTCGACCTCAGCCCGCCCAAGAGCTTCATCCAGTACGCCCTGAAGAACGGCCTGCAGGTGTTCATCATCAGTTGGCGCAACCCGGACATCAGGCACCGCGAATGGGGCCTGTCGAGCTACGTCGAGGCGGCTGAAGAAGCCATGAACGTCTGCCGGGCGATTACCGGCAGCCGTGAAGTGAATCTGGTCGGCGCCTGTGCCGGCGGCCTGACCATTGCCGCGCTGCAAGGCCATCTACAGGCCAAGCGCCAGTTGCGTCGAGTCGCCAGCGCCACCTACCTGGTCAGCCTGCTGGACAGCCAGATGGACAGCCCGGCCACCCTGTTCGCCGATGAGCAGACCCTGGAAGCCGCCAAACGCCGCTCCTACCAGCAGGGCGTGCTGGACGGTCGGGACATGGCCAAGGTCTTCGCCTGGATGCGGCCCAACGACCTGATCTGGAGCTACTGGGTCAACAACTACCTGCTGGGCAAAGAGCCACCGGCGTTCGACATCCTCTACTGGAACAACGACAACACCCGCCTGCCCGCCGCCCTGCACGGCGACCTGCTGGACTTCTTCAAGCACAACCCGTTGAGCCATCCCGGGGGCCTGGAAGTCTGCGGCACCCCGATCGACCTGCAGAAGGTCAATGTCGACAGCTTCCACGTCGCCGGGATCAACGATCACATCACGCCGTGGGACGCGGTCTACCGCTCGACCCTGTTGCTGGGCGGGGATCGACGCTTCGTGCTGTCCAACAGCGGGCATATCCAGAGCATTCTCAACCCGCCGGGCAACCCCAAGGCCAATTACGTGGACAACCCCAAACTCAGTAGCGACCCACGGGCCTGGTATTACGACGCCAAGCACATCGAGGGCAGTTGGTGGAGCCAGTGGCTGGGCTGGATTCAGGAGCACTCCGGCGCCCAGCGCGAAACCCTCACCACCCTGGGCAACCAGAATTATCCACCGATGGAAGCGCGCCCGGCACCTACGTGCGCGTGCGCTGACGCCCTCTCTGGCCCCACGGTTCCAAGGGAGCCGTGGCCGCAATGGACGACAAGAAGACCGGATGAAAACCCGCGACCGAATTCTCGAATGTGCCCTGCAGTTGTTCAACCACAAGGGCGAGCCCAACGTTTCCACCATGGAAATTGCCAACGAGATGGGCATCAGCCCCGGCAACCTGTACTACCACTTCCACGGCAAGGAGCCGTTGATCCTCGGGTTGTTCGAGCGCTTTCAGAATGAGCTGGCGCCGCTGCTGGATCCCCCCGCCGATGTGCTCCTGGCCGCGGAAGATTACTGGCTGTTCCTGCACCTGATCGTCGAGCGCCTGGCCCACTACCGCTTTCTGTTCCAGGACCTGTCCAACCTGGCCGGGCGCCTGCCGAAACTGGCCAAGGGCATCCGCAACCTACTCAATGCCCTGAAGCGCACCCTGGCGTCGTTGCTGGCCCGTCTCAAGGCCTCGGGGCAATTGGTCAGTGATACCCAGGCGCTGGGGCAACTGGTGGAGCAGATCACCATGACCCTGCTGTTCTCCCTGGACTACCAGCGGATTCTCGACCGGGAAGGCGAAGTGCGCCTGGTGGTCTACCAGATCATGATGCTGGTGGCCCCACACCTGTTGCCCGCCGCCAAACAGGCCACGGAACAGATGGCCCTGCGCTACCTGGAAGAACACGAATAATCAGCAACCGGCACCAACAAAAAACGCCCGACCTTTGCAGGCCGGGGCGTTTTCATGAGCCCTGAAGCAATCAGGACTGACTGGTTGGCGTCGTTGGAGCCGGCGCGGCAGTCGGGGTCACAGCAGGGGCTGGAGCGGCAGCGGAGTTCGCTGGGCTGGTCGCTGCGGGTGATGCCGGCTTGGCCACAGCTGCAGGCTTGGCGGCGGCAGGCTTTTTCACTGCGGGCTTTTTAGCCGCTGCCGGTTTGGCGGCGGGTTTGGCTGCAGGTTTTGCCGCTGCGGCTTTCACTGCTGGCTTGGCTGCAGGTTTAGCCGCGGGTTTGGCTGCCACCGGCTTGGCGGCCGGTTTGGCCGCAGGCTTGGCTGCTGCGGTTTTAGCGGCCGGTTTGGCTGCGGCTTTGACAGGTGCCTTGGCGGCAGGTTTCGCAGCCGGCTTGGCCGCGGCTTTAACCAGCGGTTTGGCCGCAGGCTTGGTAGCAGCAGCGGGTTTGGCCGCTGCGGTTTTGGCCGCAACCGGGGCGACCTTGGCGCCGGTGAGTTTTTCGATTTGCTTGGTCAGGGTATCGACCTTGCTGTGCAGCGCCTTGACCTCATTGCGGCTAGGAACGCCCAAACGCGAGATAGCGCTGTTCAGGCGCTTGTCGAAAGCCCCTTCCAGCTCATCCCACTTGCCCAGGGCGCGGTCTTTGACATCGCTGATGCGCGATTTGGCCGTGGAGGCGGAGTCTTTGGCGGCGTCGACTTTTTTGCCAACTGCGCTTTTGGTGAGCTTTTCAGCTTTCTCGCCATCTTTGACCAGGGTCTCGAAGAGCTTGCTGCCGTCAGTGTCGATCTTCGAATACACACCCAAACCGGCGAGCCAAATTTTACGGGAGTATTCTTCGACTTTCCCGATCCACGAGCTGCCTTCTTTTTCAGTATTCTTTTTACCAGCCATCCCGTTCTCCTTAATGTTTGCGTGCGACACGTTCGAGCAATGCCGTCAGCTCATCGAGCTTAGCAGAGAGTGTCTCAACGTCATGTTTAGACGGAATGCCGATGCGATTCAAGGCACTGGCAACACGGCTGTCGAAGGCCTTTTCAACCTTGTCCAACTGCACTTCGACTTTACCCTTGAGACTACTGACGTCGCCCTTGACGCTATCAATCTGACTGTTGGCGGCTTCAAGTTGTTCAGTCACAACTTTTTTGCCTTTCTTTTCAACTGTTTGACCGGTCTTGATCAACTCTTGAAAGTACTCGCTGCCCTCGTGGCCGACCTTGGCGTAGGCACCCAGGCCTGCCAGCCAGATCTTGCGGGCATAGGATTTGACTTCGTTCAGAGCCGTCGATTGAATATCGACTTTTTTCTTCAGAATGACTTTGGCCATGGTGCACCTCACGCTTGGAAGGTTTGAGGAACCGCCCACGGAAGTGGGAGTGAGGCCAAAAGTAGTGAGAAAAATTAGAATCGGCACCCTAACGAATGCAATAAAACCCTGTGCGCTCCATGCAGGAGCGGCGGCAATTGCTGCCACGCCCGCCCCTGCATGCAGATTCAGGCCAGGGCTTTATCCAGGGCTTTTTCGATTTCGGATTTGATCATGCCGCTCATGGCCGACATCAACAGGCCCAGTTCAACATCGACCTTGATCGAGTCATCCCCCACCTGCACCGCGCCTTTGACCCCAGAGCGCTTGAGGTTCAGGGTGTCACCTGCCCACTTGGGCTCCAGGCCGTACTGGTCAGCCAGTTTTTGTGCCAACTGTTCCGCCTTGGCTCGGGCGGCTTCCTTACCCAGGCCATGGGCACGCTCAACACTGATATGGGCCATTAAAGGGCTCCTGTTCGATAGGGACTTGGCGGAAGCATCTTGACCTTGGCTGCGTCAAAACGTCCCGGCGGCTGACTATCTTACATTCAGCCTTGCCAAGACAAAGACCGCCACCGGCATTAGAATGTCCCGCATTCTCTTTTGGTGACAGCGATATGACTGATCAGCGCAAAGGCAGCGATGCCGAACCCACCACTCACTTCGGTTTCAAGAACGTTCCGGAAAGCCAGAAGGCGGAAAAAGTCGCTGAGGTGTTCCACTCTGTCGCCGCCAAGTACGACCTGATGAACGACCTGCTCTCCGGCGGCATGCACCGTTTGTGGAAACGCTTCACCATCGAACTGTCCGGCGTGCGTGCTGGCAACCGAGTGCTGGACATCGCTGGCGGCACCGGCGACCTGACCCGCAAGTTCTCCCACCTGGTTGGCCCGACTGGCCAAGTGGTCCTGGCCGATATCAACGCCTCCATGCTCAAGGTCGGTCGTGACCGCCTGCTGGACAAAGGCGTGGCCGGCAACATCGAGTTCGTCCAGGCCGACGCCGAAAAACTGCCCTTCCCGGACAACCATTTCGACTGCGTGACCATCGCTTTCGGCCTGCGCAACGTGACCCACAAGGAAGACGCCCTGCGCTCCATGCTGCGGGTGCTCAAGCCCGGCGGTCGCCTGTTGGTGCTCGAGTTCTCCAAGCCGACCAACACCCTGATGTCCAAGGCCTATGACGCCTACTCCTTCGCCTTCATGCCGCTGATGGGCAAGCTGATCACCAACGACTCGGAAAGCTACCGCTACCTGGCCGAATCGATCCGCATGCACCCGAACCAGGAAACCCTGAAGTCGATGATGGTCGAGGCCGGTTTCGACCGCGTGACCTACCACAACATGACCGCAGGCATCGTCGCCCTGCACCGCGGCATCAAGCCCTGATGTTGCTCAGCGGCTTGCTCGCCAGCGTCGAGACCGGCATCAACCGGGTGCTGCGTCTCGATAGCACGGCCCTGCCGCGCCTGCAGCACCTGAGCGGTAAAGTCATCGCCGTGGATTGCCGTAACCCAACCCTGCAGCTGTTTATCCTGCCCAGCGATGAAGGCCTGATGCTGGCCTCCCATTGGGCCGCCGACAGCGACTGCACCTTGCGCGCGCCGGCCTCAAGCCTGCTGCGCCTGGCGCTGAGCAAGGACAAGACCGCCATCCTCCACGGCCCCGAGGTGGAACTGGAAGGCGACAGCAGCGTGCTGCTGGAGCTGGCCGCCGTCCTCCAGGACCTGGAGCTGGACTGGGAATACGAACTCTCGCGCTGGCTCGGCCCGGTGGCCACGCAACTGTTCAGCGGCCATGTGCGCAGCCGCGCGCGCTGGTACCAGCAAGGGTTCGCCAGCCTCAACCAGAACCTCGCCGAATACCTGGCGGAAGAATCACGCACCCTGGTGGGCCAGCGCGAAGCCGAAGCCCGCTTTCGCGAACTGGACCAGGCCAAACTCGACCTGGAACGTCTCGAGGCGCGCTTCGAGCGCCTTGCCCGCTCCCTTGACCCAAGCGATAACGCATGAAGCTGCTTGCCGTCCGCCGTCTGTTGCGCATCCAGCGCGTCGTGATCCGCTACCGCCTCGATGACCTGCTGTTCGCCCTGCCCCTGCCCTGGTTCCTACTGGCCGTGCGCTTCGCCCTGCCGTGGCGCTGGTTCCCGCGCAAGACCCTGACGCTGACCCGTGGCGCTCGCTTGCGCCTGGCGTTGCAGGACCTGGGGCCGATCTTTATCAAGTTCGGGCAGATCCTCTCCACCCGCCGCGACCTGCTGCCGGAAGACATCGCCGACGAACTGATGCTGCTGCAAGACCGGGTGCCGCCCTTCGACTCGCAGAAGTCCATGGCCCTGATCGAGGAGCAACTGGGCCAGAAGATCAGCGAGGTTTTCAGCCGCTTCGACGTCGAGCCCCTGGCCTCGGCCTCGGTGGCTCAAGTGCATGCCGCGCAACTGAAAAGCGGCGAAGAAGTGGTGGTCAAAGTCATCCGCCCGGGCCTCAAGCCGATCATTGCCCAGGACCTGGCGTGGCTGTTCATCCTCGCCCGCGCCGCTGAAAAACTCTCGGCCGACGCCCGCCTGCTGCACCCGGTGGACGTGGTCAGCGACTACGAAAAAACCATCTACGACGAACTCGACCTGTTGCGTGAAGCGGCCAACGCCAGCCAGCTCAAGCGCAACTTCGAAGGTTCGCCGCTGCTCTACGTGCCGCAAGTCTATTGGGACTGGTGCCGGCCGAAAGTGCTGGTCATGGAGCGCATCTACGGCATCCAGGTCACCGACCTGGCGACCCTGGCCGACCAACGCACCGACATGAAGATGCTGGCCGAGCGTGGCGTGGAGATTTTCTTCACCCAGGTGTTCCGCGACAGCTTCTTCCACGCCGACATGCACCCGGGCAACATCTTCGTCAGCACCGTCAACCCGTGGAGCCCGCAGTACATCGCCATCGACTGCGGCATCGTCGGTAGCCTGACCCCGCAAGACCAGGACTACCTGGCACGCAACCTGTTCGCCTTCTTCAAACGCGACTACCGCCGTGTGGCGCAGTTGCACATTGATTCGGGCTGGGTCCCGGCGGAAACCAAACTCAACGAATTCGAAGCGGCGATTCGCACCGTGTGCGAACCGATCTTCGAAAAACCGTTAAAGGATATTTCCTTCGGCCAAGTGCTGATGCGCCTGTTCCAGACGGCCCGACGCTTCAATATGGAAGTCCAGCCGCAGTTGGTGCTGTTGCAGAAAACCCTGCTCAACATCGAAGGCCTGGGCCGCCAGCTGTACCCGGACCTGGACCTGTGGAACACCGCCCAACCCTTCCTGGAACGCTGGATGCGCGAGCGCGTCAGCCCGAAAACCCTGCTGGGCAACCTGCACAGCCAGGTCGAGCAACTGCCGCACCTGGCCAACATGACCCGCGACCTGCTGGAGCGCATGTCCCAGCCCCACGCGGCCGATCCGCCGGCGCCGTGGCGCCAGCGCAAGGACGACTGGTTCCTGCGTCTGCTGGGCTGTGCCCACCTGGGCGGCGGCGCGGTGCTGGCCGCCGGCGGGCCGCTGCAGGAGCTGAGCCATTGGCCGGCCGGGATCATGATTGCCGTGGGTTTGTATCTGGTCGTGCGCCGATAGCCACTGGCGCGGGCTGCTGGCAAACTGTTCAAGTTCACATCGCCGAGGCGCAACCAACGGGTTGGGCCTGGTAGTCGGAGTCGAAGATGAAAGATTGGCTGGACGAGATCAAATGGGACGCGGACGGCCTGGTGCCGGCCATTGCCCAGGATCACAAGACCGGGCGCGTACTCATGATGGCCTGGATGAACCGCGAGGCCCTGAGCCTGACCGCCGCCGAGCAGCGCGCCATTTATTGGTCACGCTCGCGTGGCAAGCTGTGGCGCAAGGGCGAAGAGTCCGGCCACGTGCAAAAGCTCCATGAAATGCGCCTGGACTGCGATGCCGATGTGATCATCCTGATGGTCGAACAGATCGGCGACATCGCCTGCCACACCGGCCGCCACAGCTGCTTCTACCGCGTCTTCGAAGAAGGCCAGTGGAAGACCGTCGAACCGGTCCTCAAAGACCCGCACGCGATTTACTCGGCAGGACACTGAACATGAACGACACCCTCAACCGTCTGGCCCAAGTGCTGGAAGAGCGCAAGGGCGCAGCCGCCGACAGCTCCTACGTGGCCAGCCTGTACCACAAGGGTTTGAACAAGATCCTGGAAAAAGTCGGCGAAGAGTCGGTAGAAACCATCCTCGCGGCCAAGGACGCCGCCGTCAGCGGTGACTGCAGCGATGTGATCTACGAAACCGCGGACCTGTGGTTCCACAGCATGGTCATGCTGGCCCAACTGGGGCAACATCCGCAGGCCGTTCTCGACGAACTCGACCGCCGCTTCGGTCTGTCCGGACACGCTGAGAAAGCCTCACGACCGTCCGCCTGAACAACTTTCTAAGAGGAAACGCAGCATGGGCATTTTTGACTGGAAACACTGGGTCGTCATTCTGGTTGTCGTGGTTCTGGTGTTTGGCACCAAGAAGCTGAAGAACCTGGGCACCGACGTCGGCGAATCGATCAAGGGTTTCCGCAAGGCCATGAACGACGACGAAAAACCCGCCGAGCCCGTGGTACCACCGACCGCACAACCTGTGCCACCGGTCCAGCCACACGCCACCGCTCAGGCCAACCCGCCGCACACCATCGACGTGCAGGCGCAGAAAGTCGAAGAGCCGATCCGCAAAGACTCGTGAGCACTGACTAATGTTTGGTATCAGCTTCTCTGAACTGCTGCTGGTGGGCCTGGTGGCCCTGCTGGTGCTCGGCCCCGAGCGCCTGCCCGGCGCTGCGCGTACCGCCGGCCTCTGGGTCGGTCGCCTGAAGCGCAGTTTCAACGCAATAAAACAGGAAGTTGAACGGGAAATCGGTGCCGATGAAATCCGTCGGCAGCTGCACAACGAGCACATTCTGTCGCTGGAGCAGGAAGCGCGAAAAATCCTCTCCCCGACCCAGCAACAGCCGACCCCGGTCGAACCTGTGGTCGAGCCGACGATTCACGCCCCTGGCATCGACACGCCGGCGCAGGCCGCGCCCTTGGCCAACGCTCCCGTTGAAACGACGCCCAGCGTGCCACCAGCGGCCAGCGAACCGGCGTCTGTCACACCGCCACCCCACGACCCTACATTGCCGCCGCGAGCCCCATGAGCGATATCCCAGAGAACGACCAACACATGCCGCTGGTGTCGCACCTCACCGAGTTGCGTACCCGCCTGCTACGCTGCGTCGCGGCGATCTTCATCATCTTCGCCGGGTTGTTTGCCTTCACCCAGCAGATCTACACCTTCGTCTCGACGCCGCTGCGCCAGTACCTGCCGGTAGGCGCGACGATGATCGCCACCGACGTGTCGTCGCCGTTCCTGACGCCGCTGAAGCTGACCATGATGGTCTCGCTGTTCCTGGCGATCCCGGTGATCCTGCATCAAATCTGGGGCTTTATCGCCCCCGGCCTGTACAAGCATGAAAAGCGCATCGCCGTACCGCTGTTGGTGTCGAGCATCCTGCTGTTCTACACCGGCATGGCCTTCGCCTACTTCCTGGTGTTCCCACTGATCTTCAAGTTCTTCGCCGCGGCCACACCCGCCGGCGTGGAGATGATGACCGACATCACCAGCTACCTCGATTTCGTGATGACCCTGTTCTTCGCCTTCGGCGTAGCCTTCGAAATCCCCGTGGCCGTGGTCCTGCTGGTATGGATCGGTGTGGTGAACGTCGTCTACCTGAAAAAAATCCGGCCTTACGTGATCATCGGCTGCTTCGTGGTCGGCATGATCCTGACCCCGCCGGACATTTTCTCGCAAACCCTGCTGGCCGTGCCCATGTGGCTGTTGTTCGAGATCGGCGTGCTGTTCGCCGGGCTGATCAGCAAACGTGGCGAGCACCCGGACGATGCGCCGGCTGACGATCACAACGACCAGCCGCCAGCGACCCAAGCGTGAACCTGCTGCTCCTCGAAGAGGCCGACTTCATTGCGGCCGACCGGGTCATCCTGAGCGATCGCCGGCTGACCCACATGCAGGACGTGCATCGCGTCGCCGTGGGTGACAGCCTGCGGGTCGGACGCATCGGCGGCCTGATGGGTTCGGCCGAGGTGCTGCGCCTGGAAGCCCGTGAAGCCGAGTTGCAGGTCAGCCTCGACCAGCCGCCACCCGGCAAACTGCCGCTGACCCTGGTCCTGGCCCTGCCGCGCCCGAAGATGCTGCGCCGGGTGTTGCAGACCGTCTCCGCCATGGGCGTGCCAAGGCTGGTGCTGGTCAACAGCTACCGGGTCGAGAAAAGCTTCTGGCAGACGCCCTTCCTGGAACCCGAGGCCGTGCGCGAACAGCTGATCCTGGGCCTGGAACAGGCAAGGGACACGGTGCTGCCTGAGGTGCTGATCGAAAAACGCTTCAAGCCGTTTGTCGAAGACCGCCTGCCGGCCCTCGCCGATGGCACCCTGGGCCTGGTGGGGCATCCCGGCCAGTACCCGCCCTGCCCACGGGGCCTGGATGAACCCGTGACCCTGGCCATCGGCCCGGAAGGCGGCTGGATCCCCTACGAGATCGACCTGCTGGGCAAGGCCGGCCTTGCGCCTGTGCAATTGGGCGAGCGCATCCTGCGAGTTGAAACCGCCGTCACCGCCTTGCTCTCCCGCCTGTTCTAAGCCCCTCCCTCGAAATGACTGGTTTGCCCGCGACCCGCCAGCGCGGGCGCCGACAAACCGACGCTACAGGAACGCCCGCGCCCGCCGATAAACCTTGGATAAACCCAATCGGCAAGAAGGGAGTTCACCCATGTACCGCTGGCTCGCCCAAACCCTGGGGAATATAAGCGTCAATCGAAAACTGGGGACCGGCTTCGGCCTGGTGCTGCTGCTCACGGTATTGATCACCGCCACCGGCTGGACGGGCCTGGGCAGCGTGATCGAGCGCGGCGACAAGCTGGGGTACATCTCCAGCCTCAACGAACTGACCAAAGACCTGCGGATCGCCCGCCTGAACTACGAAATGACCCGTGGCGAAAAGGGCCCCGCCGAGGTGTCCGGCTTGCTCAAACAGCTCGACGAGGGCTTGCAGAAAGCCCGCACCCAGCTGGAGCAACCTGAAAGCATCAGCATGATCGACCAGCAACTGGCCGCCGTCGCCGAGTACAAGGCCGCCTTCACCGACATGACCCGCGCCACCGACAGCCGTGAAGCGGCCCGGAGCAAACTGGGCGCCACCGCCGATAACGCCGTAGCACGTGTGGCCGAAGTAGAAAAATCGCTGTTGCAGGGCGACAGCGTGGCCCAGTTCAACAGCGTGATCGACCTCTCCAAACTGATCCAGCAAGCGCGCTTCCAAGTCCGCGGCTACACCTACAGCGGCAAGGTCGAAGCGGAACGCCCTGCCCTGGACGCCATCGACAATGCCCTGAACAACCTGGTTAGCCTGCCGGCCAAGCTGCCAGAGCAACACATCGCCAACCTGCAACAGGCCACCGACTCCCTCAAGGGCTACCGCGCCGCCGTCAGCGAATTCCGTGACTCCCAAGTAGCCAGTGCCGTCGCCCTCAAGCGCATGGCGGACCAGGGCTCGCGCCTGATGGAGCTGAGCACGCAACTCACCAGCGCACAAACCGACAAGCGTGACAGCGACGCGGCACAAGCCAAAAGCACCCTGGCAATTGTCACCCTGCTGGCCCTGGTGTTTGGTGTGATCGCCGCCTGGAGCATCACCCGACAGATAGTCGTGCCCCTGCAGCAAACCCTGAAAGTGGTGGAGCGCGTGGCCTCGGGAGACCTCAGCGAGAACCTCGACGTGCAGCGCCGTGACGAGCTGGGGCAACTGCAAAGTGCCATGCAGCGCATGACCCTGAACCTGCGGGAACTGATCGGTGGCATCAGCGATGGGGTCACCCAGATCGCCAGCGCCGCCGAGGAGCTGTCGGCCGTCACCGAGCAGACCAGCGCCGGGGTCAACAACCAGAAAGTCGAGACCGACCAGGTCGCCACCGCCATGAATGAAATGGCCGCCACCGTGCAAGAAGTGGCGCGCAACGCTGAGGAGGCCTCGGAAGCCGCTGTGGCTGCCGATCAGCAAGCCCGTGAGGGTGATCGAGTAGTGAACGAAGCCATCGCCCAGATCGAGCGCCTGGCCAGCGAGGTGGGCAATTCCACCGACGCCATGAGCCACCTGAAGCAGGAAAGCGACAAGATCGGCAGCGTCCTCGACGTGATCAAGTCAGTGGCACAACAAACCAACCTGTTGGCACTCAACGCCGCCATCGAAGCCGCCCGGGCCGGTGAAGCCGGTCGCGGGTTCGCCGTGGTCGCCGATGAAGTGCGCAGCCTGGCCCAGCGCACCCAGAAGTCCACCGAGGAAATCGAAGAGCTGATCGTCGGCCTGCAAAGCGGCACCCAACAAGTGGCCAGCATCATGGACAACAGCCGTAGCCTGACCGACAGCAGCGTCGAACTGACCCGCCGTGCCGGGAGTTCCCTGGAGAACATCACCCGCACCGTGTCAGCGATCCAGGCCATGAACCAGCAGATCGCCGCAGCGGCCGAACAGCAGAGCGCCGTGGCGGAAGAGATCAACCGCAGCGTGCTGAATGTACGGGACGTGTCCGAGCAGACCTCGGCAGCCAGTGAAGAGACCGCGGCCTCCAGCGTCGAGCTGGCGCGGTTGGGGACTCATCTGCAGACCTTGGTGGGGCGCTTCAGGGTCTGATTTGAAGGGCTTCGCCGGCAAGCCGGCTCCTACAGGGGATGTGGGAGCCGGCTTGGAGCGGTCACAGCACCTGGCGCAAAAAGGCCTGGGCGCGAGGGTCTTTCGGCGCGGCGAAGAACACCTCCGGCGCGGCATCTTCCAGCAGTTTGCCGTGATCGAAAAACAGCACCCGATCCGCCACTTCCCGGGCAAAGCCCATTTCGTGGGTTACACAGACCATGGTCATGCCTTCCACGGCCAGGGTCTTCATCACGTCCAGCACTTCGCCGACCATTTCCGGGTCCAGGGCCGAGGTCGGCTCATCGAACAGCATGACCTTGGGCTCCATGGCCAATGCCCGGGCGATCGCCACCCGTTGCTGCTGGCCACCGGACAGGCGCGACGGAAACTCATTGGCCTTCTGCGCAATGCCGACCTTTTCCAGCAACGCCAGGGCCTTGGCCTCGCGCTCCTTCTTGCCGCGCTTGCGCACCACCTTCTGCGCCAGGCAGAGGTTCTCCAGCACGGTCATGTGGGGGAACAGGTTGAAATGCTGGAACACCATGCCGACTTCCCGGCGATAGGCGTTCACATCGGTCTTGGGGTCAGCCAGTTGCAGGCCGTCGATGCTCACCGAGCCGGAATCGAACTCTTCCAGGCCATTGAGGCAACGCAGGAAGGTGGACTTGCCGGAACCGGACGGACCGATCACCACCAGCACTTCACCCTTGGCCACCTGAGTGGTGACGTTATCCACGGCCCGGACCACTTGGCCACGGGTGTCGAAGACTTTTACCAGATCGCGGACTTCAATCACTTTGCGCGAGCCTCCGCTCAAGCCGGCTGGCCATCTTCGACAGCGGCAGGTTGATCAACAGGTACAGGCCCGCCACGCAGAACAGAATCTCGAACGGCGAGAACGAGGTGGTGATGACTTCCCGGCCGCTCTTGAGCAGCTCAGTGATGGCGATCACCGACACCAGGGAAGTGTCCTTGACTAGGCTGATAAATTGCCCGGCCAGGGGCGGCAGCACGCGCTTGAAGGCCTGCGGCAGCACCACGTGACGCATGGACTGGCCGGCACTGAGCCCCAGGGAGCGCGCAGCCTCATTCTGGCCACGGGCGATAGACTGCACCCCGGCGCGGATGATTTCCGCCACATAGGCACCCGTGAACAGCGACAGCGCGGCAATCCCGGCAAACTCCCGGGACAGGTTGAGCACCGTGCCGATAAAGAAATAGAAGATAAAGATCTGCACCAGCAGCGGCGTGCCGCGCACCAGCTCGACATAAATGGCCGAGAGGTCGCGCAGGGTCGGGTTGCTCGACAGGCGGCACAGCCCAGTGCCCAGGCCAATCAGCAGGCCCAGCACCCCGGACACCAGCGACAACCACACCGTGGTCCACAAGCCCCACAGCAGCGGTCCTGCGGCCCAATGCCGGGTCACACCGATCACATCGCCTTCCGCCACGTCGTCGCCACGGGCCACTTGCAGGCTGTTGTCATCGACGCTCAGGCGCTGCTCTTCACCAGCCTCGTTGCGCAAGGTGACTTCAGCCTTGCCGCCCTGGCGCACCAGTTCGGTGACGGTGGAGATCTCCGCCGCCCGCTGGGACTCCTCGGCCTGATAGGCAAAGTACTGCGGCACACGGTTCCAACGCCATTCGTAGGACATCAGCGAGGTGGCGTAATACAGGGCGCCGGCCAGGCCGATCAACACCAGCACCGTCAGCAGGTGCCAGGGCAATTGGGCTTTGTTCTGTTTCATTGCTGTGCAGGTTCCGGGGTGGGTGTCGCCAATTCAGACGCTTTCGCCGACCCGCCGGCTCCCACACATCACTCTGCAGGAGCCGGCTGGCCGGCGAAGGAATGCCGCGTTATTCCATGTCCTTGAGCCACTCGGTGCTCTTGAACCACTTGTCATGGATGCGATCGTAGGTGCCGTCTTCGTGAATCTGGTGCAGGAAGTTGTTGATGAAGTTCAGGCTGTCGTGGTCGCCTTTCTTCAGGCCGAAGGCCAGGGGCTCATAGGTGAACGGCTTGTCGAGGAACACCAGCTTGCCGTTGCCGACCTTGCTCAGCGCCACCACGTTGTACGGGGCGTCGTAGATGAAGGCGTCAGCCTTGCCGTTGACCACGTCGAGCACGGCTTCCTGCTCGTTGTCATAGCCGTGGTACTTGGCTTTGGCGATCAGCTTCTTGGCCACCATCTCGCCGGTGGTCCCCAGCTTGGAGGTGATGCGGTAGTCGGCGCTGTTCAGGTCTTTGTAGGACTTGATGGTGCCTTCCAGCTCCTTGCGGATCAGCAAGGTCTGGCCAACCACAATGAAGGGGTCGCTGAAGTTCAGGCGCAGGTTACGTTCCTGAGTCAGGGTCATGCCGCTGCCGATCATGTCGAATTTGTCGGTCAGCAGGGCCGGGATGATGCCATCGTAACCGGTGGAGACCATTTCCAGTTTGACCCCCATGGACTTGGCCATGGCCTTGAGCAGGTCGACTTCGAAACCGATGATCTCGCCGCGCTTGTTGGTCATTTCGAACGGCATGTAGGTCGGGTCCATGCCGACTTTCAGCGTGCCGCGCTTAACGGCGTCATCGATGGCGCCTGCCTGGGCCGCATTGACCGCAACCAGCGCCGAGACGCCGAGCAGCAGCATCGAAAGGTACTTTTTCATCGTTATGTCCCCTGAACCCATTTTATTGTGTGCCGGGCGCGCGCCGGGTTTTCCTTGGAAAACCAACAGATACGGACAGTTTGTTGTCCATGCGCTCCAATTCGGGGAGCGATGCTAACGCACTCGCTCATTTGCACAAGGGTTTAGGCAGGATTTGTTTGTGACAAAAACGTCGCAGGGCGACCGCCGGTCCAGGCAAAAAAAAGCCCCGCTCTAAAGCGGGGCTTTGACTCAGGCCGGAACAGCCTGGGCGGTGAGCGGCTGCAACGGTAGCAGCGGCGCATGAGGGTCGGCATCCACCGACTGGCGCCAGGCACTCAGCCAGTCTGCATGACCTTCGCTCCACACCTGCTCGTGCAGGCGCGCCAGGGCTACCGGGTCGCTCAACAGCGCCAGGCGCTCGCTGTTGTTCAAGCCCGCCGGGCCGACTTTCAAGGCGTGGCGCACCCGTTCGGTACGCAGCCATTCGATCGGCTCGGCCAGACCGTGGCGCGAGGTCGCCAAGGCGCAGGCCAGGGCGTTCTGCTGCGGATCGACCACGGCCCGGATAAAGCCGTCGTTGAGCGCGTGCCAGCGGTTTTCATGGGTGTACTGATCAGTCGCCAGCAAGGCCTGTGGCGGCGCGTATTCCTCAGGGATCAGGAACAGGCTTTCGTCACGGGACTTCAGGCCCAGGCCGACACGACTGGAGATCACCGACACCGGGATCGACAGCATCAGCGAACCGACGATGGGCACCAGCCACCAGAGGAAGCTCGGGTTCAGCCAGATCACCAGCAGGGCCCAGCAGAAGCCCAGCAGGGTCTGTGGACCGTGGCGACGCACGGCTTCGCTCCAGGGCGTGGAGTCGTCGTCACGCTGCGGCGAATTCCAGGTCGCGGCCCAACCGAGGAACGCGGCCAGCACGAACCGGGTGTGGAAGATCATCCGCACCGGCGCCAGCAGCATGGAGAACAGCATCTCCAGGAGCATGGACAGGGTGACCTTGAACTTGCCGCCGAACTCTTTCGCGCCCTTGGCCCAGATCAGGATGATGCTCAGCAACTTCGGCAGGAACAGCAGCACGATGGTCGTGGAGAACAGCGCGATGGCCTTGTCTGGGTGCCACTGCGGCCACAGCGGATACAACTGCCGGGGCTCGAGGAAGTACTGCGGCTCCATCAGGGTGTTGACCGCCAGCAAGGCCGTGGACAGCACCAGGAAGAAGAACCACAACGGCGCCGACAGGTAGGACATCACACCGGTAAGGAACACCGCACGGTGCACCGGGTGCATGCCTTTGACCAGGAACAGGCGGAAGTTCATCAGGTTGCCGTGGCACCAGCGACGGTCACGCTTGAGTTCATCCAGCAGGTTCGGCGGCAGCTCTTCGTAGCTGCCCGGCAGGTCGTAGGCAATCCACACACCCCAGCCGGCACGGCGCATCAGCGCCGCTTCGACGAAGTCGTGGGACAGGATCGCACCGGCGAAGGCGCCTTTGCCGGGCAACGGCGCCAGGGCGCAGTGCTCGATAAACGGCTTCATGCGGATGATCGCGTTGTGGCCCCAGTAGTGGGATTCGCCCAACTGCCAGAAGTGCAGGCCGGCGGTGAACAGCGGGCCGTAGACCCGGGTGGCGAACTGCTGCATGCGCGCATACAGGGTGTCCATGCCCGACGCCCGTGGCGCGGTCTGGATGATGCCCGCGTCCGGCGTGGCCTCCATCAGGCGCACCAGGCTGGTCAGGCATTCGCCGCTCATCACGCTGTCGGCGTCGAGCACCACCATATACTTGTAATCGCCACCCCAGCGACGGCAGAAGTCGTCGAGGTTGCCGCTCTTGCGCTTTACCCGACGGCGACGGCGACGGTAGAAAATCTTACCGAAGCCCTTGGCTTCCCGGCAGACGTCCAGCCAGGCCTGCTGTTCGGCCACGCAGATATCGGAATCGTTACTGTCGCTGAGAACAAAGAAGTCGAAGCGATCCAGGTCGCCGGTGGCAGCCACCGACTCGAAGGTCGCACGCAGGCCGGCAAACACCCGGGGCACGTCTTCGTTGCAGATCGGCATCACCAACGCGGTGCGCGCATCCTTGGCGATCGGCTCGTTACCGGCGCTGGCACCCGAGATGCGGTACTTGTCGTGGCCGGTGAGCAGTTCGAGGAAACCCATCAACGCGGTCCAGAAACCCGCCGATACCCAGCAGAAGAGAATCCCGAAGAGAATCAGGATGCTGGTTTGCAGGGCATAGGGCAGCACTTGGGTCGCGGTCTGCATCAACGGCTGGTGCAGGACCTCTTCCAGGTCGACAAAGGACCAGCCCTGGTACGGCATGATGCCTTTCATGTACCAGCCGGCGACGATGGTCTGGCCGAGCATCAACACCAACAAGATGTAGCGACGGATCGAACCCACGGTGCGCCAGCGCGCAGCCGGCAGCACACGTTCATCCTTCGGCGGTGCCGGCGGGTTGGTGCGCCCGGTCAGACGGCGCCAGCCACGCACCAGGATATTGGTGCGCCACGGCTCCGGAACCACCTTGGTCCGACGGATCGGCGGCGTGGCCTTGAGGCAGACCCGACCGCTGGCGTCGACGGCCAGCATCTCGGCCTCTTCCAGTTCCTGGGCGGTGCTCAGGGTCAGGCGGCGACCCACCGAAGCCTGGGCGGCATCGGCAGGAGCGTCGAAGGTCGAGGACGAGAGTCGCTCGTGGAGTTCGCTGAAGGACGTGCAGCCCGCGAGTTCCGCGCGCTGCTCATCGCTCATCGGCAGGTGCGCCAGGTACTCGAGCAGAGACTCTGGCTGGGCTTGAGAGTTACTCATCGGCAGGCAACTGGTAGCTCCAGGTCTCGGTCAAGACTTGTTCAGTTTTAACCGGTTCCGGTGTGGCTGGGGCCGCGTCCGCAGCAGCAGGCTGCTTGGCGTCTTTGCTGTCCTTATCCTTGGCATCTTTCGCCGGCTTGGCATCGGCCTGTTTGGCTTCAGCCTGCTTGGCTTCCTTGTCTTTCTTCTCCTGCTGCTTGGCCGCGACCTTGTCCGCCTTGGCTACAGCCGAGCTGGAGGCCGGCACTGTCGCCTTGACCGGTTCGGACTCGACCACGTCACGCACCAGTGCAGCACGCATCTCGGTGGACTTGCTCGGGTCTTTGATCTTCAAGCGCAGGGTCAAGCGCCAGCCCTGGGTTTCCGGGTTGTAGCGCACGCTGTTTTCCACCAGCTCGGCGTTGTCGCCGACGCTGACTTGGCTGCGAACCTGGGCATCCTGGGCCAGGGCCTTGAGGGATGGGCCCTCGAAGTCCACCAGGTACGCCACGCTGCCGTCCGGCTGACGAATCAGGTTGGACTGCTTCACATCACCCGTAGAACGCAGAGTCTGCTCGACCCAAGCGCTGTCCGGGGAATGCAGGGACGCTTCGTCGATGGTCCAGTGCAGGCGGTAGGCGAAGTCCATCGGCTGGCCTGGCTCAGGCTGCTTTTCCGGATTCCAGAAGGCCACGATGTTGTCGTTGGTTTCGTCGGCGGTCGGAATCTCGACCAGGTCGACGGTGCCTTTGCCCCAATCGCCCTTCGGCTCGATCCAGGCGCTTGGGCGCTTGTCGTAGCGGTCGTCGAGGTCTTCGTAGTGGCTGAAGTCGCGACCGCGTTGCAGCAGGCCAAAACCACGTGGGTTCTCGACCGAGAAGTTGCTCACGGCGAGGTGTTTCGGGTTGTTCAGTGGGCGCCAGATCCACTCGCCATTGCCGGCATGGATCGACAGGCCGCTGGAGTCGTGCAGCTCGCGACGGTAGTTGAGGACTTTCGACGGCTGGTTGGCGCCGAACAGGAACATGCTGGTCAGCGGAGCGATGCCCAGCTTGCCGACTTTGTCCCGCAGGAAGACACGAGCCTTGACGTCAACGATGGTGTCGCTGCCCGGACGCAGGGTCAGGCGATAGGCGCCGGAAGCCCGTGGCGAGTCCAGCAAGGCGAAGATCACCAGGTGCTTGTCGGTCGGCTTGGGCTGCTGAATCCAGAATTCGGTGAAGCGCGGGAACTCTTCCCCGGACGGCAAGGCGGTATCGATCGCCAGGCCACGGGCAGACAAACCGTAGGTATGGCCTTTGCCAACGACGCGGAAGTAGCTCGCGCCGAGCATGGTCATGATCTCGTCTTGCTTGTCAGCCTTGTTGATCGGGTAGAGCACGCGGAAGCCGGCATAGCCGAGCTTTTCGGTGGCCTTGGGATCGAACTTGAGGTCGCCGAAATCGAAGCGATTCGGGTCGTACTTGATCTCTTCAACGGTGTTGGCGGTGATTTCGTTGATTTTCACCGGCGTATCGAAGTGCATGCCCTGGTGATAGAACGACAGCTTGAACGGGGTCTTTTGATTGGCCCATTCGGCTTTTTCAGTGAGGAAACGGATTTTTTGGTAATCCGCGAACTTCATCTCACGAAATTCGTTCGGCAGGTTACTGCGCGGGGCTTCGTACTTCTGCCCGGCCAGCTCTTTAGCCTTGGCCGATACATCATCCAGATTGAAAGCCATCAGTGGGCCGGCGCCCAACAGGCAAAGCAGTGCAGAGCCTGTCAGCAACGCGTTTCGTAACCCTTTGGCCGACAATTTTGGTGCATTACAGGGACTAACAATCACGAGCAACCCTCGCCGAAAACAGATCAAAAAACCAACGGCCAGCTATCTATATGCCAGGTTGGCGAGCATTGTTCCGACTCCGATGGGGCTAAATGATTCCCCAAACGGTCGCGGACAAGTCTCTACCTAAATCAAAATGGACCAACGAACGCTGATCCCCGTAGCGCGCGATTATCTAGTAGGCCGCGTTACAACGCATCAGGGGTAACAAAGTATTTATCGCGAAAAACAGCTGTTTGCGGCCCAAATCGGCGGAAAAAGATGTTTCAGGCGCTTTCAGACCTGTAACAGGAAGGTTACCGGGCCATCATTGACCAGATGCACCTGCATATCGGCGCCAAAACGCCCCGCAGCCACTTTGCCATGCAACTGTTGCGCCTTGCCCAACAGGTAGTCGAAAAGCTCCTCGGCCAAGGCGGGTGCAGCGGCCGTGGAAAAGCTCGGGCGCAACCCGCTTTTGGTGTCCGCGGCCAGGGTGAATTGCGACACCAGCAACAAACCGCCTGCCACATCGGCCAAGGACAGATTCATCTTGCCCTCGGCGTCACTGAACACCCGATAGTTAAGCAGCTTATGCAGCAATTTGTCGGCGCTGGCCCGGGTGTCCCCGGGTTCCACTGCCACCAGCACCATTAAGCCCTGATCGATCGCGCCGACGATTTCGCCGGCGACTTCCACCCGCGCGTTGCCAACGCGCTGCAACAGCCCCCTCATGCTTCTTCGAGAGGCAGGTCGAGCAGGCGCCGGGCCATCTGGTCGGCGGCGCGCACCAAGGCATCGGTGATGCCCGGTTCGGAAGCGGCGTGGCCCGCGTCGCGAATCACCTGCAGTTCGCTGTTGGGCCAGGCCTGGTGCAGTTCCCAGGCATTGTCCAGCGGGCAGATCACGTCGTAGCGGCCGTGCACGATCACCCCGGGCAAATGGGCAATCTTGCCCATGTCGCGAATCAACTGGTTGGGCTCAAGGAAGGCGTTATTGGTGAAGTAGTGGCATTCGATGCGGGCGATGGACAGCGCACGCTGTGGCTCGGTGAAACGATCCACCACCTGCGGGTTGGGGCGCAGGGTGGCGGTGCGACCCTCCCAGGTGGACCAGGCCTTGGCCGCGTGCATCTGGGCGATCTGGTCGGTGCCGGTCAGACGCTTGTGGAAAGCGCTGAGCAGGTCATGCCGCTCATCCTGGGGGATCGGCGCCACATAGTCCTGCCAATAGTCGGGGAACAGGCGGTTGGCGCCGGCCTGGTAGAACCATTCGATTTCCTGGGGGCGGGCAAGAAAGATGCCCCGCACGATCAGACCGTGCACCCGCTCAGGGTGGGTTTGGGCGTAAGCCAGGGCCAGGGTCGACCCCCAAGAGCCGCCGAACAGCACCCATTTGTCGATGCCCAGGTGCAGGCGAATGCGCTCCAGGTCGGCCACCAGGTCCCAGGTGGTGTTGTTTTCCAGGCTGGCGTAGGGCGTGGAACGACCGCAACCGCGCTGGTCGAAGGTGACGATGCGGTACAGGTTCGGATCAAAGTAGCAACGGCTCGCGGCATCGCAGCCGGAGCCCGGGCCACCGTGGATGAACACCACCGGCAAACCTTCCGGAGAACCGCTTTCGTCGACATACAGCACATGAGTCTCGTCGACGGCCAGATCGTGCCGGGCGTAGGGTTTGATCTGCGGGTACAAAGTCTGCATCACGCGCTCCGTAAGGGGTCGGGTTCATCCCTGGGGGGACTTCAATTATTTTGCCGTTCGGCATCATAAACCCGAATCGCGTAATCAGCATGCCCTTGAAGAATTTGTGGCTTCGTTGCCCCAACCGCCGGCCAGCCCGCAGTGACCGGGCTGGCAAAAGGTGCAGCCGACAGGCGCCGGCCTGCCGCCAATCGAGCGCGCCCATTCAGGCGTAACGCTGCTGCCCCCAGTTCAAAAACGTTTGCAGCAAGGCCTTGAGCACCACCTGGGTCGGGGCCGCCAGGTCTGCCCGATAACGGAACGGTTCGAACTCTTCCATATACGTTGCCTGGGACAGCTCCAGCTGGACCGCGTGGATATCTTCGGCCGGGTTGCCGTAGTGGCGGGTGATATGGCCGCCCTTGAAGCGCCCGTTGAGCACGTGGGTGTAGTCGCTGTGGCCCGCGCAAACCGCTTCCAGCTGGCTGGCCAGTTGGCCATCGCAGCTGTGCCCGTTGAAGGTGCCCAGGTTGAAGTCCGGCAGCCGGCCCTCGAACAGATGGGGGATCAGCGAACGGATCGAATGGGCGTCGAACAGCAAGGCATAACCGAATTCGGCCTTAAGCCGCGCCAGCTCCTGCTGCAGGGTGGTGTGATACGGCATCCATACCTGCTGCAGATAGTCCGCCCGCTCAGCCTTCGACGGCTCCAGCCCCTCACGGAACAACGGCACGCCGTCGAATAGGGTGGCCGGGTACAGGCCAGTGGTGGCACCGACGTATAAAGGTGCATCGTCGGACGGCCGATTCAGGTCGATGACAAACCGCGAATACTCGGCCGCCAGGGTACTGGCTCCCAATGCCTCGGCGAACTCGTACAGCAGCGGGATATGCCAATCGGTGTCCGGCAGGCTTTGCGCCTCGGGCACCAGCCCGGCGGCCACCGTGGGCGTCAGGCGCACGCCGGCATGGGGCATGCTGATCAGCAGCGGCACCCGGCCTTGTTTGAAGCTCAGAACCTTATCCACAAGCCTTCTCCTACACAGTCACTTCAGCGCCGTGGCGCACGACACGTTTTTCCAGATCACCGCCCAGCCAATAAGCCAGGTCGGCGGGACGATCGATTTGCCAGGCGACAAAATCCGCCACCTTGCCCACCTCCAGTGAGCCGTGGCTATGGCCCATGCCCAGGGCGCTGGCGGCGTGCAGCGTGGCGCCGGCCAGGGCTTCTTCCGGGGTCATGCGAAACAGGGTGCAGGCCATGTTCAGCATCAGGCGCACCGACAGCGCGGGGGAGGTACCGGGGTTGAGGTCGCTGGCGATGGCGATCTTCACCCCGTGCTTGCGCAGGGCGTCCATCGGTGGCAACTGGGTTTCTCGCAGGAAGTAGAAGGCCCCGGGCAACAACACGGCGACGGTGCCGGATGCGGCCATGGCGATGGCATCGTCTTCGGTCATGAACTCCAGGTGGTCCGCCGACAACGCCTGGTAACGCGCAGCCAGGCTGGAGCCGTGCAACGACGACAGTTGCTCGGCGTGCAGCTTCACGGGCAGGCCGAGTTGACGGGCGACTTTAAACACCCGCTCCACCTGTTCGGGGGAAAACGCCAGGTATTCGCAAAAGGCGTCTACGGCGTCCACCAGCCCTTCAGCCGCCAGGGCCGGCAGCATCTCACTGCAGATGTGGTCGATGTAGTCATCCGCGCGGTCCTTGTACTCCGGCGGCAACGCGTGGGCCGCCAGGCAGGTGGCGCGCACGCTGACCGGCAGCGCTTCGCCGAGACGACGAATCACCCGCAGCAATTTGCGCTCGCTGGCCAGGTCCAGGCCATAGCCGGACTTGATCTCCACCGTGGTCACGCCATCGCGCAACAGGCTGCGCAAGCGTTTGTGAGCGCTGGCGAACAACTCATCCTCGGTGGCGGCACGCGTGGCGCGCACGGTGCTGGCAATGCCACCGCCGGCCGCGGCAATCTCGGCGTAACTCACGCCTTGCAGCCGTTGCTCGAATTCCCCGCTGCGATTGCCACCGAACACCGTGTGGGTGTGGCAGTCGATCAGCCCGGGGGTGACCCACGCCCCTTGCAGGTCATGCACCTGGGCGTAGTCCGCCGCCGGCACCTGGCTACGCGGGCCGATCCACTCGATCAGCGCACCCGCCGTGACCAGGGCGGCATCCTCGATGATCGAGTACGTGCCCTGGGCCATGGTTGCGACGTGGCAGTGTTGCCAAAGCGTTTTCATCAACGCCTCCATAAGTTAACGGTGAGACAAAGCCGGGTCGCGGTGAACCTTGGCGGCTTGCCCGGCTGCAGGCTTGACCCACAGCAGATAGGCAATCACCAGCAGCACGATCCACACGGCGCCGACAATCAGGGCGGCCTGGGTGTCGGGGAAATAACCCAGCACGCCAAATACAAACAGCATGAACACGATGGCCGCCGCTGGCGCATAGGGCCAGAACGGTACCGGGAATTTCAGCTCGGCGACTTGCTCCTTGCTCATCGAGCGACGCATGGCCACCTGAGTGAACAGAATCATCAGCCACACCCAGACCGTGGCGAAGGTGGCAATCGAGGCAATCAGCAGGAACACGTTTTCCGGAATCAGGTAGTTGAGCAGCACGCCACCCAACAAAGCCGCGCCCATCACCACCACGGTCATCCACGGCACGCCCTGTTTCGACAACTGGGCAAACCCTTTGGGCGCCTGCCCTTGCTGGGCCAGGCCGTACATCATGCGGCCGGCACCGAAGATGTCGCTGTTGATGGCCGAGACCGCCGCCGAGATCACCACGATATTGAGGATGGTCGCCGCCGAGCCGATGCCCAGGTTGTTGAATATCTGCACGAACGGGCTGCCCTGGCTGCCGATCTGCGGCCACGGGTAGATGGCCATCAGCACAAACAGCGTCAGCACGTAGAACAACAGGATGCGCAGCGGCACGGCGTTGATCGCCTTGGGGATGACCCGCTGTGGGTCCTTGGCTTCACCGGCGGTGATGCCGATGATTTCGATGCCGCCAAAGGCGAACATCACCACCGCCAGGGAGGCAATCAGACCGCCGATGCCGTTGGGCATGAAGCCGCCGTGGGCCCACAGGTTGCTCAGGCCGCCAGCCTGAGTCTCGCCCGCCGAATGAATGCCGAACAGCATGATGCCGAAGCCGCCGAGGATCATCGCGACGATGGCGCCGACCTTGAGCAACGACAGCCAGAACTCCATTTCGCCAAAGACTTTGACGTTGCACAGGTTCAGGCCGCCGATCAGAAAGACAATGCCCAGCACCCAGACCCAGCGGGCCACCTCGGGAAACCAGAAGCCCATATAGATGCCGAAGGCGGTGACGTCGGCCAGGCAGACGATGATCATTTCAAAGGCGTAGGTCCAGCCGAGGATAAAGCCGGCCATGGGCCCCAGGTAGGTGCTGGCGTACTGACCGAACGAGCCGGACACCGGGTTGTGCACGGCCATTTCGCCAAGGGCGCGCATCACCATGAACACCGCGGCGCCACCGATCAGGTAGGCCAGGAGCACCGCCGGGCCGGCCATCTGGATGGCCGAGGCAGAACCATAGAACAGCCCGGTGCCGATCGCCGACCCCAGTGCCATAAAGCGAATATGTCGGGCAGACAGCCCGCGTTTCAAACCCTTCTCTTGCTGGTGCATTTCTCTTCCCTATTTATTGTTATCCCGAGAAACGTGTAGGAGCCGACTGGACACCCAGCTCTTGCCGGCGATGGCGGTGTGGCGGGCACACCGCGTTGTGCGGATCGCCGGCACGCCGGCTCCTACAGGAGGGTGGTGCAGTTACAGGCTTGGCAGCAGCTTGGCCGGGACCAATTCATTCAGGCAGCGGCTGGCCAGCAGTTCGCTCGCGGCGTTGATGTCCGGTGCGAAGAAACGGTCCTTCTCATAGAACGCCACCTGCTCGCGCAGGATGCTGCGGGCCTGTTCCAGCTTGGTGGAGGTCTTCAGGCCTTCACGCAGGTCCAGGCCCTGGCACGCCGCCAGCCATTCCACCGCCAGTACGCCGCGGGTGTTTTCGGCCATGTCCCACAGGCGTTTGCCGGCAGCCGGGGCCATGGACACGTGGTCTTCCTGGTTGGCGGAGGTCGGGATGCTGTCCACCGAATGGGGATGGGACAGGGCCTTGTTCTCGCTGGCCAGGGCCGCCGCAGTGACCTGGGCAATCATGAAGCCCGAGTTCACCCCGCCATTGCCCACCAGGAACGGCGGCAACTGGGACATGTGCTTGTCCATCATCAGGGAGATGCGGCGCTCGCTCAGGGAACCGATCTCGGCAATGGCCAGGGCCATGTTGTCCGCCGCCATGGCCACCGGTTCGGCGTGGAAGTTGCCACCGGAAATCACATCGCCTTCGGCCGCGAACACCAGCGGGTTATCCGACACGGCGTTGGCTTCGACCACCAGCACTTCAGCGGCCTGGCGGAATTGGGTCAGGCAGGCACCCATCACTTGCGGCTGGCAACGCAGGGAGTACGGGTCTTGGACCTTGTCGCAGTTCTGGTGCGACTGGGACACCTGGCTGCTGTCGCCGAGCAGGTCGCGATAGGCCGCAGCCGAATCGATCTGCCCGCGCTGGCCACGAGCGGCATGGATCCGCGCGTCGAACGGCGAGCGCGAGCCCAGCACCGCTTCCACGGTCAGGCCGCCGCACACCAAGGCGCCGGCGAACAGGTCTTCACCTTCGAACAGGCCGCGCAGGGCGAACGCCGTGGACACTTGGGTGCCGTTGAGCAGCGCCAGGCCTTCCTTGGCCGCCAGGGTCAGCGGCTTCAGGCCGGCCACTTCCAGCGCGGCGGTGGCGTCCAGCCACTCACCTTTGTAGCGGGCCTTGCCCTCCCCCAGCAGCACCAGGGACATATGGGCCAGCGGCGCCAGGTCGCCGGAAGCCCCCACCGAACCCTTGAGCGGGATGTGCGGGTAAACCTCGGCGTTGATCAGCGCCAGCAAGGCGTCGATCACCACGCGGCGGATCCCGGAGAAACCACGGCTCAGGCTGTTGACCTTGAGCACCATGATCAAGCGCACCAAGTCGTCGCTGAGGGGTTGTCCGACACCGGCGGCGTGGGACAGCACCAGGGAGCGCTGGAGGTTTTCCAGATCGGCGCTGGCAATCCGGGTCGAAGCCAGCAGGCCGAAACCGGTGTTGATGCCATAGGCGGTGCGATTCTCGGCGAGGATCTGCTCGACGCAGGCGACGCTGGCATCGATCTGCGCCGAGGCGCTGTCGTCCAGGGTCAGGCGGGTCGGCTGCTGGTAGATGGCACGCAGCTGGGCCAGGGTCAGTTGGCCGGGAATCAGGTTAAGCGCAGTCACATTCATGCTCCTTTTGAGAGTTTTGTAATAACTGCCAGTCGCTCCGGAAGCTTCCGTTATCCGTCGCCACAGGCTTTTTTGAGCTGTGGCGCCTTGGCACGCTGGCGATGGTCGGGATCTATTCAGTGCACATGGGGTAATGCCCGCTGCAGCGCAGCCGGGTCTTTGAGCAAGGCGGCAGCACAGGCGATGTCCGGCGCCAGCCAGCGGTCCTGGTCATAGGGCGGCACCTGCTCGCGCAACAGCCGCCACGCGATATCGGTACCCGCGCCAAAACGCTGGGTCTTGAGAAACTCGAATGCCTGGGCCGCCAGCAGGTACTCGATGGCGAGAATCTGCGTGCAGTTCTCCAGGGCCCGCAACAGCTTCAAGGCGGCGTTGGTGCCCAGGCTCAAATGGTCTTCCTGCAACCCGGAGGTGACGTAATTGTCGAGCACTGCCGGCTGTGCCAGTTGGCGGTTTTCCGCGCACAACGAGGCGGCCACGTACTGCACGATCATCATTCCGGAATTGACCCCGGGGTTGCTCACCAAAAACGCCGGCAAGCCGCTGACGTGAGGGTTGATCAGGCGATCCAGGCGGCGCTCGGCAATCGAGCCGATCTCGGCCATGGCAATCGCCAGCAAGTCTGCCGCCAGGGCCACCGACTGCCATGGGGTTGGCCTGGGACATGACCCGGTAACGCTCCGGCGTACCCAGCAGCAACGGGTTGTCCGTGGCGGCATTGAGCTCGGTTTCAATCTGCGCCGTGGCATGGGCCAATTGGTCCCGGGCGGCGCCGTGCACCTGGGGAATGGAACGGATGCTCAGAGCATCCTGGGTACGAATCCCCAGGCTGGCGGCGATGACTTCGCTGCCCGCCAGCAACGCCCGTACGTTGTCGCCCACGCGCTGCATGCCCGGGTGCGGCTTGAGGGCGATGATCTCCGCGTCAAACGCCGCGATCTGCCCGCGCTGGGCCTCGAAACTCATGGCGCCGATCACGTCGGCCCATTGCAGCAGGCGGTGGGCGTCGGCTAGGGCCAGGCAACTGAGGCCGGTCATGCACGGCGTGCCATTGACCAGGCACAGGCCGTCCTTGGCCCCCAGTTGCACAGGCTCCAGCCCCTCTTCGGCCAGGGCCTGGGCGGCGCTGACCACTTGCCCGCGGTAACTCACCTGCCCCACCCCCAGCAAGCAGATGCTGATGTGGGCCATGTGAGTCAGGTAACCCACCGAGCCCTGGGACGGCACTTGCGGGGTGATGCCGCGATTGAGCAAGGCCAGCAGGGCCGCGACCACCTGCCGATGGATGCCGGACTTGCCGTGGCTGTAATTGAGGATGGCGGCGCAGAGGATCGCCCGGGTCTGCTCGTCGGCCAGGGGCGCGCCCACACCACAGGCATGGCTGAGCAGGGTATTGCGCGACAGCTGGCTGAGTTGCTCGCCCTGCAGGGACACATTGCACAGCGCTCCCAGGCCGGTGTTCACACCATAGGCACGCTCGCCGCTGGCGACAATGCGCTGGACGATCGCCTGGGCGTTGTCGATCCGCGCCCAGGCCGCGGCCGACAGCTCGAGCTGTGCGCCGTGACGGGCAACGGCGACCACCTCCTGCCACCCCAGAGGGGCGTCGGCGATGACGATTTTTTCAGCCTGGGACATCGTGGACCTCTTCATGCAAACCTTGGGTTCTGTACCGCTTTGCCGGACCTTTCGCCGGCAAGCCGGCTCCTACACGGTGGCAGCGCGCCGCTGGACGAAACGGTCGACGTATTCATCCGCCGGCGAATGCAGGATCTCTTTCGGCGTGCCGACCTGGATCAGCCGGCCATCCTTGAGGATCGCGATGCGGTTGCCGATGCGCACGGCCTCGTCCAGATCGTGAGTGATAAACACGATGGTCTTGTGCAGGGTCTTCTGCAGCTCCAGCAACTGGTCCTGCATTTCGGCGCGGATCAGCGGGTCCAGGGCACTAAAGGCCTCGTCCATCAGAATGATGTCAGTGTCCGCCGCCAGGGCACGGGCCAGGCCGACCCGCTGGCGCATGCCGCCAGACAGCTGGTGCGGGTACTTCTTCTCGTAGCCCTTGAGGCCCACGGTGTTGATCCAGTGCAGCGCCCGCTCGGCGCAGACTTCTTTGCTCTCGCCACGCACCTTGAGGCCGTACGCCACATTGTCCTGGACGTTGCGATGGGGCAGCAGGCCGAAGCTCTGGAACACCATGCTGATCTTGTGCCGGCGGAATTGGCGCAGGGCCTCCATGTCGTATTGCAGGATGTCCTCGCCGTCCACCAGGATCGCGCCGCTGGTGGGGTCGATCAGGCGGTTGAAGTGGCGCACCAGGGTCGACTTGCCGGAACCGGAGAGGCCCATGATGACGAAAATCTCGCCGGTGCCGATACTCAGGGACAGGTCGTTGACCCCGACCACGCAGCCGGTTTCAGCCAGCACCTGGTCCTTGCTCTTGCCCTGGCCAATCATCGCCAGCGCCTCGGCGGAACGGTTGCCGAAAATCTTGAATACGTTTTTGACTTCGATCTTGCTGATGGCTGGATTGCTCATTTGTTCACCTCATGGCGTGGCCGACCGTAGGCCTGGGTAATGCGGTCGATCACCACCGCCAGAATCACGATCGCCAGCCCGGCTTCCAGGCCGCGCCCGACGTTGAGGGTCTGAATCCCCACCAGTACATCCTCGCCCAGACCACGGGCACCGATCATCGAGGCGATCACCACCATCGACAGGGCCATCATGGTGGTCTGGTTGATCCCGGCCATGATGCTCGGCAGGGCCAAGGGCAGTTGCACACCGAACAGCTGCTGCCAGCGGTTGGCGCCAAAGGCGTTGATGGCTTCCATGACTTCACCGTCCACCTGGCGAATGCCCAGGTCGGTGAGGCGGATCAGCGGCGGCGCAGCGTAGATCACCGTGGCAAAAATCGCCGGCACCTTGCCCAGGCCGAACAGCATCAGCACCGGGATCAGGTACACGAAGCTGGGCATGGTCTGCATGATGTCCAGCAACGGCATCAACACCGAACGCAGGCGGTTGCTGCGGGCCGAGAGGATTCCCAGGGGAATGCCGATCAACACCGAAATCAGCGTGGCCACCAGCATCAGCGCCAGGGTTTGCATCAGCTTGTCCCAGAGCCCCACCGCGCCCACCAGGAACAGCAAGCCGACAATCACCGCCGTGGTCACCAGCTTGCGGGTCGAGTGCCAGGCCACCACACCGACGATCGCCAGCATCAGCCACCAGGGCGCTGCGCGCAGCATCCCTTCGAGGTTGACGATGGCCCACAACAAGGTGTCGGAGATGTGCCGGAACACGTCGCCGTAATTGGTCACCAGGGAGTCGACCCAGCCGTTGACCCAGTCGGCGATGGAAAAGGTGAAGCTTTCAGGAAACATAGGAGGCTCTCGATCAAAGGGGTGTGGCGCCGCATCCGACGGCCCTTGCGGACCGCCGGAAAAATCCGGCCTACAAGGCTGCGTCGATTTTCTTGGCGGCCTCTTCACTCACCCAGGGGTGCCAGACTTCAGGGTGTTCCTTGAGGAAGATTTTCGCCAGTTTCGGCGACTCGATGCGTTCCTTGGTCATGCGCGCCAGGTTCTGGTTGAGCAGGTCGATCGGCAGGTTGGCCTTCTCCAGCACGGCCACCAGTTCCGGGGCCTGTTCGTGGAAGGTCTTGGACAGGCCGACCTTGATGCTCACGCTCTTGTCCACGCCGGGTTTTTCATCGAGCTTGACCAGGTCCACCTGGCCCATCAGCGGGGTTGGCGACCAGTAGTAGAAAAGGATCGGCTCGCCACGCTTGTAGCTCGACAGCACCGCCGCATCCAAGGCCGGGCCGGTGCCCGGACGGAAGTTGGTGTAGCTGCTTTCCAGGCCGTAGCTCTTGAGCATCTCGCTGTTGTCCAGCTCGCAGGTCCAGCCGGCCGGGCAGTTGTAGAAGCGCCCCTTGCTCGGCTCTTCCGGGTCTTTGAACACCGCAGAATACTGGCCTAGGTCAGCAATGTTCTTCAGCCCCGGGGCCTTGGCTTCCAGCTTGCGCTTGGCATCGCCCTCGATCACATAGCGCGGCACGTACCAGCCTTCGATGGCCCCCACCACCGGCGCGCCGACGCCCACCACCTTGCCGGCCTTCTCGGCCTTGTTCCAGACCTCGCTGCGGCCCACCCACTCCTCGGCGAAAATCTGGATGTCATTGCTGCTCAGGGCGTTCTCCATGGTGATGGAGTTGCCCGGCAGGCTGTCGGTCTTGCAGTCGTAGCCCTTCTCCAGGACGAACTGCAGGACATCCGTCAGCAACATGCCGCTTTCCCAATTCAAACCGGCGAATTTCACCGGCTTGCCCGACTCGCACCAACCCGCAGCCTGGGCACCGGATGCGGCCACCAGGCCTAGGGACAGCAACGTGGTCAGCAGGGTCTTTTGCATTCTCATTGTGTGACGCTCCTAATCATGAATGGGCTTACGGCAGTCAAGAGGCATCCAGCCCTGTCCACGTCCAATCAGGCCTGCGCCGCAGCGCGACCGGCACCGCGGGTTTCAGGCTGAACATCACTGTCCTGCTCGACCGGCAGAATCAGGTGATCGGGCACGGAACCGTGCCATTTTTTTGCACACACGTAATACAGGGCGGCGGGAATCACCAGACCGATGATCCAGGAGATATCCACCCCCCCCAGGGTCTCTACCAGCGGGCCGGTATAGAACTTGGTGGAGATAAACGGCAGCTGCACCAGCACCCCGAAGACATAGACGCTGATACCCAAGACGTTCCAACGGCCATAGCGACCGTTCGGATCGGCCAGCGCCGGTACGTCGTAACGCTCACGGGTGATGCAGTAGTAATCCACCAGGTTGACTGCGCTCCAGGGCGTGAAGAACGCCAGCAGGAACAGGATGAAAGACTTGAACGCACCGAGGAACGAGTGCTGGCCGAGCAACGCAATCAGCGTCGCAGTGCCGACGATCAGCAGCACGAATATCAGGCGCTGCAAGCGCGACACCTGCAGGTGACCACGGAACCCGCTGATGACGGTCGCAATGCACATGAAGCTGCCGTACGAGTTCAGCGTGGAAATGGTGACCTTGCCGAACGCGATGCTGAAGTACAGCAACGCAGCGGTAGCACCGGTCCCCCCCAGGCCCACGATGTAGGCCACTTCGTGACCGGCAAATTGCCCGTTGGCCGTCGCGGCGGCGAACACCCCGAGGATCATCGCCACCTGGGCGCCGATCACCGAACCCGCGCCGGCAGCGAGAAAGGTTTTCACCGAAGAAATATTGCTCGGCAGGTAGCGTGAATAGTCCGCCACGTACGGACCGAAAGCGATCTGCCAGGAGGCCGCCAGTGACACCGCGAGCAAGAAGCTGCTCCAACTGAAGTGGCGAATGTTCAGCAATGCACCGATATCTGCCTGGCCCATCAAGCGGCTGAACAGGTAAACGAAGGCAATCACCCCAATGACGCTGGCGACCCGGCCGATGAAGTGAATCACCCGATACCCGAGCACCGTGACCAGCACGATGACGCTGGCGAAGATCAGGATGCCGACGCTGTCGCTGACGCCAAACAACTGGCCCAGGGCCTGGCCGGAAAGTACGGTTCCGGTGGCGGTGAAACCGAGGTACATCAAGCACACCAGCACGATCGGGATGGCCGCACCATAAACACCGAACTGCACGCGGCTGGAAATCATCTGCGGCAGGCCAAGCTTGGGCCCTTGCGCCGCATGCAACGCCATCACCCCGCCGCCGAGCAGTTGCCCGATCAGCAAGCCGATCAACGACCAGAACACATCACCGCCCAGCACCACGGCCAGGGCCCCGGTGACAATCGCGGTGATTTGCAGGTTGGCACCCAGCCACAGGGTGAACTGACTCAATAGACGACCGTGTCTTTCCGCTTCCGGGATGTAGTCGATCGAACGCCTTTCGATCAACGGCTTGTTGCTTGCACGTGCGTCATTTGCAGCCATTTATGTTCAACCTCTGATGGATTGTTTTGCACACAAACCCAGTAGGAGCCGACTGGCCGACGATGGCGCCCTCAAGCACACCACCCTGGCGAAAGCCGGCCCCTAGCGGTATCAGCCGGTGATCATCGGCAGGTTCAGGCCCTTTTCCTTGGCGCAGTCGATAGCGATCTGGTAACCGGCATCGGCGTGACGCATCACCCCGGTGGCCGGGTCGTTGTGCAGTACCCGGGCAATACGCTCAGCCGCTTCATCAGTACCGTCGCAGACGATGACCATCCCCGAATGCTGGGAGAAGCCCATGCCGACGCCACCACCGTGGTGCAGGGACACCCAGGTCGCGCCGCTGGCGGTGTTGAGCAAGGCGTTGAGCAATGGCCAGTCGGAAACGGCATCGGAACCGTCCTGCATCGACTCGGTTTCACGGTTCGGGCTGGCCACGGAGCCGGAGTCCAGGTGGTCGCGACCGATAACGATCGGCGCCGACAGCTCGCCGCTGCGCACCATTTCGTTGAAGGCCAGGCCCAGCTTGGCGCGCAAGCCCAGGCCAACCCAGCAGATCCGCGCCGGCAGGCCCTGGAAGCTGATGCGTTCACGGGCCATGTCCAGCCAGTTGTGCAGGTGGGCGTCGTCCGGGATCAGTTCCTTGACCTTGGCGTCGGTCTTGAAGATGTCTTGCGGATCACCGGAAAGCGCCGCCCAGCGGAACGGGCCGATGCCGCGGCAGAACAGTGGACGGATATAGGCCGGTACGAACCCCGGGAAATCGAAGGCATTCTCGACGCCCTCTTCCTGAGCCATCTGGCGAATGTTGTTGCCGTAGTCGAAGGTCGGAATACCCATTTTCTGGAAGGCCAGCATCGCTTTGACGTGGACGGCCATGGATTGCTTGGCGGCCTTGACCACGGCAGCGGGCTCGGTCTTGGCGCGGGCGCGGTATTCGTCCCAGGTCCAGCCAGCCGGCAGGTAACCGTTGAGCGGGTCGTGGGCGCTGGTCTGGTCGGTGACCATGTCCGGGCGCACACCGCGCTTGACCAGTTCCGGGAGGATTTCCGCTGCGTTGCCCAGCAGTGCGATGGAGATCGCCTTGCCTTCCTGGGTGTATTTGGCGATGCGCGCCAGGGCGTCGTCGAGGTCGGTGGCTTGCTCATCGACATAACGGCTGTTGAGGCGGAAATCGATGCTGACCTGCTGGCATTCGATGTTCAGCGAGCAGGCACCGGCCAAGGTGGCGGCCAGCGGTTGCGCGCCGCCCATGCCGCCCAGGCCGGCGGTCAGGACCCAACGGCCTTTGAGGTTGGAATCGTAGTGCTGGCGACCGGCTTCGACGAAGGTTTCGTAGGTGCCCTGGACGATGCCCTGGCTGCCGATGTAGATCCAGCTGCCGGCCGTCATCTGGCCGTACATGGCCAGGCCCTTGGCATCCAGTTCGTTGAAGTGCTCCCAACTGGCCCAGTGCGGCACCAGGTTGGAGTTGGCGATCAGTACGCGTGGCGCGTTGCTGTGGGTCTTGAACACGCCGACCGGCTTGCCGGATTGCACCAGCAGGGTCTCGTCGTCGTTCAGATTAGTCAGGCTTTCGACGATTTTGTCGTAGCACTCCCAGTTGCGCGCCGCGCGACCGATACCGCCATACACCACCAGCTCTTTAGGGTTTTCCGCGACTTCCGGGTCGAGGTTGTTCATCAACATGCGCAGCGGTGCTTCGGTCAGCCAGCTCTTGGCCGTGAGCTGGTTGCCACGGGCGGCGCGGATCTCAACGTTGCGGTACTTGGTGTTGGTGTTCTCGGTCACGAAAGAAACTCCTCAGCGATCAGTCCGGACCCACCCAGGCAGTGGGTGGGGAAGCTTGCGCGCAGCCTGTGCGCGACAAACAAATCAGGCACGGTGCGAAGAGGATTGCGTCGACTCTTACGCACACATATTTACTTGTACATACAAGCATATGCAATCAAGCGGCCAACTCGCCAAATCGACGCTGAAGAAACCTGGGGAAATGGCTAGAAGCCGCCTAAATAAAGGCTTTGGCTGAAGGGATTTTTTTAACGAGGTTTTTTTGCACAGGGCAACGATCGTTACCTGCCGCGAGTTTTGCGCCAGCCTGGGGCATTCGGTAACAAATTGGTGCGCCCAGGAAACAGCCACCAGCGCCATTTAAAAACCCAATGCGGGGTGTCGACGCGCGACGCCTCAAAGGTCAGGCCCGGAAGGGTTTTCAAGAAAGGCGGGGGAATACAGGCAAGGGCCGCGGACGGGCAGCGGCCCCGGATCAGGCGAGGGCCAGGCGTGGTTCAGGCGTGGCTCAGTTCAATCACGCAGCACAGGCCACTGACGGCGATTTCCAGCACGCCGGCGTTACCTTCGAGCTTCAAGCAATCGTGCTGCCCCAGTTCCTGGGTAGCAGCGTTGTCCAGTTCCACCAGCACCTGAGGCGCCGCGCTGAAGATCAGCACGGTGGTGGCCTGGGTAAAGAAGCGTTGCTCGCGCTCGAACCACTGCAAACGGGCGCGGTAACGGTCGGGGGCGTAAATCAGGTTGAAGTCGCGAATCGGCCCGTCGAGCAAGGTGCAACTGACGTGGCTGGCGCCACTGAAGGCGAAGGGGTCCAGCGGCAGCAAGGGCCGCGCATCCTGGCCGTCGATGTTCAAAGTCATGCCCACGCCTTGCAGCACGGTGATGATCCGCTCATATCCGGCAAAGCTCGAAAACCCGCCGGACTCGCCAATATCGGCAATCGACAGGCGCCAGCCAAAACCGTCCAGGCCCTGGCCCGCGTCGCGGGTGATTTCTTCGGTGCTGCCGCCGCCGTTCTTCCACGGCATGCGCGGGTAATCGGCCGCGCGTAAAAGGTGCAACTGGCTCATTTATGAAAACGCCCTTCCAGACGATGACGGGAACCGGGGTGAATCAGGCGCGCGGCGGTCACTGGCTGGCGCCCGGACCAGGTGCGGCGGCGAATCAGCAGGCACGGCTCGCCGCGCTCGATCTGCAACAGCCGGCATTCTTCCGGCTCGGCGAGAATAGCCTCGACCACGTGCTCGCCTTCGGTCAGCGGCGCGACCTGGTTGAGGTAGGCATAGGGGGTTTGCAGGGTGAAGTCCTGCTTGAGGTACTCCGGCGCCACCAGCGCGTTGACGAAGCGGTCTTCGATCTGCACCGGGATGTCGTTTTCGAAATGCACGATCAACGAATGGAACACCCGCTGCCCTTCACGCATGTCCAGGGCCAGGGCGCGCTCGGAGCCGGCAGCCTCTTCGCCCAGGGTGATGACCTTGCATGTGTGGCGATGACCGCGGGAAGCGATCTCGTCGGCAATGTTGTGCACTTCGAACAGCGCCGACTGGCTCTTGGGTTCGGCGACGAAGGTGCCCACGCCCTGCATGCGCACCAGCATGCCTTCGGCAGTCATCTCGCGCAGCGCGCGGTTGATGGTCATGCGGCTGAAACCCAGTTGGTTGACCAGCTCGCTTTCCGACGGCACGCGGTAATGGGGCGGCCAGTTTCCGCTCTCGATCTGCTGCGTGATCATTTGTTTGACGCGGGCGTACAAGGGCGCCGGACTATCGCCCAGGTGGGCGGCCAGCGGTGAGTTGGCAGTCGGAGTCGGCACAGGGAATCCTTGTTCGAAAGTGGAAGGTGGCTAGCTTGCCGGAGTTTACCGGGCAGGCAAACGTCTGTATATGTATATACAAATAAACACACGATGGGGTAATTGAACCATGTCCGCCTTCTTTGCCGAACGCGCGCTGCTGCCTAGTGGATGGGCCAATGATGTACGTCTTGAGGTCGGCGCCGATGGCCAACTGACCCACATCCAGGCCAACGCCAGCGCGCAAGGCGCGGAACGGCTCAAGGGCCCGCTGTTGCCGGGCATGCCCAACCTGCACTCCCACGCCTTTCAGCGGGCCATGGCCGGGCTGGCGGAAGTGGCCGGCAACCCCAACGACAGCTTCTGGACCTGGCGCGACCTGATGTACCGGCTGGTGGGCAAGATCAGCCCCGAGCAGTTGGAAATCATCGCCCGCCAGTTGTACATCGAGATGCTCAAGGCCGGTTACACCTCGGTGGCGGAATTCCACTACGTGCACCATGACCACAACGGCAGCCCCTACAGCGACCCAGCCGAACTTTCCCTACGCATCAGCCAGGCGGCCAGCGCGGCCGGCATCGGCCTGACCCTGTTGCCAGTGCTCTATAGCCATTCGGGGTTTGGCGGCCAGGCACCCAACGACGGCCAGCGGCGTTTCATCAACAGCACCGAGCATTACCTGGCCCTGCACGCCCGGCTGCAGCCACTGCTGGCGCAACAACCGGCGCAACGCCTGGGCCTGTGCTTCCACTCGCTGCGCGCGGTGACGCCGGAGCAGATCCGCGACGTCCTGGCCGCCAGCGACAGTCAGTGCCCGGTGCATATCCACATTGCCGAACAGCAAAAGGAAGTCGACGACTGCCTCAACTGGAGTGGCCGCCGCCCGCTGCAATGGCTGTATGAAAACACCGAGGTCGATCAGCGCTGGTGCCTGGTCCACGCCACCCACGCCAACCCGGAAGAAGTCAGCCTTATGGCCAAGAGCCGGGCCATTGCCGGCTTGTGCCTGACCACTGAAGCCAACCTCGGTGACGGGATCTTCCCGGCCGTGGACTTCCTGGCCCAGGGCGGACGCCTGGGGATCGGCTCCGACAGCCATGTGTCCTTGAGTGTGGTGGAGGAGCTGCGTTGGCTGGAATACGGCCAGCGCCTGCGTGATCAGCGGCGTAACCGCCTGTACCGCAGCGATCAGCCGATGGTGGGGCGAACCCTGTACGACGCGGCCCTGGACGGCGGCGCCCAGGCCCTGGGGCAGCCAATCGGCGCCCTTGAAGTGGGCAAGCGGGCCGACTGGCTGGTGCTCGATGGCAACGATCCGTACCTGGCCACCGCCGACGGCGATGGCATTCTCAACCGCTGGCTGTTCGCTGGTGGTGATCGCCAGGTACGCGATGTGATGGTGGCTGGGCAATGGGTGGTGCGTGAGGGCCGCCATGCCCAAGAAGAGGACAGCAGCCGAGCCTTCACCCAGGTGCTGCGCGACCTCCTCAACTGAACCTCTGCCCGTAGGAGCCGGCTTGCCGGCGGCTACGGGTAACGATTTACTTCGAGGTCTTGGCCATGGCCGAATCCGACACCCGCCAGATCAGCCGCGTGGTGTCATAGCCCTGCTGACGCGCCTTGCTCAGCAAATCCTCGCGTACCGTCTCACTGACCTCCGGCGAACGCGACAGCAGCCACAGGTAGCGCCGGTTCGGGTTGCCGACAATGGCCGTCTTGTAGTCATCGCTGACGTACAGCACCCAGTAATCGCCCTTGGCCACGCCCGGCAGCAATCGGGAGAACCAGTTATCAAACTCGACCCAGAGTTTGTCGGTCTTGCCCGGCACCTGGGGCTTGGCCGTGCCCCGAGCCTCTTCCCATTGCCACTCCGGCGTCAGGCAGCGGTTGAGCACCGCGATATTGCCCTCGGGCAGCAAGGTGTAGCGGGCTTCGGATTGCGCACAGTTGCGCTGGAAGTACATCGGCAACCGCGCCAACTCGTACCAAGTCCCTTGGTAACGCTTGAGGTCGACGTGGTTGACGGTCTTGGGCGCCAGCGAATCGTCCCGGGACGTGGCGCATCCGGCCAAGATCAGGCCGACCAGAAGAGTGAATACAAAACGCATCATTATTTTTCTCCCGTGGGCACGCAGCCCCGGTTTACTTCAGGCCTTGCCCGGAAAACATCAGCACTTTGTCACCGGCGTACTGCACGCTGATAAAGCTGTTTTTGTCACCCCAGGTGCAGCTGGACATGCCCAGCGCGCCGGAACAGTCAGTCGGTTTGCCCAGCAGTTGCTCAACTTCGGCCTTGGGCATGCCTGCCGAAAGCTTGGAATAATTTTCCTGATTGACCTTGCTGCATGCAGCCAACAGCACGCAAAACGACAACAGAGCGAGAGAACGCAGCGACATGGTGAACTCCTGGGCGGACGGGGGAAGGCATGGCAGCCAACCAGAAGCTTAGAAGAGAAAAGCCCCTTCTGGTTCCCCAGTGAAGCGGGTATTTATTGCGGACCAATTCGCAGATTTGCTCCATAAATCAGGCACTTTTGCCGGGTAAAAAGCATTTCGTCGGCTTTCCCCGAAACTGACTAATCTTTGGCGCTGGCAAGTCGACATAAATGCAGCGTAAAACCTTGTCATATGGCAAATTGCCAATATTCGTTGACCCCCTCGCGGTAGTTTTCCCCCATGACCAGAAACATGAAATTCAGCCACAAGATCCTGCTTGCCGCCGCCCTTGTGGTCGCCGTGGCATTTGCCTGTTTCATCCTGTTCAACGACTACCGCCAGCGCCAGGCATTGCGCAGCAGCACCGAATCCTCGATGCAGGAACTGGGCAGCCTGACCACCAGCAACATCCAGACCTGGCTGGAAAGCCGCATGCAGCTGTTGCAGTCCCTGGCCCAGCAGATCGCCGTGGACGGCAATGGCGCCGACAGCCTGAAACGCAGCGTCGGCCTGCCCGCCTACACCGGTAATTTCCAGCTCAGTTATTTCGGCGGCCAGGACGGGGTGATGTTCTCGGTACCCGCCGGCAACCGCCCGGCGGATTACGACCCGCGCGCCCGCGGCTGGTTCAAGGCGGCTACCGGCGCCGGCCAGACCGTTGTCACCGAACCCTACATCGCCGCCTCGTCGGGCAAGCTGGTGATCACCGTGGCCACACCGGTGCAGCACCAGAACCAGTTCATCGGCGTCGCCGGAGCCGACATCGACCTGTCCAGCGTCAGCGCCATCATCAACTCGCTGAACTTCGGCGGCCACGGCCATGCCTTTATCGTCAGCGCCGACGGCAAGATCCTGATCCACCCCGACAGCAAGCTGATCCTCAAGAGCCTCAGCGAGGCCTATCCCGATGGCGCCCCGCAGGTCAGCCCGGGGATGAAGGAAGTCACGGTCAACGGCAAGACCCAGTTCATCTCCTTCACCCAGGTCAAAGGCGTGCCCTCGGCGAATTGGTACGTGGCCCTGGTGCTCGAACAGGACACCGCCTTCGCCATGCTCAGCGAGTTTCGCACTTCGGCGATCATCGCCATGGCCATTGCCGTGGTGATCATCATCAGCCTGCTGGGGATGCTGATCCGCATGCTGATGCAGCCGCTGCACGTGATGGGCCGCGCCATGCATGACATCGCCGAAGGCGAAGGCGACCTGACCAAGCGCCTGACCATCCATGGCAACGATGAATTCGGCGCCCTGGGCCAGTCCTTCAACCGTTTCGTCGAACGCATCCACGGCTCGATCCGCGAAGTGTCCTCGGCCACCGGCCAGGTCAACGAAGTGGCGCTGCGGGTGGTGGCGGCCTCCAACTCGTCGATGTTCAATTCCGACCAGCAAGCCTCGCGCACCAACAGCGTGGCCGCAGCCATCAACCAACTCGGCGCCGCTGCCCAGGAAATCGCCCAGAACGCGGCCCTGGCATCGCAGCACTCCAGCGACGCCCGCAGCCTGGCGGAAGAAGGCCAGCAAGTGGTGGATAAAACCATCTCGGCCATGCATCAACTGTCGGCGAAGATCAGCGACTCCTGCGGCAACATCGAGACCCTCAACAGCAACACCGTGAACATCGGACAGATTCTCGAAGTCATCACCAGCATCTCCCAGCAAACCAACCTGCTGGCCCTCAACGCCGCCATCGAAGCCGCCCGGGCCGGTGAAGCCGGACGCGGGTTTGCGGTGGTGGCCGATGAAGTGCGCAACCTCGCCCACCGCACCCAGGACTCGGCGCAGCAAGTGCAGAAGATGATCGAGGAGCTGCAAGTGGGGGCACGCGAGGCGGTCAACACCATGACCGAGAGCCAGCGCGAGAGCGAGAGCAGCGTCGGCATCGCCAACCAGGCCGGCGAGCGCCTGCTCAGCGTGACCCAGCGCATCGGCGAGATCGACGGCATGAACCAGTCCGTGGCCACCGCCACCGAAGAACAGACCGCCGTGGTGGAGTCGATCAACGTCGACATCAGCGAGATCAACACCCTCAACCAGGAAGGCGTGGAAAACCTCCAGGCCACCCTGCGCGCCTGCTCCGACCTGGAGCAGCAAGCGTCCCGCCTCAAGCAACTGGTGGGCAGCTTCCGCATCTAAGGCACCCCATCGCCAGCAAGCCGGCTCCTACAAGGGTAGGAGCGGTTTGTCGACTTAAGCGACTGTTGGGATTTCAAGCAAGGGGTGAATGGTTAGCATCACCGACAACGGCGATCTAGGAGCCGGCTTGCCGGCGATGTCGATGTCACGATCAGAAGTGCGAGCCCGGCTCGCGCAGGAAGGCCCGTTCTTCGGCGGTGGATTCGCGGCCGAGGATGGCGTTGCGATGGGGGAAGCGCCCGAAGCGGGCAATGACTTTCTGGTGCCGTTCGGCGTAATCCAGGTGGTCGGCGAACACGGCGCGGTCTTCCAGCGGTTGCTCATCGTGCAACGCGGCAAAACGCGAAACCCCTTCGTTCTGCACCGCCAGATGCTCGCAATGCTCGAACACCAAGTAGATGAAGCTGCGCTGCATGGCCGGCAATTGCCGGTCAAAATCCGCGGCGATGCCCTGGGCCACCAGCGCTTGAGCACGCGGGTCACCAGAGAAGGCTTGGGCGGTGTCGCGAAAGATCATTCGTGGGAGTTGATCGAGCAACAGCACCAGGGCCAGCCAACCTTGGGGACGTTGCGTCCACTCGGTCAATCCGCCGGCCAGTGCCTGTTCCACCAGGGCCCCGAAGCGCTCACGCGCCTCAAGGTCCTGACTGTCACGCTTGCCGAACCACAGCCGGCCCTTGTCCGCCACGATGTCCGCTGGTTTGTCGGCTGAACCGAACCACCAATCGAGCAAGGGCTGCCAGGGCGCGGCCATGTTTTATTCCTTGTGGTACGCGGTGACGCGAGCCACTTCTTCCTTGGAGCCAAGGAACACCGCTACACGCTGGTGCAGGCCTTCAGGCTGAATGTCGAGAATGCGCTTGTGACCATCGGTGGATGCGCCGCCGGCCTGTTCCACCAGGAACGACATCGGGTTGGCTTCGTACATCAGGCGCAGCTTGCCCGGTTTCTCCGGCTCGCGGCTGTCACGTGGGTACATGAACAGGCCGCCACGGGTCAGGATACGGTGCACGTCAGCCACCATGGCTGCGACCCAGCGCATGTTGTAGTTCTTTTTCAGTGGACCGGTGTCGCCGGCCAGCAGCTCATCAACGTAGCGCTTGACCGGGGCTTCCCAGTGACGCTCGTTGGACATGTTGATGGCGAATTCCTGGGTGGATTCCGGGATCTTGATGTCTTCGTGAGTCAGCACGAAGCTGCCCATTTCACGGTCCAGGGTGAAGCCTTTGACGCCGTCGCCCAGGGTCAGCACCAGCATGGTCTGTGGGCCGTAGATGGCGTAACCGGCAGCGACCTGCTCGGTGCCTGGCTGCAGGAAGGCCTTTTCGTTCAGGGCTTCGTTCTGGCTCAGGTATTCGTTAGGGCAGCGCAGTACCGAGAAGATGGTGCCAACCGGTGCGTTGATGTCGATGTTGGACGAACCGTCCAGTGGGTCGAACACCAGCAGGTAGGCGCCTTTCGGGTATTTGCCCGGGATCTGGTAGGCATTGTCCATTTCTTCGGACGCCATGCCGGCCAGGTGACCGCCCCATTCGTTGGCTTCGAGCAGGATCTCGTTGGAGATCACGTCGAGCTTCTTCTGCACTTCGCCTTGCACGTTCTCAGTGCCCATGCTGCCCAGAACACCACCCAGGGCGCCTTTGGACACGGCGTGGCTGATCTCCTTGCAAGCACGCGCCACCACTTCGATCAGGAAGCGCAGATCGGCAGGAGTGTTGTTGCTGCGGGTCTGCTCAATCAAATAGCGACTCAGGGTAACGCGGGACATGGACGGCTCCGGAGGAATGGGGGGTAAAAACCCGCGCAGTTTAGCGCGAGTCGTGGCGCATTTCCTCCTCTCAGACAGGGAAGTGCCTGATTGAGTTCATGCACCCGCTTGAGGCTAGCCAGAAACCGTGAAAACGCCCCCTCCCCGGAGCGCCTTGCCGACGATCAGCGGCGACGTCATTCCTAGGGCTTGGCAACCGGCTTGCGCAACAGGCTGAAGGCCATGCCCGCCAGCGCCAGCACGCCCAGCAACAACACCGTCCACAGGCCGATCTTCTTCCAATCGGTCGTCGGCGCCACCGGCACTGCCGCAATGACGGGTGCAACCTGTTGCGGAGCGCCCTCGACCCGGGCCTGGCCCAGGCCTGCCAGGCGCTGCGGGCTGTAGTCAGGAATCAGGGTGGCCAAAGGCAGATTCGCCGGCCCCGCAGCCGGATTGCCCAGGGCCAAGCGATAAGGCCCCGCGCCCCGCGCCAGGAACACCAACTGCACACCACGCACGGCAAAGCGCAAAGCCGGCGCCTGGGCACCCAGGCCACCGCCGCGCTCATCCACTTCCAGCTTCAACTGGCGCCACTTCTGCCCCGCCAACTGCAATTCGTTCTGTTGCACGTCCTGGCCATTCTGAGTCAGGCGATACAGCAGGCCGCTGGTCAGCACCTGCCAGGGCTGGCTGCTGTTCTGTCGGCCATAGAGGGTTACCGGAGCCAGGCTATTGGCCTGATCCAGCGCCACTTGCAGACGCTCCAGGGGCAAGTCCGCGGGCAGTTCCCAGGTGTATTCACCGGCCTTGGCCGTCTGCCCCGCCAACGGCTGGGACCACTGCAGCGGCGAGGGCACGCTGCTGGTACTGGTGCTTTCCAGTTGCACCGAGGTCAACACCGGTGCCTGCTGGGGGCTGTTCCAGAGCAGCCGCAGGTAACGCGCAGTTTGCCCGGGCAGGCCGACTTCATGCTGCTCGATGCGCTCATCAGCAAACGATAGGCGGGCCACCTGGCCTTCACCCCAGGCTTGCCAATGCTGCAGGTCGTCACTGGCTTCGATGCTGAAGTTCTGGAAGCCATCACGCTCGCTGGTCCAGTCCAGCACCAGTTGCTGCAATGGTGCATGGATACCACTGGCGTCCAGCAGCCAGCCACGCAGCACTTCCTCGCCGGCTTCCAATTGGGTGGAGGGTTGCACTTCCACCAGGGTGCCGTTGGCGTTGGACTGCACGCGCACGCTCGGCGTGGCATCGCTGGCCTCGGCCGAGTTGTACAGCGGGAACCACTTCACCTCGTGCAGGCTGCGCTGTTCGGTGGTCTGCGCCTGCTGACGGGCCAGGGCGTACGCCTGGGGCTCACCGGCAGCGTTGAACACCCGGATGTCCCGCAAATCGCTGTGGCTGGCATGCAGTTGCAGCGCCAACGGCACGTCGAGGCGGTACCAGGGCCCCTCCCCGCTCAGGGCCAACGGCGCTTGGGACTTAAAATCCCCCGGTGTTTCCTGGGCCGTGGCCGACAGCGCCACACACAACCCGACAGCCCCCAACCAGCCCAGGCTCGACATCCGACTCAAGACGACACTCCTTCATTTGCATTGACCGGCGCGGCTTGATCCGGCTCGGCTTCGGCGCGCTTGGGCGGCAGCGGGGCAAAGTAACCCACCACCAACAGCAAACCGCCCACGCCGATAAACGACACGATCCGCGCCAGCCCGCCGCGGTTGCTCAATTCCACCAGGAACAGCTTGGCCACCACCACCGCGATCAACGCGGCGCCCACCAGCCAGACCTCGCGCCGGTGGCGCAGATGCCCACCGATCATCAGGCCCAGGGCAATCAGGGTCCAGACGATGGACAAGCCCGCCTGCACCAGCATCGACTCCAGCAGTGCATCCGCCTGGAACGGTACACCGCCCCAATGGTGGGCGGTGCGCATCACCAGCAGGGTAAAGAAGGCGAACAACGACAACGCCGCCACCCCCTGGCTGATACGTTCGACCCGCTCGGCCGGGATCGCCAGCACCTGCGCCGCGCTGCGCGACCAGACAAACACACCGAACACAGCAAACAGCAGCCCCAGTTCCAGCGGATTGAGCAGCGGCAGGTAAGGCAACGGCTCGGCACTGCCATCGCTGAACAGATTGGCCAGCCAGAACCAGCCCAGCATCAGCAGCGCCAAAGGCAGCGCAGCGTACACCCGGTATTCACGGGCGTAGGCGGCCACCGGCCAAGGCAGGCTGCGCGGCGTCGCCATCAGCACCAGGTACAGGCTCGGCAGCAGCGCCCAGCCCAGCCAGCGCCAGGCGTTGTAGTGCTCGGACAACAGCAACAAGCCGTAGCGCAGCTCCAGGGCCAGGACCCCGAGCAGCATCCAGCAGCCCAGCACATGGGCGGCGCTCAGCACCTGGGCCGGCAGCATTGTCGCCAGGCGCCGCAGGCTGAAGAAATGCACAGCGAACAGCAGCGGCCAGACCAGCCAACCGACATCCGCCGCCGGGTGATAGCGGCCCTGCCAGGCACTCAGCAGCACCAGCAACGCAGCCGGCATCAACAGTCCGCTGAGCAGCCCGAGGGACGGCCACTTCAAACGCGCTGCCAGCAGTGTGCAGAGCGCCACGCTGACAGCGGCGACCAGCAACAACAAGGTCCCTTGCAGGTGCGGCGGGGCGAACACCAGCACTTCCCTGACCAAGGCCAGGACCCACCAGCTGGCGCCCCAGGCCAGCAACAGATCGGACAGGCGCCCCAGGGGCAAGGTGGCGAACGCCGAACCCTGGTCGCCGCGTTGCAAGCGCCAGGCACCCACCAGTGCCGCCAAGGCCAGCACCAGCGGCGTGCCGAAGTTCATATTGGCCAGGGGTCGCAACCCCTCGCCCGGCAACGGGCCGAACCAATCGGCACTGGCCAACAGGAAAGCCACGCCGCCGATCACCTGCAACAGCAGGCCAAACACAAAGCTCGCGCGTTGTTGCAGGTACAGGCTCAGCCAGATGATCAGCACACCACTGGCGGCCCAGACACCGCTGGCCGTGCGCCAAGGCAGGACGAACAGCACCGCCAGGTTGATCATCAATAAACCGGCCAGCAGCACCACCGACAACCCGCGCAGCAGCCGCGGGTCGTTGCGCACCATGTCGTCACGGGCCGCCAGAAGCATGCCGCCGATCAGCGCCAGACCAATCAGCGAGGCGCTCAGCAGCCCGCTCCAACCGGCACTGAACACCGCCGCCGAGTCGCCGTCGGCACCTTGCAGGCGCAACAGGAACAAGGCCCCGCCCAGCAGTTGCACGGCAAAAGCACTGAACAGGAAAGTCCTCGATTGCAGGCGCAGGCCGGCCACCAGGGTCACCAAGCCCGCCAGGGCCCAACTAATGGCCGTGCCATGGACCTGCAGGAACAGCGGTGCCAGCAGGTAGACAAAGCTCAAGCCAGCGACAGCGAGCATCGGCGCCACTGCCAGTTCCCAGCTCGCCACGTGTTCAGGCTGGGCCTTGCGCAGTTGCAGGAAGCTGAACAGCAGGGCCACCCCCAGCAGCAAGGCCCCCAGAGGCGCGCCGTCGAGCAGGCTGCCCTCACCCGGGCGCAATTCACTGAGAAACGCCAGGGCCGCACCGACCTGCAGCAGCAAAGCGAAGACACGGGCCAAGGGCCGTTGCTGACGCAGGCCGAGCCAGAAGATGCCCGCACCCTCCACTGCCCAGGCCGCGCTGGTCCAGCGGGCATCCAACCCCAGGGGAATGGCCAGGCTGGCAAAGATCACCCCCAGGGCCAGGCAGGTTTCCCCCAGCAGCAAGGCACGGCCGCCGGACAACCAACGGGCCAGCCCCATGTAGATCAGGCCCAGCGCCAGAGCGCTGAAGGCGGTGGCGAACTCCAAGTGCTGGACCAGCGCCCATTGCAAGCCAAAGCCCACCAGCGGCGGGCCGAACAGCATGCTGCCATCGACGTAGTCACCCTTGCGGGCCGACCAGTGCAGCAGCGCCTGGCGACTGTCGTCCGCGGGGGCATCGCTGAGTTCCAGCAGCTTGCGCCGGGCGAACAGCAGGCCGATCAGCAGGTACATGACAAAGAACAGAATCAGGAACGGCTCGGTGCTCCACAACAACTCAGGGGTGTAGGACCTCAAGCCCCAGGCGAAGCCGATGCCGAAGGTGCCGACAAAACCGATCAGGTTGAGCAGGCGCCAGGCCTTGAACCAGGCAATGGCGAGGATCCCGGCATTGAGCAGAGCGAAATAACTGAACAGCGCCACATGGCTGCCCGCGCCGGTGGACGTGAGGATGGGGGCAGCGAACCCGCCCAGGGCCGCCGCCGCAGCCAGGCCCAAGGCGTCCTGAGTCACCGCCAGGATGGCCGAGAACAGCGTGACCGCCACCAACAGACCGAGGGCCGCGCCCGGGTCCAACAGCGGATGCAGGCGCATGGCGGCGAACACCGTCAGGTACAGCACCGCGATCCCCGTGCCTTGCAGCATCAAGGCGTAATAGCTGTTGCGCAGTCGCAGCCACCAACCCAGCCCCAACAAGCCCAAAGCGCAAGCGGCGACCCCGGCGTAACGCACTTCGATCGGCACCACCATGCCTTCAGTGGCGTAGCGCAAGAGGAAGGCCAGGCCAAGGAACAACAGCAGCACCCCCACCCGCAACACGGTGTTGCCGCCAAACAGCCAGTTGCGCGCCCCTTCGATGGCGCGCTCGATCAGGTTCGGTTCGAGGACGATGGCCGGAGCCGCACGCGGGGGCCCTTCAAGAGGCTCTTCACGCTGCATGGACGCGGCTGGACGAAGGGGCGGTGGCGGCGTTTCACGGGGTGTGGGCGACGCATCCTGGGCCGCTGGCTGCGGGGTCCAGATGTTAGCCGGCAACGGCTGACTGGCCTCTGCAGGCGCGCGGGTCTGGGGTTCGAGTTCTGCCGGCAGTACCCACACCAGGCCGGAACTGGCGGGTTGCGGGTCGACCGCTGGCGGTGCCTGGACAATGGGCGAGCGTGGCTCAGGCACAGGCTCGGCGGCCGCGCTGACGCTGGGCGCCGTAGATGCAGCGTCAGCCGGTGAAGTGGCCGCCTCCAGGGCGCCCAGGCGTTGGCCCAGGTTCAGCACCGCTTGCCGCGCCTGGTCCAGCTCCTCTTGCTGCTTTGCCGCCTGGGCACTCAAGGCCGTCAGACGCAGGGCTTGGCCAAGGCCCAGCCCCAGCAAAGCGCCGATCAGCACACCGCTGAAGGACTCACCGAGCACTCCGCCCAGCACCAGCCCCGTCAGTATGAAAATCCATTGCATGGTCGATATCCCTAAGCGGCCCGCCGCAAGAGGCGTCGGCGTTTGAAGACCTGCGGGCAGCACTGGCGCCCTCACCGACCAGCCGGCGCCTGCCGATCAGGCAGGTACGGTGGGGGACGATGGTGACAAGAGGCACTGCTGCGGCAGGTCAAAACTGGCGCTCAGTATATCGACAAGGCCCAACTGTCGTTGGGCCTTGCGCACACTTACCAGCAAAAATCCGCGCCCGGGTTACTCCAGGGCTTTCCAGATTTCCGTGGCGTACTCGCGAATGGTCCGGTCCGAGGAGAACCAGCCCATGCGCGCGCTGTTGAGCACTGCCGAGCGCCACCACTCCTTGGAGTCGTGCCAGCGCTCCTCGACCCGGGCCTGGGCACTCCAGTAGGAATCGAAGTCGGCACAGACCAGAAAGCGGTCGTACTGGATCAGCGAATCAATCAAGCCGGTGTAGCGCGACGGGTCATCCGGCGAGAACACCCCGCCGCGGATCGCCTGCAACACGTCGTTGAGGCGATGGGACGCGGCGATGTCCGGGGCCGCACTGAACTCGCCATTGCGCTTGCGTGCCTCCACCTGCTGGGCGCTGAGGCCGAAGATAAACATATGCTCGGCCCCCACCTGCTCGCACATTTCCACGTTGGCGCCGTCCAGGGTGCCGATGGTCAGGGCGCCATTGAGGCCGAACTTCATATTGCTGGTGCCCGAGGCCTCGAAGCCGGCGGTGGAAATCTGCTCCGACAGGTCCGCCGCTGGAATGATGCTTTCCGCCAGGCTGACGTTGTAGTTGGGCAGGAACACCACCTTGAGCAGGCCGCGCACGGTGGGGTCGTTGTTGACGGTACGGGCAATGTCGTTGGTCAGCTTGATGATCAGCTTGGCCTGGTGATAGCTGGCCGCCGCCTTGCCGGCGAAGATCTTCACCCGTGGCACCCAGTCGATTTCCGGCTCGGCACGAATGGCCTGGTACAGCGCCACGGTGTGCAGCAGGTTGAGCAACTGGCGCTTGTACTCGTGGATGCGCTTGACCTGCACGTCGAACATTGCCGCCGGGTTGACCGCAATCCCCAGGCGCTCATGGATGATCGCCGCCAGCGCCCGCTTGCTGTGCAACCGCTGCTCGGCAAACTGCTTGCGAAAGCCGGCCTTCTCGGCAAAGGGTTCCAGCCCGATCAACAACGCCTCGGGGTTATCCAGCAGCTCAGGGCCCAGGGCATCGACCATCATCGAGGTCAGTTCGGCATTGGCCTGGTACAGCCAGCGGCGGAAGGTGATGCCGTTGGTCTTGTTGTTGATTCGATCGGGATAGAGTTTATGCAGCTCGGAAAACACCGTGCTGCGCATCAGCTGGGTGTGCAGCCCGGACACACCGTTGACGCTGTGGGACCCGAGGAACGCCAGGTTGCCCATGCGCACTCGGCGGCCGTTGTCTTCTTCGATCAGCGACACCGCGCGCAACACGTCAAAGTCGTGGATGCCCTTGGCCCGCAGCGAATCGATGTGCTGGGCGTTGATCAGGTAGATGATCTGCATGTGCCGCGGCAGCATGCGCTCCATCAGGCCCACCGGCCAGGTTTCCAGGGCTTCGGGCAGCAGGGTGTGGTTGGTGTAGGACAGGGTTTCGACGGTGACTTGCCACGCCGCTTCCCAGGCAATGCCGTGCAAGTCCACCAGTTGGCGCATCAGTTCGGCCACAGCGATCGACGGGTGCGTGTCGTTGAGCTGGATGGCCGCGTGCTCGCCGAGGCTGAGCACCGAGTCGTGCATGTTTTTGTGCCGGCGCAGCAGGTCTTGCAGGGACGCCGAGACAAAGAAGTATTCCTGGCGCAGGCGCAGTTCCTGCCCCGCTTCGGTGCTGTCAGCCGGGTACAGCACCCGGGAGATGCTTTCGGCCCGAGCCACTTCCGCCACCGCGCCCAAGTGGTCGCCGGCGTTGAAACGCTCCAGGTGCAAATCTTCCATGGCCCGCGCTCGCCACAGGCGCAAGGTGTTGACACTGGCCCCGCGCCAGCCCACCACGGGCGTGTCATAGGCCACGGCGCGCACGGTTTCCCCCGGCGTCCAGACTTGCTTGGTGTGGCCGGCCTCGTCGGTCACGGTTTCCACGCCGCCGCCAAAGCCGATGGGGTAGATCACCTCCGGGCGTTCGAACTCCCAGGGGTTGCCGAAATCCAGCCAGTGCTCGGTCTGTTCCTGCTGCCAGCCATCGACGATGGCCTGGCGGAACAACCCGTGCTCGTAACGAATGCCGTAGCCGTGGCCGGCAATGCCCAGGGTCGACATGCTTTCCATAAAGCACGCCGCCAGGCGCCCGAGGCCGCCGTTGCCTAGGGCCGCGTCGGGCTCCAGCAAGCGAATGCGCTCCAGGTCCACACCCAGTTCGGTGAGGGCTTCGCGGGCCACGTCCAGCAACCCGAGGTTGCTCAGGCTGTCGTAGAGCAGACGGCCGATGAGGAATTCCAGGGAGAGGTAATACACACGCTTCTGGCCTTTGCGGTAGATCTGCCGCGTGTGGTCCATCCAGTGTTCGACCATGTGATCACGGGCCGCGAGAGCGATGGCTTCAAACCAGTCATGGTCAAAGGCGTGATCCGGGTCCTTGCCCACCGCGTAAGTGAGTTTGGTCAAGACGGCTTCGCGGAATGCGGCCACCTCTGCGTCGCGAACTAGTGGTTCCTGAGTCATCGATACGACCTCGAGCGAGATAGACAGTGAGCATGGAATGGTCTGAGCCTAGTCGGTCTGACAGGAGGCAAAGGCTCTGGTTCGGCGCTTTTTTGCCAAGGCCCGGTCAGTGACCCGATCTCCCTGTCGGCGACGGCTAAAAAGATGCAGATGCCGTGCCGAGAGGAAATGTCCTTGGCACCGATCAGAAATATCCGTCAAAAGGCTGTTTAAAATTTCACCAGTCCCGGTATGATCGCGCGCCCTGAAACACGCTGGAAACGCCCCATGATGAAGCCCAACCTGATCGCCGCCGCGGAAATCGACCGACTCGATACCTGGGCCAAATTCACCGCGCCCATGTGCGGTTCCTGCGTTTCCAGCTGCTGCACGCTGCCGGTGGAAGTGAAGATCAAAGACCTGGTGCGCATCGGCATCGTCGATGAGTTCGAGCTTGGCGATCCGCCGAAGAACATCGCCAAGCGCCTGCAGAAAGAAGGCATTGTCGAGCGCTACAACCAGAAGTCCGAGATCTTCACCCTGCAGCGCATGAGCAACAACGACTGCCTGTATCTGGATCGTAAGAGCCGCCTGTGCACCATTTATGACAAGCGCCCGGATACCTGCCGCAACCACCCGCGCATCGGCCCACGCCCAGGTTACTGCGCCTACAAGCCCAAGGCAGTGGAACGCGAGACGGGCGCCGGACCCTGGAACGCTTCTAACCCAAAGCCGGCGCGCCGTTGATTGGCGCCCGCCTCGGCCGGTGTTTTCGCCAGACAAACAAAAACGCCCCCGACCTTGCGGTCGGGGGGCGTTTTTTTAGCCGGGGCTAAAGCTTATGCCTTGGCTTTCTTGGCAGCGCGGGTGCGCTCGCTTTCGTCCAGGATCTTCTTGCGAAGACGGATGGACTTAGGAGTCACTTCACACAGCTCGTCGTCCTGGATGAATTCCAGAGCCTGTTCCAGGGTGAAGCGAACAGGTGGAACCAGAGCGATGGTTTCGTCTTTACCCGAAGCACGCATGTTGTCGAGCTTCTTGCCCTTGGTAGGGTTGACGCCCAGGTCGTTGTCGCGGCTGTTCAGGCCAACGATTTGACCGTTGTAGATCTCTTGGCCGTGTTCAACGAACAGCTTGCCACGAGCCTGCAGGGTTTCCAGGGAGTAGGTCAGCGCCTTGCCGGTTTCAACCGAAACCAGAACGCCGTTCTGACGGCCGGACATGTCGCCGGACTTCATCACGTCGTAACGGTCGAAGATCGAGGTCAGGATGCCAGCACCGTTGGTCAGGGTCAGGAACTGGTTACGGAAACCGATCAGACCGCGAGCAGGGATGTTGTATTCCAGACGAACACGGCCTTTGCCATCCGGCACCATGTTGGTCAGGTCGCCCTTACGCAGGCCCATCTCTTCCATGACCTTGCCTTGGGATTCTTCCGGCAGGTCGATGGTGACGTTTTCGAACGGTTCGTGCTTCACGCCGTCAACCAGACGGATGATCACTTCTGGACGGCCTACAGCCATTTCGAAGCCTTCGCGACGCATGGTTTCGATCAGTACCGAGAGGTGCAGCTCACCACGGCCGGAAACCTTGAACTTGTCAGCCGAGTCGCCTTCTTCAACGCGCAGTGCAACGTTGTACAGCAGCTCTTTGTCCAGACGTTCCTTGATGTTACGGGACGTCACGAACTTGCCTTCTTTACCGCAGAATGGCGAGTCGTTGACCTGGAAGGTCATGGAAACGGTTGGCTCGTCAACGGTCAGAGGCTTCATCGCCTCGACGGTATCCGGGTGGCACAGGGTGTCGGAGATGAACAGCGAGTCCATACCGCTGATGCACACGATGTCGCCTGCAGCTGCTTCTTCAACGTCCACACGGTGCAGACCGTGGTGACCCATCAGCTTCAGGATACGACCGTTGCGCTTCTTGCCGTCGGCACCGATAGCCACGACCGGAGTGTTCGGCTTGACGGTACCGCGAGCGATACGGCCAACACCGATAACACCCAGGAAGCTGTTGTAGTCCAGAGCGGAGATTTGCATCTGGAACGGACCATCACGGTCAACAGACGGCGCGGGTACGTTGTCGACGATCGACTGGTACAGCGGGGTCATGTCTTCAGCCATGTCGTTGTGGTCCAGACCGGCAATACCGTTCAGGGCCGAGGCGTAGACGACTTTGAAGTCCAGCTGTTCTTCGGTGGCACCCAGGTTGTCGAACAGGTCGAAGATCTGGTCCAGAACCCAGTCCGGACGCGCGCCTGGACGGTCAACCTTGTTGATGCACACGATCGGACGCAGGCCGGCTTCGAACGCCTTCTTGGTCACGAAACGGGTTTGCGGCATAGGGCCGTCTTGGGCGTCGACCAGCAGCAGCACGGAGTCAACCATCGACATTACGCGCTCAACTTCACCGCCGAAGTCGGCGTGGCCCGGGGTGTCCACGATGTTGATGTGGTAGCCGTTCCAGTTGATGGCGGTGTTTTTCGCCAGAATGGTAATACCGCGCTCTTTTTCCTGGTCGTTGGAGTCCATCACGCGCTCGTCGTTGAGCTCGTTGCGCTCCAGGGTGCCGGATTGACGCAGGAGTTTGTCTACCAGGGTGGTTTTACCATGGTCAACGTGAGCAATGATGGCGATGTTGCGTAGATTTTCGATCACTTGTGTATCTCGATCAGAGGATTCGGTGTGCTGACAACAGATGGCAGCGATTAACAATAGAGTCAGGCCTTGCCGTTACAGCTTGGCGGCGGCGTCGGGGGGCCGGTGACGCAGGCCACAGGCAAACATCCCCGGGCACTTAGCTCGGTCTATAAACGCGCACATTGGCATGCCCCTCACTGAGCAAATGGTGAGCATGCAGGCGACTCATCACGCCTTTGTCGCAATACAGCAGGTACTGGCGAGTAGGGTCCAGTTCCTTGAAGCGCGCGTTCAGTGCATAGAACGGCATCGCTTGTACTTCGACGCCAGCCAGTTGCAGCGGGTCATCTTCCTCGGCATCCGGGTGACGGATGTCGATGACGATCTGACCGGCCAACGCCTCGCTGACTTCTTCAATCTGCAAATCCTGGCCCAACTCGTCGATCACCCGATCGATCGGTACCAGTTTGGCGTTCTCGAGCGCACGCTCCAGAATCGCCATGTCGAATTCTTTCTCTTCATGCTCCACACGCGGACGCTTGGCGTGGGTCTTGGGGTTCACCGAGATGACCCCGCAATACTCGGGCATGTGCTTGGCGAAGTCGGCGGTGCCGATTTCCTGCGCTAGGTCGATGATGTCCTGCTTGTGGCTGGCGATCAGCGGGCGCAATACCAGCTTCTCGGTCACACAGTCGATCACCGACAGGTTGGGCAGCGTCTGGCTCGACACCTGGGAAATCGCCTCGCCGGTCACCAGCGCGTCGATCTCCAGGCGATCGGCGATTCGGGACGCCGCGCGCAACATCATACGCTTCAAAATGACGCCCATATGACTGTTGTCGACTTTACCGAGGATTTCCCCCAGGACTTCCTCGAACGGCACGCTGACAAACAGCACGCGCTGGGAGCTGCCGTACTTCTTCCATATATAGTGCGCGACTTCCATCACGCCCAATTCGTGGGCACGCCCGCCCAGGTTGAAGAAGCAGAAGTGGCTCATCAGGCCGCGGCGCATGATCTGGTAGGCCGCCACCGTGGAATCGAAACCGCCGGACATCAACACCAGGGTCTGTTCCAGGGCACCCAGCGGGTAGCCGCCCAGGCCGTTGTGCTGGCTATGGATCACGAACAACCGTTGGTCGCGAATTTCCATACGCACTTCGATTTCCGGGTCTTTCAAGGAAATCCCGGCGGCGCCGCACTGACGACGCAGCTGGCTGCCGACGTATTTTTCCACGTCCATGGAGCTGAATTCGTGCTTGCCGGCGCGCTTGCAACGCACGGAAAAAATCTTCCCGGGCAAGGCATCGCCGAAGTGCTGCTTGCACTTGGCAACGACGTCGTCGAAGTCGCCCAGCAGGTACTCGTCGACCTGCAGGAAATGCGCGATACCCGGCATGCACGTCAGGCGCTCAGTCAGCTCCTTCAAGGCTTTGGGGTCACTGAGGGCGGTTTCCAATTCAAGGTTGTCCCACACACCATTGACCACCACAGCCGGGTCCAGATCGCGGAGCACGGCACGGATGTTTTTGGCCAACTGGCGGATGAAACGCATCCGTACCGGGCGGCTCTTAATGGTGATTTCCGGGAAAACTTTAACTATTAGTTTCATGAAAACAGCGCGCGCAGGGCCAGCCGAAAAAGGGGGGCGCGGATTATAGCGGAAATTGCTCAAGGTTTAACCAGTTAATGTGCAGTTGGTTTTAGTCGCACCAAAACAGGTCATTTTCAGAATCCAGCGCCACATTGCGGTGCGCTAAAAATCCAAATCCAGGCCAATTAGCCTTTATATGCGTGGATTTGGGGCAAAAAACCCAACTCGGGGCACTGGCATGCAATTTGCTCCCTTGTGAGGCAGGTTGCCTTGGCAGAGTATTCGCGCCGGCATCACCCACATTCTAAGGGCACTCCACTACTTAGCCCGAAGCCACCCCGGAGGACATATGTCGAAGTCGGTTCAACTCATCAAAGATCATGACGTCAAGTGGATTGATCTGCGCTTCACGGATACCAAAGGCACTCAGCACCACGTGACCATGCCGGCTCGCGACGCGCTGGATGACGCCTTCTTCGAAGAAGGCAAAATGTTCGACGGTTCCTCCATCGCTGGCTGGAAAGGCATCGAAGCCTCCGACATGATCCTGATGCCGGACGACAGCACTGCCGTGCTGGACCCGTTCACCGAAGAGCCGACCCTGATCCTGGTTTGCGACGTGATCGAGCCTTCGACCATGCAAGGCTACGACCGCGACCCACGTGCGATCGCCAAGCGTGCCGAGGAATACCTGAAGTCCACCGGTATCGGTGACACCGTATTTGTAGGTCCAGAGCCTGAGTTCTTCATCTTCGACGAAGTGAAGTTCAAGTCCGACATCTCTGGCTCCATGTTCAAAATCTTCTCCGAGCAAGGCTCGTGGATGTCCGACCAGGACGTGGAAGGCGGCAACAAAGGCCACCGTCCAGGCGTCAAAGGCGGCTACTTCCCAGTTCCGCCGTTCGACCACGACCACGAAATCCGTACCTCCATGTGCAACGCCATGGAAGAAATGGGCCTGGTCATCGAAGTTCACCACCACGAAGTGGCGACTGCCGGCCAGAACGAAATCGGCGTGAAGTTCAACACCCTGGTAGCCAAGGCTGACGAAGTTCAGACCCTGAAGTACTGCGTACACAACGTGGCTGACGCTTACGGCCGCACCGCAACCTTCATGCCTAAGCCTCTGTACGGCGATAACGGCTCGGGTATGCACGTTCACCTGTCCATCGCCAAAGATGGCAAGAACACCTTCGCTGGCGAAGGCTATGCCGGCCTGTCCGACACCGCCCTGTACTTCATCGGCGGCATCATCAAGCACGGTAAGGCCCTGAACGGCTTCACCAACCCGTCGACCAACTCCTACAAGCGTCTGGTCCCAGGTTTCGAAGCTCCAGTGATGCTGGCCTACTCGGCCCGTAACCGTTCCGCCTCGATCCGTATTCCTTACGTGTCCAGCCCACGCGCTCGCCGTATCGAAGCTCGCTTCCCGGATCCAGCAGCCAACCCGTACCTGGGCTTCGCTGCACTGCTGATGGCTGGCCTGGACGGCATCCAGAACAAGATCCACCCTGGCGACGCTGCTGACAAAAACCTGTATGACCTGCCGCCTGAAGAGGCCAAAGAGATTCCACAAGTTTGCGGCAGCCTGAAAGAAGCCCTGGAAGAGCTGGACAAAGGTCGTGCGTTCCTGACCAAAGGCGGCGTTTTCAGCGACGACTTCATCGATGCTTACATCGAACTGAAAAGCGAAGAAGAAATCAAAGTACGCACCTTCGTACACCCACTGGAATACGAGCTGTACTACAGCTGCTAATCCAGTCGCGCTCGCGCAAGCGGCGTAACGAGAGGCCTCCTTCGGGAGGCCTTTTTTATGGGCGATTTTCACCCATTGTGTGAGCAAAGGTTAAGGCTGCCGCCCCGAGCCTTGTCGCTACTCTATGGTCAATCCGCACCCAAACAAGAGATGACGGCTGCACAGCCAGAGACCGACCTTCCATGCGCATTTATCTTTTTTGCCTGATGCTGGCCAGCTTGCCGGCCAGCGCCGAGAGCCACCGCCACGTAGACGCCGCCGACCCTGTGTATTCCGTACTGGAGATACGCAACCTGCCCACGACCCTGCGCGCCAACAACGGCCGCGTCAGCGTCGATATCAAACTGCACCCCGCACTGCGCCCCGAGCACCGCCTGCGCCTGCTGCTCGATGGCCGGCCTTACACCCGCCCCAGCCAGCAGACCCACCTGTCGTTGGTGGATGTCGACCGCGGCCGGCATAGCCTGGAGGTGCAGGTACTGGAGGGTGAGCAGGTCGTGCAACAGAGCGAGCCCGAGGTATTCCATCTGCAGCGGGCCCGTCGCCGATAAAGCCGGGCAAGCACAGGAACCGGAGCCTTTTTCAACGCCGTTCAGCTAACGGCACTATATTGGTGCAATCCATTGCACCCCGTGGCACCCGACTGCCCATTTTGGGTCGAAAAACCGCTGAAAAGCCGGACGGACGCCACGCAATCGAGCCTCAAACGCCTGTTTCAGGCTTTTAACGCTTCTTTTCGGAGCCTTGGTTTGGTTTTTGCATTTTCCCCACATCAGCGCTTTATCCGCGCGCGCGATCCGGGACCGGCCCCGGATCGTCTTGCTTCAAAAGAGGTCAACCAGTACCCATGACCATCAGCGACCAACTGCACAGGCTGCTCCTCGACAACCTGACCACCGCCACCATCCTGCTCAATGCCGACCTGCGCCTTGAGTACATGAACCCGGCGGCGGAAATGCTCCTGGCCATCAGCGGCCAGCGCAGCCATGGGCAATTCATCAGCGAACTGTTCACCGAATCGGCCGAAGCCCTGAGCTCCCTGCGCCAGGCTGTCGAGCAGGCCCACCCCTTTACCAAGCGCGAAGCGATGCTCACCGCCCTGACCGGCCAGACCCTGACCGTGGACTACGCGGTGACGCCGATCCTCAGTAACGGCGAAACCCTGCTGCTGCTGGAAGTCCACCCCCGTGATCGCCTGTTGCGTATCACCAAGGAAGAGGCCCAGCTGTCCAAGCAGGAAACCAGCAAGATGCTGGTGCGCGGCCTGGCCCACGAGATCAAGAACCCCCTGGGCGGGATTCGCGGCGCGGCCCAATTGCTGGCCCGGGAACTGCCGGAAGAAAGCCTCAAGGACTACACCAACGTCATCATCGAAGAGGCCGACCGCCTGCGAAACCTGGTGGACCGCATGCTGGGCTCCAACAAGCTGCCGTCCCTGGCCATGACCAACATCCATGAAGTACTGGAGCGGGTCAGCAGCCTGGTGGAAGCCGAAAGCCAGGGTTGCATCACTTTGGTGCGCGACTACGACCCAAGCATTCCCGATGTATTGATCGACCGCGAACAGATGATCCAGGCGGTGCTCAACATCGTGCGCAACGCCATGCAGGCCATCAGCAGCCAGAACGAGTTGCGCCTGGGCCGCATCAGCCTGCGCACCCGGACCATGCGCCAGTTCACCATCGGCCATGTGCGCCATCGCCTGGTGACCAAGATCGAAATCATCGACAACGGCCCGGGGATCCCGCCCGAGCTGCAAGACACCCTCTTCTTCCCCATGGTCAGCGGCCGCCCGGACGGTACCGGGCTGGGCCTGGCCATCACTCAGAACATCATCAGCCAGCACCAGGGCCTGATCGAATGTGACAGCCATCCCGGCCACACCACGTTCTCGATCTTTCTGCCACTGGAACAAGGAGCCCCATCGACATGAGCCGTAGTGAAACCGTGTGGATCGTCGATGACGACCGTTCTATCCGCTGGGTCCTGGAAAAAGCCTTGCAACAGGAAGGCATGACCACCCAAAGCTTCGACAGCGCCGACGGGGTGATGAGTCGCCTGGCGCGCCAGCAGCCGGACGTGATCATCTCCGACATCCGTATGCCCGGTGCCAGCGGCCTTGATCTGTTGGCGCGGATTCGCGAGCTGCACCCGCGTCTGCCGGTGATCATCATGACCGCCCACTCTGACCTGGACAGCGCTGTCGCGTCCTATCAGGGCGGCGCCTTCGAGTACCTGCCCAAGCCGTTCGACGTCGACGAAGCCGTTTCCCTGGTCAAGCGCGCCAACCAGCACGCCCAGGAACAGCAAGGCCTGGAAGTGGCTCCGACCCTGGCCCGCACCCCGGAAATCATCGGTGAAGCACCGGCGATGCAGGAAGTGTTTCGTGCCATCGGGCGCCTGAGCCACTCCAATATCACCGTGCTGATCAACGGCGAATCCGGTACCGGTAAAGAACTGGTGGCCCACGCCCTGCACCGCCACAGCCCGCGGGCGGCCTCGCCGTTCATTGCACTGAACATGGCGGCGATCCCCAAGGACCTGATGGAGTCCGAGCTGTTCGGCCACGAAAAAGGTGCCTTCACCGGCGCGGCCAATCTGCGGCGCGGACGCTTTGAGCAAGCCGACGGCGGCACCCTGTTCCTCGATGAAATCGGCGACATGCCGGCCGAAACCCAAACCCGTTTGCTGCGGGTACTGGCCGATGGCGAGTTCTACCGGGTCGGCGGGCACACCCCGGTCAAGGTCGACGTGCGCATCATCGCGGCGACCCACCAGAACCTGGAAACCCTGGTGCATGCAGGCAAATTCCGTGAGGACTTGTTCCACCGCCTCAACGTGATCCGCATCCACATTCCACGCCTGTCGGACCGTCGTGAAGACATTCCGACCCTGGCCAAGCACTTCCTCAGCCGCGCCGCCCAGGAGCTGGCGGTGGAGCCCAAGCTGCTGAAGAGCGAAACCGAGGAATACCTGAAGAACCTGCCGTGGCCGGGCAACGTGCGTCAGCTGGAGAACACCTGCCGCTGGATCACGGTGATGGCTTCGGGACGCGAAGTGCACATCAGCGACCTGCCGCCGGAGCTGCTGAGCCTGCCTCAGGATTCGGCGCCAGTGACCAACTGGGAACAGGCCCTGCGCCAATGGGCCGACCAGGCCCTGGCACGCGGCCAATCGAGCCTGCTGGACAGCGCCGTGCCGAGCTTCGAGCGGATCATGATCGAGACCGCCCTCAAGCACACCGCCGGCCGCCGTCGCGACGCCGCCGTGCTGCTGGGCTGGGGCCGTAACACCCTGACTCGCAAGATCAAAGAGCTGGGAATGAAGGTCGATGGCGGTGATGACGACGAGGGCGATGAAGCCTAAGCCGTACTGACCGGCCACATCGCCATCGCGGCAAGCCCACTCCTACGGGAGCCGGGGTTGCCCGCGATTTTTTTTGTGCACCGCAATGGGCTGCCTGCACTGCCTGAAGGCGCCGTGAACCTCGATCGGGCACGCCGACAGCGGCGGCGCAGTGGATCTTCATATCCGAAAGCCTTGCCTTCGAAAACGCAAAAGCCCCGTATTCCGGGGCTTTGCGGCACTCAGGCGAAGAATAAACGCGCCCGCGGAGAAAACTGGCACGCCCTCTGCAATAACCTCATCACTACCCAGTTTCGGGGACCTTGGTACAGGCAGGCCGGG
>NZ_JALQCX010000038.1:0-86119 GCF_023241665.1 Pseudomonas morbosilactucae | reverse complement strand
GGGGCTTTTTTACTGCGGCCCTGGTATCAGGCCACGATCAGGCGTTCATCAGAACACGTTGATCGGGTAGTCGACGAACACACGCAGTTCGTTGCCGCTGCTGTTGTAGGCGCTGGATTTCTGCGACACGCGCAGGATCGAGCTGCGTACACGCACGCTCAGGTCTTTGGCCGGACCGGCCTGGACCACGTACTTGAACTGGTTGAAGATTTCGCGCTCGGTACCACCGGTGCTGTCGGCGGTGGTGATGTTGTCGCCACGCACGTAAGCCAGGTTGTAGCTCAGGCCAGGCACGCCGAACGAACCGAAGTCCAGGCCGTAGCCCAACTGCCAGCTGCGCTCGTCTTCAGCGTTGAAGTCGGACCAGTAGGAGTTGGCCAGAAAGATGGTGTTGCCACCGTCGCCAATGTAGTTCTGGCCTTTCTGGTAACCGCCGTAGGCGTAGCCCAGGTGGCTGTCGCCGGTGCTGCGCTGGTGCGCCACGGTGAAGGAGTGCGGGCCAGTGGCGAAGGTCGCTGCCAGGCTCCAGATCTTGTTGTCCTGGCCGCCGGCGCGCGTCTTCGGCAAACGACTTGTCCAGCTTGGTGCGGTAGCCGTTGAAGTCCAGGGTCAGGGACTGATCGGTGGCCAGCGGGAACACGTAGTTCAGGTTCACGTACTGCTTCTTCAGCACGTCTTCGACGTCGGAAGCGTACAGCGCGCCTTTGAACTGTTCGGTGAACTGGTAGCTGCCGCCCAATACGTTGATGGACTTCAGGCCACCGCTGTCACGGCCTTCAGCGCTCTTGCGCGATTCGGCAGTGAAGCGACCGGCGTTCAGTACCAAGCCGTCGATTTCTTTGGAGGTGATCAGGGTGCCGGTGTAGCTTTCTGGCAGCAGGCGCGAACTGTCGTAGTTCAGCACCGGCAGCTCAGGCATCTGGTCGCCGTAGGCCAGCACGGTGTTGGACACGCGGAATTTCACTGCAGCGCCAGCCTTGGCCAGGTCGCCCGCAGGGGACTTGTTGCCGCCTTCGCTGGGTTTGAAGAAGTCGATACCGGCGCCGCCAGCGTGGCTGCCGCGGTCCAGGCGCAGGCCGTACAGGCCGAAGGCGTCAACGCCCACGCCAACGGTGCCTTGGGTGAAGCCCGAGGAGAACGTGCCGATGGCCGCTTGGCCCCATTCACGTTGGTCATCATTGCCGTCTTTCTTGTCACGGTTGATGTAGGCATTGCGCAGCAGCACTTTCAGGCTGCTGTCTTCTACAAAACCCTTGGACTCAGCTTGGTCGTTAGCCATGGCTTGAGTAGCGCTCAGAATCCCCAGTGCGATCAGACCGATCCGCTTGTTCAACATTTTGTTTTCCTTATTACGGGTTGATGGCGCGCTGTGTACCCGGACAGAAATGGCGTTTGGACGCTCTTGTTCCTGCTCAAAAAACAAAAAGGCCCGCCCGCGAATCATCGCGGCGGGCCTTTTATTATTCTGATATATGGCTCTTGGCCACAGGCGTTGGCGCGAATCCTATCCGCGCCCTGAACCCTGTGTCAATTTCGTGAATCGTCTTTGAATAGGTGAAAATATTCTAAGAATTCACCGATCGGCCATGGCCAGTTGCACGGTATGGCTGTCCACAAACTGCTCAAAATGAGTAACTTTGCCATCCTTGAGTGTCCATAAATGGGCCACTCGGGCGTTCATTGGCCGCCCCGTCGCCTTGAACACGCCGCTGTAATTGCCATAGGCGAATACCTTGTCGCCCTGGGCCACATAACTCTCCACGTTGAAGGCAAACCCCTCCCAATCACTGGCCAGGCGTTTGAAAACATTTTCCACAATGGCGTCGAAGCCGACGTAGGTGCCCGCCAGTGGGAACCCCGCGGCTTCGGTCCAGCGCGCATCCGGTGCCAGGGCCGCAGCGGTGTTCTTGGCGTTTTCCTGGGAGTTGGCACCTTCGTAGGTGCTTTTGATCAAGGCCAGGTTATCCATGGGTCACTCCTTCTTCGTTGGGTAGGGTTATTACGCGCAACCGTCCAAGCCACAGGCCGGGGATTGGGAGGACACCTGGCTCGGTGTCGAGCCGATCGCCCCCTGCAACCAGGCGGCAAACTCATCGGGTTTGCCCAGCCAGGGGCTGATATCAAGCACCTGGCGCTGCCCGTCTCGCTCCAGGACCAGGGTCGGGAAACCCTGGCCACCAACACGGGCCAACAACTGCCGACTGGCCTTGATATGGCCCTCCAGCTCATGGGCCAGGGCGTGCTCGAATGCGACGCTGAAGGGCTCGGCAGGCAACCCCAGGGCCACGGCCAACTCCAGCAGCACGTCGTGGTCGGCAATGCGGCGGCCTTCCTGATAGTGGGCCGTCTGCAAACGCCCGAGCAGCTCGAGCCCGCGCCCCGCCAAGGCCTCGGCGGCGAGCACCGCAGCAATAGGCGGCGCAGAATCGAACACGGCCGTGTGGTCCCGTAGCAGCCCTTCAAAGTACGCCTCGCCGAAAGGCTGGCCGCTGTACTCGGCAATCCGCCGGTCGTGGGGCATCACGTAGTCACGCAACTGCGGCGACACCGGCTGGCGGTTGGCCCCGGTCATCATGCCGCCCCCGTGGGCAATCACTGGCAACACCGCCTGCGCCGCCTGCACCAGCGGCTTGGCGCCGTAGCACCAACCGCACAATGGGTCGTAGATGTAATGAAGGGTGGCAGCAGACATGGCGCGCTCCGGCAACGTCAGGACAAGGGAATGGGTCGCAGCCTAGACCCCGGGCACGCCGGAAAAAACCCCGGCGCCGGGTTCAGTGTGTTTCAAGAACCGGTCGAATGCCTCGGTCCGGCTTCGTATCGACAATGACACTGAACCGACACAAACAAGAAACAAATTGAAACAATCGTCCCGGGGAACTTCTTAATACGACACTCACATCAGCAAATGCAACGCATTATCATTAACGCTTCGAATCACCCTGCCCTTCGGATGCGTTCCACATGCCAACCCACTTGCGCCTCACGCCCCTGACCCTGGGGCTCAGCGCCCTGTTGTCCGCCACTTGCAGTTACGCCGCGCCCACCACCTTGCCAGCGACCGCCATCAGCGCCGAAACCGACGCCGATGATCCACGGGTCAAGGACACCGCAACCGCCACCCGCACCGCCACCCCGGTGCGCTATGTGCCCCAGGCCATCGACTCGGTGAAGACCGCCAATGTCATGGACTACGGCACCAACGACCTGGGCACCGCGCTGAGCGGCATTCCCAACGTCAGCAGCGGCGCCGATACACGCTTCGACAGCGTGCGCATTCGTGGTTTCGAAGCGGGCAACGACTTCTACCTGGACGGCATTCGTGACGACAGCCAGTACGTGCGTGACCTGCACAACATCGAGCGGGTGGAAGTGCTCAAAGGCCCGGCAGCCGTGTTGTATGGCCGTGGCAGCCAGGGCGGGATCGTCAATCGGGTGAGCAAGCTGCCGCAGTTCGGCCGCCGCTCCAGCATCGAGGCCCAGGGCGGCAGCGATGACCGCCGCAGCCTGTACGCCGACCTGTCCACCGACGTCTCCGAAGACCTCAGCCTGCGCCTGAACATGGGCAACCAGGACTACAACAGCTTCCGCGACGACGTCAGCGGTAACCGCAAGCTGTTCGCCCCCTCCATGAGCTGGCAACTGACCCCGGACCTGAACTGGCTGGTGCAGTACGAATACAGCCGTTTCGATCGCACGCCGGACCGCGGTATTCCCGGAGTACGCCGCGCTGGCGAGAAGACCGGACGCCCGGCGGACGTCGGCAATGACACCACCTACGGCGACAAACGTGACTACATCGATGACACATCGCAGTCACTGCGCTCGAAACTCAGCTATGAACTCAGCGACAACTGGCAATTGCGCCATACCCTGGGTCTGTTCAAGCTCGATAGCGACTTCGACAATACCTACGCCATTGGCTACAACGCGAACACCCAGAGAGTCCTCCGTCAGCGCTGGCAGCAAGACCTCACCACCCGTAATCTGAACAACAACTTCGAGGTCGAAGGCTCCTTCCAAACCTTCGGTCTAGAGCATCGCTTGTTGACCGGCTTAGAACTGAGTAGTCAGCGTCGCGATCCAAAACTGTACACAGCAGCCACCGTCGCCAACGGCGGCCAATTGGTACCCTCCCTGGACCCGTTCAATCCAGACCGTAGCCAAAGCCATACGGGGAAAATGGTGGTATCCAGTGACAACCACACGGAAGTTGAAGGTCGTGCGTTCTACGTTCAAGACCAATTGCATCTCAATGACCAATGGCAAGTATTGGCAGGTTTGCGTTACGACAACTTCAACGTGGAGAGCACTAGTAAGGTGTTCAACCGCACCGATGATCGCGACAGCCACAGCACCAGCCCGCGCCTGGGCGTTATCTGGACGCCCCTGGAACACCACTCGTTCTACGCCTCGTGGAGCAAGTCCTTCTCTCCAGTTGGCGGTGGTTTGATCGGCATCACCCCAAACGCCTCGGGCAACGGCAACGACCTGAGCCCGGAGCGCACCCGGCAAAAGGAAATCGGGGTGAAAAGCGACTGGTTGGATGAGCGCCTGAGCACCACCCTAGCGGTTTATGAGCTGGAGCTTTACAACCGCAGAACGCGCTCGCCGGAAAACCTGGACATCTGGTACATGAGCGGACTGCAACGCTCGCGTGGTATGGAGTTCACCACCACCGGCAAGCTGGGCGGCAACTGGTACGTGCGCGGCGGCTTTGGCCTGCAGGACGCCACCGTCGTGAAAGACGACAACGGCTTCGAAGGCAAACGTGTCAACGACGTAGCCAAGCGCAACGGCAGCCTGTTTATCACCTGGAAACCCGAGATGGGCTGGTACGCCGAGACCGGCGTGACCCTGGTGGGCGATCGTTTTGCCGACCCGGCCAACACCATCGTGCTCCCCGGTTACGGCCGCTGGGACGCCCTGGCCGGCTTCCGCCACAAGGACTGGGATGTACGCGCGGCGCTGAACAACATCGCCGACCGTGATTACTACTCCTCGGCCACCAGTGCCTTCCAGATCCAACCGGGCGAGCCGCGCAACCTGGTGGTCACCGGCACCTACAGCTTCTAAACACCCTGCCCTTTGGCGGGCACTGGCGGTCGCACGATCGCCAGCGCCAGCCCTCCCCACTCCAGGCATAAAAAAAGCGCTGCCTTCACGGCAGCGCTTTGCTGATTGCGTGTTGTTGTCAGCCTGCCATGACATCCCACAATGCCTGCAGCTCAGCCTCGCTGAGCAAGCCTTCCGGGTAGCGCTCAGTCATCAGCCGACGCGGATCGGCGTCCCTGATCTGACGCGTTCCGTTGGACTTCAACCATTGCACCAATGTCTGTAAAGACTCGTTATTCATTGCCAAGGGATGCGATGCCCGCTCGCTGACCATATTCATTGCAGCGCTCTCTCCGGGTTTGTGAGCGGCCTAACTTATCCAAGGTTTATGACAGAACATCGCAGTTCTACCGGTCTCAGAGTCACGTCAGGAGAGATACAAGAGCTGTGCCAATGTGTCTGGAAGGCCGACATACGGCCATGAAAAAGCCCGCAACCCTTAAGGATTGCGGGCTCCACGGCAGTTATCAGCTGGAATGCCATCAGACAAAAAGCGGTTAACGGCAACCGGCTGTTACAACTGCACTCAACCTGGGTGCGGTGCCGGCTGTTGTTGGGTAAGGCAATGGATATTCCCGCCCCCCAGTAACAGTTCACGACCCGGCACCATCACCACCTCATGCTGGGGGAACAGGCCCTGGAGGATTTCCTTGGCCTGGGCATCCAGTGGGTCGTCGAAGCTCGGCGCGATGATCCCGCCATTGACGATCAGGAAGTTCACGTAGGAACCGGCCAGGCGTACCGACGGGTTACGCTCCTGGGTGCCATCCACCGGGTCGACACCGGCACATTCCTCTTCAGTGGCGTACAACGGCCCCGGAATCGGCATCTTGTGCACCTTGATAGTGCGACCCTTGGCGTCGCGGCTGCTTTCCAGCACCTTCAACGCTGCCTGACAACGCGGGTAGTTCGGGTCTTGCGGGTCGTCGGTCCAGGCCAGCAACACTTCACCGGGGCGCACGTAGCAGCAGAAGTTATCCACATGGCCGTCGGTTTCGTCGTTGTACAGGCCGTCCGGCAGCCAGATGATGCTGTCCACCGCCAACTGCTCGCGCAGCACCGTTTCGATCTCGGCGCGCTTGAGGTGCGGGTTGCGGTTGCGGTTGAGCAGGCATTCCTCGGTGGTGATCAGGGTGCCTTCGCCGTCCACGTGGATCGAACCGCCCTCGAGCACGAAACCTTCGGTGCGGTACTCCTGGCAACGCTCGATCTGCAGGATCTTGCCGGCCACCTGCTCATCGCGGTTCCACGGCGAATACAGGCCGCCGTCGAAACCGCCCCAGGCGTTGAAGCCCCAGTGCACGCCCCGGACTTCGCCCTGGTCATTGATGACAAAGGTCGGCCCGGTGTCCCGCACCCAGGCGTCATCGCTGGACATTTCCACCACGCGGATATTCGGCGCATCAAGGCGCGCCCGGGCGTTTTCGTACTGGGCGGCGGACACCGCCACGGTCACTGGTTCAAAGCGCGCAATGGCCTTGGCCACCGCCACATGGGCGGCCTGGGCCGGCTTGCCGCCCAGGCGCCAGTTGTCCGGACGCTCGGGCCAGACCATCCAGGCCTGGGTTTGGGGCGCCCACTCGGCAGGCATGTAGAAGCCATCGGCGCGGGGGGTGCTGTGCAGGGTCGTCATTCAGGACTCCAGGGAACCGTCGAGGGTTTTGATCGCGCCGTAGAGGTTCGGGCGGCGGTCGCGGAACGACCCCCAGGCGCTGCGAATATGCTCCAGTTCGTCGAGGTCGAAGCTGTGCACAAGAATACCTTCTTCGCTTTGGTTGAGCTCTTGAACCTTCTCGCCAAACGCGTTGGCAATAAAGGACGAGCCGTAGAAGGTGATGTCGTAGCCGTCCTGCTCTTCGTGGCCGATGCGGTTGCTGGCAATCAGCGGCATCAGGTTGGCACCGGCGTGGCCTTGCTGCACACGCTGCCAGTGGTCCCGGGAAGAGATGCTGGCGTCGTGGGGCTCACTGCCGATGGCGGTGGGGTAGAACAGAATCTCGGCGCCCAGCAAGGCCATGCTGCGGGCGCACTCGGGGAACCACTGGTCCCAGCAGATACCCACGCCGATCTTGGCGTAGCGGGTGTTCCAGACCTTGAAGCCGGTGTCGCCCGGATTGAAGTAATACTTCTCGTGATAGCCGGGGCCATCCGGGATATGGCTTTTCCGATAAATCCCGAGGTTGCTGCCGTCGGCATCGATGATCGCGATGCTGTTGAAGCGGGCACGTCCGGCCAGCTCGAAGAAGCTGATGGGCAACACCACTTGCAGTTCCCGGGCGACGTTCTGGAAGTGCTTGATGGCCACGTTGTCTTCCACCGAGGAAGCCAATTGCAGGTAGTCCGCATTGGGCTTCTGGCAGAAGTACGGCGTCTCGAACAGCTCCTGGATCAGAATGATCTGCGCGCCTTTGGCGGCGGCTTCACGGACCAGCTTTTCAGCGGTCTCGATATTGGCCTCAAGGTCCCAGGAACAGGCCATCTGGGTGGCGGCGACGGTAACGATACGGCTCATGGAACAACTCCCGGGCGATGAGAAGCGGTCGATGACAACGGATAGGGAAAGGGTCGAGCACGGTGGCGCCGTGCCCGACTAGGCTCACTTTATATCCGATAAATATCGACTTTAGAAGCTTATAGATTTACCAAAATGAAAAAATACCTCTTAAATACCGATAACAATCGATTTATTGGCGAGCGCAATCGCCGGCAAGCCGGCTCCTACAGGGGGGTTATAGGTCTTCGGCTAGCACCTTCGAGAGCATGTCGACGAAGAAGTCCACGCTCTGCCGGCTGGTGACCATGGGCGGCTTGATCTTCAGGATGTTGAGGAAGTCACCCGTGGGCTGCATGAAAATCCCCAGGTCCCGCAGGCGATCACAGAGCAGGGTGGTCTCTTCGGTGGCCGGCTCCAGGGTCTCGCGGTTACGGATCAACTCCAGCCCCAAATAGAAACCCGAGCCGTGCACCGCCCCCACCAGCGGGTGAATATCCATCAGGGCTTGCAGGCGCTCTTTGAAGTAACCGCCGACAACCTGGGCGTTCTCCCAGAGTTTTTCCTCTTCCATCACATCCAGCACCGCCATGCCGATGCGGCAACTGACCGGGCTGCCACCCGATGAGGAGAAGAAATACCCCTCGGCCTCCAGGGCTTCGGCAATTTCCCGGCGAGTGATCACCGCCCCCAGCGGCTGGCCGTTGCCCATGCCCTTGGCCATGGTGATGATGTCCGGCACCACGCCCTGCTCTTCAAAGCCCCAGAAGAAATGGCCCATGCGCCCATACCCCACCTGCACTTCGTCGGCGATGCACACCCCGCCTCGCTCGCGCACCAGGCTGTAGACCTGTTGCAGGTAACCGGGCGGCAGGGAAATCCCCCCCGCGTTGCCGTACACCGGCTCGCAGATGAAACCCGCCAGTTGGCGCTGCTGTTGCGCCAGCTTGGCCAGGTGATGCTCGACACTGCGCACATAGTCCGGCGCGCTGTCCGGGCCGCGAAATTCGCCACGGTAGGTGTTAGGCGCAGTCACCGGGTGCACCCAGTCCGGACGGCTGCTCAGGGCCTGGGGGTTATCGGCGATCGAGGTGGACACTGCATCCGCCGCCACCGACCAGCCGTGGTAGGCCTCCAGCACACTAAGCATGTCGCGCCCGCCGCTGTAGGCCCAGGCCAGGCGGATCGCCAAGTCGTTGGCCTCGGTGCCGCTGTTGACCAGGAACACCCGGTCCATGGAGTCCGGGGCCAGGGCCAGCAGGCGCTCGGAAAACTCGGCAATCGCCGCGTAGTGAAAGCGCGAATTGGTGTTGAGCAGGGACCATTGGCGACTGGCCTCGGCCGCCATACGCGGATGACCGTGGCCCAGCACCGCCACGTTGTTGAGCATGTCCAGGTAGGAACGACCCTGCATGTCGATCAGGTGGTTGCGCCAGCCGCGCTCGATGCGCGGCGGGTCGACGTAATAGTGCTTCTGCGAACGGGCGAAGCTGGCGTCACGCCGTTCCAGCAGTTGCTGCGGGTCCAGTTCCGGCTCAGCATCACAGGCCAACCCCAGCAGCGCCGCCGGGGAAGGACACAGGGCCTGCCAGGCCGGCGCCCGGGAAGGCGTACAGAACAAGGGCGGGTCGAGGTGCACGCCGCGGCACAACTGCACGGTCAGCCCTGCCTGCACGTCACCCAGCACCTGGCCCTTGACCAAGGCCGCACCGCCACGCAAGCCGGGCTTGACCCCCCACAGGCGAACGCTCAGTTGCCCGCTGTCCAGGCGCAAGGAACCATCGGCCGCCACGTGCAGCACCCCGGCAAAGGGAGATTCCACCGGCGTGCCCAGGGGCACCTGCAATTGCACATGCAGCGGGCAGGTCTCGGGGTCTTCGGCGCTGTCAGGACGGGTGCGGGACAAACGATACTGAGCGTAACGGCTAGCCGCCAGGCCATGGGTCGCCGCCGCTTCCTGCAACAAACGCTCGTCGATGCCCGGCTGCTCCCAGTTGCCGGCCTCGAAATGCGGGCTGAGCACACCCAGATCGATCAAGGCGAACTCTCGGCCCACCAGGCTCGGCAGCAATGGGGCGAAGCCTTCGCTGGCAATCGCCGGCAGTGCTTGGCCGACGGCGCTGAGGATCGCCGCTTCCATCAACTCGAACGGCAGCGCCGTGGCCACGCGGAAGATCTCCCACTCATGGCTCAGGTTGGCGCGGCTGTAATGGTTGTCGGGGTCGATGCTGACCTGCTGCTCGCCACTGAGCACCAGCACCGCCGCCCGGGCCATGACCAGCGGCCAGAGCGCCAGCAACTCAGCGTGCTGCAACGGGTTGACCTGGTGATACGCCTGGACCGCCGGAAGGATACGCAGCGGGTCGCCGTCACAGTGGTGCAGCAGGGCCGCACAGGTCACCGACAGGTCGGCAATGCGCCAGGTGCGGATCAGGTCGCCGAAATCAATCACCCCCTGCAACTGCCAATGCCGCTGGGCATCGCGCTGCCAGACCACGTTGTCGTCGGTGATGTCCATGTGAATGGCCTGCACCGGCAGTTGCTCAATCAGAGGCTGCAGGCGACGCTCGGCCTGCAAGGCCGCTTCGGCGATCAGTGCACGCTGCCGTTCGTCGGCGATCACCGGGAGCAGATGCTGGATCAGCGGCTGGGCATGGCGTGGGTCCCATTGCAGGGTGCGCGCCAGGCCAGGGTGCTCGAAGTCAGCCAGGGCCAGGTCCATCTCCCCGCACAAGCGCCCCAGGCTGGCCATCAACTGCGGCCCCAGGTGCTTGAGATGGGTCAGGGAGCGGCCCTCTATATAGTCCAGCAGGCGAATGTGCAGGGCCTGGCCGTCGAGGTCCACGGACAACAACTGCTCGCCGTTGCGCGCCTTGATCACCCGGGGCACCGGCAAGGCGCTGCGTGCGCCCAAGTCAGCGAGGGCAGCATGCTGGGCCTCAAGCTCCTGGACCGCGTAATCGCCGCGGCAGATTTTCAGAACAAAACGCCCCTGCGGGCTGTCGACTCGGTAGTTGAGGTCCTGCTGGCTGCCCAGGGAGTGCAAGGTGCCGTGGAGGCCGTAATGGGCCTGCAGCAGGTCCAGCGCCTGCTGCACCGAGACCTGCGGCCCCGGCAGACTGGCGCGGTGAATCAACGTGGCGAGCAACATGCAAGGACTCCCGAATGATGGTCAGGCGCTTATATCGCCACCGCTGAAGGCGATACGCAACCCCCAGGCCACGCTCGTGCGTCGCCTGTACAGCAGCCAAACGGGATAAAACCCGCAACATCACAAGGGCACTAACGCTTGCACCGAGGCGGCTGCACCGACAAGCTATGCTGTTTTCGTTCACGTCAATGATCGTCACCCAGGACAAAGGCCAACCCACATGCGCATTCTCGTTACCGGCGGAGCCGGTTTTATTGGATCGGCGCTGGTCCGCCATTTGATCGAGCACACGGAACACGAAGTGCTTAACCTCGACAAACTGACCTACGCCGGCAACCTCGAATCCCTGAGCAGCATTGCCAGCAACAGTCGCTACGAGTTCGTCCAAGCCGATATCGTTGATCAGCCCACTGTCAGCGCGGTGCTGGCGCGCTTTGCACCCCAGGCAATCATGCATTTGGCCGCCGAGTCCCATGTCGACCGCTCCATCGACGGTCCGTCGGACTTTATCCAGACCAATATCGTCGGCACCTACAGCCTGCTGGAAGCCACTCGCGCCTATTGGCAGACACTGCCCGAGGCGGAAAAAAGCACCTTCCGTTTCCACCATATTTCCACCGACGAGGTGTACGGCGACCTGCACGGTGTGGACGACCTGTTCACCGAAACCACGCCCTACGCCCCCAGTTCGCCCTACTCGGCGAGCAAGGCCGCGTCCGACCACCTGGTCCGCGCCTGGCAGCGCACGTACGGATTACCGGTGCTGATCACCAATTGCTCGAACAACTATGGGCCTTTCCACTTCCCCGAGAAGCTCATCCCCCTGGTGATTCTCAATGCGCTGGCGGGCAAGGCACTGCCGGTGTACGGCAACGGCCTGCAAGTGCGGGACTGGCTGTACGTCGAAGACCATGCTCGGGCCCTGTATCAGGTGGTCACCACCGGCGTGGTCGGTGAGACCTACAACATCGGCGGCCACAATGAGCAGAAAAACATCGACGTAGTGCGCGGTATCTGCGCCCTGCTCGAAGAGCTTGCGCCGCACAAACCGGCTGGCGTCAGCCAGTACGCCGACCTGATCACCTTCGTCCAGGACCGCCCCGGCCACGACCTGCGCTACGCCATCGACGCCGGCAAGATCGAGCGCGAGCTGGGCTGGGTGCCTGAAGAAACCTTTGCCAGCGGCCTGCGCAAGACCGTGCAGTGGTACCTGGACAATCTGGAATGGTGCCGCCGCGTACAGGACGGCAGCTATCAAGGCCAACGACTGGGTTTCAGCGACCCCAAGGATCTGCTCGCATGATGAAAGGAATCGTTCTGGCGGGTGGCTCCGGCACCCGTCTGCACCCCATTACTTTGGGTGTCTCCAAGCAACTGCTGCCGATCTACGACAAACCGATGATCTACTACCCGATCTCGGTGCTGATGCTGGCCGGCATCCAGGACATCCTGATTATCTCCACCCCCCAGGACTTGCCCCAATACCGCAACCTGCTGGGTGACGGCAGCCAGTTCGGGGTGCGCTTCACCTACGCCGAACAGCCCTCGCCGGACGGCCTGGCCCAGGCGTTCCTGATCGGCGAAGCGTTCATCGGCAATGACCCGGTGTGCCTCATCCTCGGGGACAACATTTTCCACGGCCAGCACTTCGGCGAGCAGTTGAAAAAAGCCGCCGAGCGCCCGAGCGGCGCCACGGTGTTTGGCTACTGGGTCAAGGACCCGGAGCGCTTCGGGGTCATCGACTTCGACAGCGACGGCCGGGCCTTGTCGATCGAAGAAAAACCCAAGAAGCCCAAGTCCAGCTACGCCGTCACGGGGCTGTATTTCTACGACAACGATGTGATCGAGATTGCCAAGGCGGTCCAGCCTTCGCCCCGTGGCGAGCTGGAAATCACTGACGTCAACAATGCCTACCTCAAGCGCGGCGACCTGCAGGTCGAGCGTTTTGGTCGCGGCTTCGCCTGGCTCGACACCGGCACCCACGACAGCCTGCTGGAGGCCTCGCAGTACGTGCAGACCATCGAGCATCGCCAGGGTTTGAAGGTCGCCTGCCTGGAAGAAATCGCCTACGAAAACCAGTGGATCAGCCGTGAGCACCTGCTGGAGCGCGCCGCCTACTTCGGCAAGACCGGCTATGGCCAATACCTGTTCACCCTGGCGGGAATCGAACCATGAACGTCACCCCGACCCAACTGCCGGACGTGCTGATCATCGAACCCAAGGTGTTTGGCGACGAGCGGGGCTTTTTCTATGAAAGCTTCAACGCCAAGGCCTTCAACGAGGCCACCGGGCTGGAGACCCAGTTCGTCCAGGACAACCATTCACGCTCACAAAAAGGCGTGCTCCGGGGCCTGCACTACCAGGTGCAGAACACCCAGGGAAAACTGGTCCGGGTGATCGCTGGCGAAGTACTCGACGTGGCGGTGGACATTCGCCGCAGCTCGCCGCACTTCGGCCAATGGGTGGCCGTGCGGCTGTCCGCCGAGAACCACCGCCAGCTCTGGGTGCCCGAAGGCTTCGCCCACGGTTTTGTGGTGCTCAGCGAATCGGCGGAGTTCCTCTACAAGACCACCGACTACTACACGCCGTCGGCCGAGCGCTGCATTCGCTGGGATGACCCGACCCTGGCCATTGATTGGCAGCTCGACGGCAGCCCACAACTGTCCGCCAAGGATCAGGCCGGCAAGACCCTGGCGGAGGCTGACCTGTTCCCATGAGCACTCCCTTGAAAATCCTCATCAGCGGCCAGCAGGGCCAAGTGTCCCGCGAGCTGCAGAAACGCCTCGGCGACCTCGGCGAGCTGGTGGTCCTGGGCCGCGACCGGCTGGACCTCAGCCACCCGGAGCACATCCGCCAGCAAGTGCGGGCGGTGCGCCCCGACCTGATCATCAATGCGGCGGCCCACACCGCTGTGGACCAGGCCGAGAGCGAGCCGGAACTGGCCTTTGCGATCAACGCCACGGCGCCGGGGATTTTCGCCCAGGAAGCCCATGAACTGGGGATTCCACTGATTCACTACTCCACGGACTACGTGTTCGACGGGCGCAAAACCACGCCCTATGTCGAGGACGACGAGCCCAACCCGCTGAGCGTCTATGGCCAGAGCAAGCTGGCCGGGGAGCGAGCCATCAACCTGGTGGCCGGGCAGCACCTGATCCTGCGTACCAGTTGGGTCTACGCCAGCCACGGCAAGAACTTCCTGCTGACCATGCTGCGCCTGCTGCAAGAGAAAGCTGAACTGCGGGTGGTCGCCGACCAGCTCGGCGCACCCACCTGGGCCGGGACGATCGCCAACAGCACCCGTGAACTGATACTGCGCTGGCAAAGCGGCCAGCCCGGCGCCTGGGGCACGTATCACCTGAGCGCCCAAGGCGAAACCTCCTGGTTCGGCTTTGCCCAGGCCATCGGTGCCCACTTGCTGGCCCAGGACAAACCCTGCGCAGTGCTGGAAGCCATCCCGTCCAGTGCCTACCCGACGCCTGCGCCACGGCCGCTGAACTCACGCCTGGATTGCAGCCGCCTGGCCCGTGAATGGGGCGTGAGCCAAGCCGAGTGGCACGGTGCATTACGCGAGTGTCTTGAAGAGCTGGCCTAGGCATAATGCGCCTGTATCCACAGGCGCCCGAGCTCATGACCCCCACCCTTCCCCGTCGCCCCCGCTGGCGCAGCCTGGCCCTTCTGGCCCTGTGCCTGGCGCCGCTGCTCTGGCCCCTGGAGCACCTGGCCGAGCGTTACTACCGCAGCGAACTGGTGGGGCAGAACCGGCAGACCCTGGACCTCTACGTCGCCAACCTGCTGGGCACCCTGCACCGCTATGAAGTGCTGCCGCAAATCCTCGGCGACCTGCCGGCCCTGCGCGCGGTGCTCTCGGTGCCCGATGACGGCATCACCCAAGGCAATGCCAACCGCTTGCTGAAAAACATCAGCGCCCAGACCGGCGCCGAAGTCATGTACCTGATGGACACCGAAGGCAAGACCCTGGCGGCCTCCAACTGGGACAAACACGACAGCTTCGTGGGTCGCAACTTCGCCTTCCGCCCCTATTTCAGCGAGGCCATGGCCGGGCGCCTGGGGCGCTTCTTCGGCCTGGGCACCACCTCGGCCAAACGCGGCTACTTCTTCGCCGCGGCCGTGCGCGACCGGGAAAAAATCATCGGCGTGCTGGTGATCAAGGTCGACCTGGACCACACCGAAAGCCTGTGGGGCCGCACCCCTGAACAGCTGCTGCTGACCGACCACAACGGCGTGGTGATCCTGACCTCGCGCCCGGAATGGCGCTTTCGCTCGACCCGCACCCTGAGCCCCACAGAGAACCAGGCGATCACCGCGATCCAGCCCTACCCGACCCGCGACCCGCGGCCGCTGAACCTCGACCCCGCGGCCTGGCTGACCCAGACCCAGGCCATCGAGGAAACCGGCTGGAACGTCAGCATCCTCGCCCCGCGCACCCTGATCGATCGTCCGGTGCGTACGGTGGTCGCCATTGGCGGCGCCGCCCTGTTGGTGCTGATGCTGTTGCTGGGCTTGATGATGCAACGCCGCCGTCACTACCTGGAGCGCATCGCCTTCGAGGCCAAGGCCCGGCGCGAACTGGAAATGCGCGTGGCTGAACGTACCAGCGACCTGGAAGGCCTCAACCGCCGGCTGAAACAGGAAGTGCTTGAGCGGGAAACCGCCCAGCAGGAACTGGTACGGGCCCAGGACGACCTGGTCCAGGCCGGCAAGCTCTCGGCCCTGGGCACCATGTCGGCGAGCATCAGCCACGAGCTCAACCAACCCTTGGCAGCGATCCGCAGCTACGCGGAAAACGCCGAAGTGCTGCTGGACCACCAGCGCACCGACGACGCCCGGGGCAACCTCAAGCTGATCAGCGAGCTGACCGGGCGCATGGCGTCGATCATCGCCCACCTGCGGGCCTTCGCCCGGCGCGACCGCCACGCCCCGGAAAGCGTGGCCCTGCAACCGGCCCTGGACGATGCCCTGGCCTTGCTGGCCAAGCGTCGGCGGGCCATGGAGGTGGAGCTGATCCGCGACCTGCCGGCCGCCACCCTGTGGGTCGAGGCCGGGGAAACCCGCCTGCGCCAGGTGCTCGGCAACCTGCTGGCCAACGCCCTGGACGCCCTGACCGAAAAAGGCCCGCCGCGCAAACTCTGGCTGAGTGCCGAATCCACTACCACGGGCGTCAACCTGTACATTCGCGACAACGGCCCGGGCTTCTGCCTGGAGGCCCTGGGCCGCGCCGGCGAACCCTTCTACACCACCAAGACCCGAACCCAGGGCCTGGGCCTGGGGTTGGCGATCTGTGACACCTTGATGCGCGCCTTTGGCGGTGAACTGTCGTTCGCCAACCACCGCGAAGGCGGCGCCCTGATCACCCTGCGGCTGCGCGCCGGCGCGCCGGGGGTGAGCCTGCAACCGTCCGAGGACCGAAGCGCATGAGCAACGCCATCGACCACCGCATCCAGGTGGTGCTGATCGACGACGATCCCCACCTGCGTCAGGCCCTGAGCCAGACCCTGGACCTGGCCGGGTTGAAGATCCTCACCCTGGCCGAAGCCCAGGGCCTGGCTGCGCGCCTGGAGCGTGACTGGCCGGGGGTGGTGGTCAGCGACATTCGCATGCCGGGCATGGACGGCCTGGAGTTGCTGGCGCAATTGCACGCCCAGGACCCGGAGCTGCCGGTGCTGCTGATCACCGGCCACGGCGACGTACCCCTGGCGGTGCAAGCAATGCGCGCCGGGGCCTACGACTTCCTGGAGAAACCCTTTGCCAGCGACGCCCTGCTCGACAGCGTGCGCCGGGCCCTGGACTGGCGCCGCCTGGTGCTGGACAACCGCAGCCTGCGCCTGGCCCTGAGCGACCGCCAGCAGCTCAGCGCCCGGCTGGTGGGCCAGTCGGCACCGATGCTGCGCCTGCGGGAGCAGATCGGCGCGCTGGCCGCAACCAAGGCCGACGTGCTGATCCTCGGTGAAACCGGGGCCGGCAAAGAGGTGGTGGCGCGTGCGCTGCACGACCTGTCGAACCGCCGCAACGGCCCCTTCGTGGCGATCAACGCCGGGGCCCTGGCGGAGTCGGTGGTGGAAAGCGAACTGTTCGGCCACGAGCCGGGCGCCTTTACCGGGGCGCAGAAACGCCGCATCGGCAAGTTCGAATTCGCCAACGGCGGCACCCTGTTCCTCGATGAAATCGAAAGCATGAGCCTGGATGTGCAGGTCAAGCTGCTGCGCATGCTCCAGGAGCGAGTAGTGGAACGCCTGGGGGGCAACCAGTTGATCCCCCTGGACATCCGCATCATCGCCGCGACCAAGGAAGACCTGCGCCAGGCCGCCGACCAGGGGCGCTTCCGCGCCGACCTTTACTACCGCCTGAACGTGGCGCCGCTGCGCATTCCGCCATTGCGCGAGCGCGGCGATGACGCGCTGATCCTGTTCCAGCACTTTGCCGACGAAGCCAGCGCGCGCCACGGCCTGCCGCCCCACGAACTGCAACCGGGGCACCGTGCCCTGCTGCTGCGCCACGGCTGGCCGGGCAATGTGCGAGAGTTGCAGAATGCCGCCGAACGCTTCGCCCTGGGCCTGGAACTGGCCTTGGACAACAGCGAGCCCCAAGGCACCGCGACTACTGTAATGCCAGCAATTGAGGGTGGGCTTAGCGAACAGGTGGAACACTTTGAAAAAAACCTGATCGCCGCTGAGCTGGCCCACGGCCACAACTCTGTGCGCAGCCTGGCGCAAGCCTTGGGCGTGCCGCGCAAGACCCTGCACGACAAACTGCGCAAGCACGGTTTGAACTTTGCCGACAGCGGCACCAGCCCTGGCAACGATGACCTGGATTGAAGCGCACCGTCCCTTTCCACCCTTGCCCGAAAGAGGCCCCTGCATGAACCGCGACAGTCGTTACCTGGAATCCGTCCTCCACCACGACATTCCGCTGACGCGGGACATGGGCCTCAAGGTGCTCGACTGGCAAGGGCAGCAACTGCGCCTGCAACTGCCCCTGGACGCCAACGTCAACCACAAGAGCACCATGTTCGGCGGCAGCCTGTACTGCGGCGCGGTGCTGGCGGGCTGGGGCTGGCTGCACCTGCGGCTCAAGGAAGAAGGGATCGAGGACGGGCACATCGTGATCCAAGAGGGGCAGATCAGCTACCCGTTGCCGGTCACCACCGACGGCATCGCGATCTGCGAAGCACCCAGCGCCGCCGTGTGGAAGAAATTCCTGACCACCTACCAGCGCTACGGCCGCGCCCGCCTGACCCTGCAAACCCGGGTCGTCAATGCAGGCAGTGACGAGGCAGCGGTCAGCTTCAGCGGACAATACGTCCTGCACCGCTAACCCGCCGTGTAAGAGCTGGCTTGCCAGCCATCGCATCCTCAAGGTCAGTGCCAAGTTTGAGGACGCCATCGCCGGCAAGCCGGCTACAGAGGGGGCTCATGCGCGGGCCAGTTCCAGCAGCTTGGCGCGCCATGGCGCCTCGGCCGGCAGCGCCAGGAAGAAGCCATTGAGCAACGACTCCCGCGGCGGGTAGCAGAACGCTTCACCCGCCAGGTCCAACACCTCGCCTCCCGCGCCTTCCAGCACGCCCTGGGCCGCAGCGGTATCCCATTGGGATGTGGGGGCCAGGCGCGGGTAGCAATCCGCCGCCCCTTCGGCCAGCAGGCAGAACTTCAGCGAACTGCCGATGTTCGCCAGTTGCAACTCGCCCAGCGCCTCACCCAAGCCATTGAGCAAGCGCTCCTGCTCCGGGCTGGAATGGCGCCGGCTGGCAACCACGGTAAAGGCTTGCCCTGGCGCCAACCGCTCACGCACCTGAATCGGCAACGGCGCCTGATCCTGATCCGCGCGCCAGGCTCCCAGGCCCGCGCCACCGAAGTAGCAGCGGCCATTGGTGGGCATCGACACCACGCCGAACACCACTCGGCCCTGTTCGATCAGGGCGATATTCACAGTGAACTCCTCGCTGCCGGCGATGAACTCCTTGGTGCCATCCAGCGGGTCCACCAGCCACCAGCGTTGCCAACCGGCACGCACAGCCTGGGGGATGTTGGCGTCTTCCTCGGACAGCACCGGAATGCTCGGGTCCAGCGCGGTCAGGCCGGCCAGGATCAGGTGGTGGGCGGCCAGGTCGGCGGCGGTCACCGGCGACTCATCGGCCTTTTGCAGCACTTCCACATCGGCACGCCAGAACGGCAGGATTACCTCGCCGGCGCGTCGGGCCAGCTCAATCACCGGGGCCAACAAGGGATGGGGAAACTGCATCGACGACTCGCTCATGCCTGAAACACTCCACGCTGGATCAGCAGGTCCCGGGCCAGGTACAGCGCCGCCAAGGCACGGCCCTCGGTGAACCTCGGGTTCTGCGCCAGGCCCGCCAGCTCGCGCAGGTTGATCTTGTCGACGCCCATGGGCTCGGGCTCGTCGCCTTCCAGACGCTCTTCGTACAGGTCGCTGGCCAGCACCACCTGGATCTTCTGGCTCATGTAACCCGGCGACAACGACAGCTCGGTCAGGTGCTCCAGTTGCCGGGCGCCATAGCCGGCCTCCTCCTTGAGCTCACGCTCGGCCGCCGCCAGCACGTCCTCCCCCGGCTCGATCAGGCCCTTGGGCAAGGACAGCTCGTAGGCATCGGTGCCGCCGCAATACTCCTCCACCAACACCGCGTGCTCGGCATCGAGCATGGCCACGATCATCACTGCGCCATAACCGGCGCCCTTGCCGACCAAACGCTCATAGGTGCGCTCGACCCCGTTGGAGAAGCGCAACTGCACTTCTTCGACGCAGAACAGGCGGCTGGTGGCGACGATCTCGCGGGCGAGTACGGTGGGTTTCTGGCGCATGGCGGGCTCCTTGGCGATGGCGGGTTACTATACAGGCTGTTTGAAAGCCGCTGCGTTCCCGAAGTGCTGCATGACTTTGCCGAGAGTGGATGGCGGATCACTTTATGCCCGCTGGAGACCTGTTCAATGCCCTCACTGCCCTGGCACGAGATCGACACCGTATTGCTGGATATGGACGGCACCTTGCTCGACCTGCACTACGACAATCACTTCTGGATGGAACACCTGCCCCAGCGCTACGCCGAATTGCACGGGATCAGCCGGGCCATGGCGGAGCTGGAGCTGCAACCGCTGTTCGAACGCAACGCCGGGCAATTGCAGTGGTACTGCCTGGATTTCTGGAGCAGCGAGCTGAAGCTGCCGGTGCGCGAACTGAAGCTGGAAACCGCCCACCTGATCGCCTTGCGCCCGGACGCCGATACCTTTCTGGCGGCGATCAAAAAAGCCGGCAAACGCGTGGTACTGATCACCAATGCCCACCGCGATTCACTGTCGCTGAAGCTGGAACGCATTGAGCTGGCGCCATATTTCGAGCGTTTGATCAGCTCCCACGATTACGGTTTTGCCAAGGAAAGCCCGCAGTTCTGGGATGCCCTGCAAGCCGATATCCAGTTCGACCCGGCCCGCAGCCTGTTTATCGACGACACCTTGCCGATCCTGCGCAGCGCGCGGGATTTCGGGGTCGGTCATCTATTGGCGGTGAGTGAGCCTGACAGCCGCAAAGGGCCGAAGGACACCGCTGAATTCGCAGCCGTGGACGATTATCGTCGCTTGATCGAAGGGCTGTGAAACCCTCGCGAGCCCGCCCGCTGACGCAGGCACCAATGGGCTCGCGAGGGCTTCTCAGGGGTTACTCGGGAATGCGCAGCACCTGCCCCGGATAGATCTTGTCCGGGTGCGACAGCAGCGGCTTGTTGGCCTCGAAAATCTTGTTGTACAGGTTGGCGTTGCCGTAGTGGACCTTGGCAATGGCGCTGAGGGTGTCGCCCTTCTTCACGGTAACGAACACCGCCGCCACCACGACCGGGCCGCTGACCGTGATCTGGTCTTCAACGCTGCTGACCCCGGCGATGTTGCCCACGGCCAGGAGAATTTTCTCTTTCTCTTCCTGGCTCGCCACCTCGCCACTGACGATGACCTTGTCGCCGTCCACCGTCGCCTGGACGTTGGGATTGCCCAGGCCGACCTTGGCAATGTGCTCTTTCAATTGCTCGCTGGCATTGGCGTTGCCAGGGGTCAGCAGATCGATCAGTTTTTCACCGGCTTCCTTCACAAAACTGAAAATACTCATGGTGCGCACTCCTTGGGTTGATAGGTCCAGACGCGAAAGACTAGACCAGAGCAGACACATCGGGTTCCCAGATGACCAATGACCCCACCCCGGGCCAAGCACGTTAGAATCCCAGGCTTCCCGGCGCCCAGGAGCGAAGATGGACATCAAGCAGCTGAAATTCCTCATCGCCCTCGACGAGACCCGCCACTTCGGCCAGGCCGCCGCCCGCTGCCACATCACTCAGCCGACCCTGTCCATGCGCCTGCGCAGCCTGGAAGAAGAACTGGCGCTGCCCCTGGTCAACCGTGGCCAGCGCTTCGAGGGCTTTACCGCCCCCGGCGAACGGGTGCTGGCCTGGGCCCGCACCGTGCTCGCCGCCTATGACGGGCTGCAGGCGGAGGCGGCGGCCTGCCGGGGCAACCTAGTGGGCACGCTGCGCCTGGGGGTGGTGCCGTTGTCGAGTTTTGACCCGCTGCCATTGCTGCAGCGCCTGCATGGCGAGCACCCGAGCTTGCGCTTTGAACTCTCGGCCTTGAGTTCGGAGCAGATTCTCGAACAACTGGCGAGCAACCGGATCGACCTCGGCGTCTCTTATCTGGAGCGCCTGGATAACGAACGCTTCGACTCACTGGCCCTGGGGGAAACCCGCATGGGCCTGCTCTACGACCAGCGCTTTTTCAGCTTTGGCGAGCCACCCCTGAGCTGGGAAGCGCTGATCGAGTTGCCCTTGGGCATGCTCACCAGCGGCATGCACTTTCGCCAGTCCATCGACCACAACTTCCACAGCCGTGGCCTCACCCCGCAACCGCTGCTGCAAACCGATGCCGTTCATCAGTTGGTGCAAATGGTCCACGGCGGCCTGTGTTGCGCGGTAATGCCCCTGGACGGTGGCCTGGACGCGCTGACCGAGCACCTGCGGCTGCAACCCATCGAGCAGGCCACCACCCTCGCCCGGCTGGGCTTGATCATGCGGCGCCACGCACCGCGCTCGGCACTGGCCGAGGCCTGTTTTGCGATTTATCAGGAATCGCTCAGCGCGTCATGATCGACGCCATCTATCAGCAGATCAGTACTAGCAATTAGACGCGACACTTTGTCGCGCTTAGTCTTAGCCCTGAATATTCCGCTGGTAATGCCCCCATGAATGCCAAGCGCCCGGCCCGCGCGGCGCCAGCCTTAGCGACACCCGCGCCCGCCGCCAGTCAGACCTACCGCTACTGCAACCTCGACCACAGCGCTGCCGACAGCACCGCACTGGCCGAAGAGGTGGCCCTGGCCATCGCCTACAACGGCATCAGTCAGGCGGTGATGCTGGTCACGCCGTCAGACCTTGAAGACTTTATCGTCGGCTTCAGCCTGGGCAGCGGCATCATCAGCGACGCCTCGGAAATCTACGACCTGCAACTGACCGGCTCCGGTTCGGCCCAGTACGCCCAGGTGGAAATCGCCAACCGGGCGTTCTGGAACCTCAAGCAGCAGCGCCGCCAGTTGGCCGGCACCAGCGGCTGCGGCCTGTGTGGCGTGGAAGCGGTGGAACAGGCCCTGCCAGACCTCAAGGTGCTGCCCGGCGCGCCCTTGCCGCCGGCGCAATGGCTCGACGGCCTGCGCCAGCGCATCGGCGCCTTCCAACCCCTGGGGCAACACAGTGGCGCGGTGCACGCCGCGGTGTTTATGGACCGCCAGGGCGAATTGCTCTTGGGCCGTGAAGACATCGGCCGGCACAACGCCCTGGACAAGCTGATCGGCGCCCTGATCCGCCAGCAGATCGACAGCACCGGCGGCGTGGCCATCGTCACCAGTCGCTGCAGCCTGGAACTGATCCAGAAAGTCCTGCGCGCCGGCATCCAGACCCTGGTCAGCCTCTCGGCGCCCACCGGCCTGGCAGTGCAATGGGCACGCCGGCACAACCTCAATCTCATTCACCTGCCGCAAAAAAATGCGCCGCGGGTCTATAGCCCCGCGTTGGAGAACCAAGCGTGAGTAACCACAACCAAGCCGACCAGACACCCGTTGCCCGTTACAAGCCCTACAAAGGCGCAGCCGGTGGCTGGGGCGCACTGATCAGCGTGGCCCAGGCCTGGCTGACCAGCGACAACGCCCTGAAGAACCTGCGCATGATGCTCAAGACCAACCAGAACGGCGGCTTCGACTGCCCGGGCTGCGCCTGGGGCGACTCGCCGGAAAGCGGTATGGTCAAGTTCTGCGAAAACGGCGCCAAGGCCGTGAACTGGGAAGCCACCAAGCGCCGGGTGGATGCCAAGTTCTTCGCCAAACACAGCGTCAGTTCGCTGCTGGAACAGAGCGACTACTGGCTGGAGTACCAGGGTCGGCTCACCGAGCCCATGAGCTACGATGCCGAAAGCGACCGCTACACCCCCATCAGTTGGGACGCCGCCTTCGCCCTGATCGGCCAGCACCTCAAGGCGCTGCCAAGCCCGGACATGGCCGAGTTCTACACCTCGGGCCGGGCCAGCAACGAAGCCGCCTACCTGTACCAGCTGTTTGTGCGGGCCTACGGCACCAACAACTTCCCCGACTGCTCGAACATGTGCCACGAAGCCAGCGGCGTGGCCCTGGCGCAAAGCGTCGGCGTGGGCAAAGGCACCGTGACCTTCGACGATTTCGAACACGCGGATGCGATTTTCGTCTGGGGCCAGAACCCCGGCACCAACCACCCGCGCATGCTCGAACCCCTGCGTGAAGCGGTAAAACGTGGCGCCCAGGTGGTGTGCGTCAACCCGCTGAAAGAGCGTGGCCTGGAACGCTTCCAGCATCCCCAGCACCCCCTGGAAATGCTCACCAATGGTGATCGTCCGACCAACACCGCTTACTTCCGCCCGGCCCTGGGCGGTGACATGGCGCTGCTTCGGGGCATGGCCAAGTTTCTGCTGCTGTGGGAACGGGATGCGCAGAAAGCCGGTGCGCCGGCGGTGTTCGACCACGACTTCCTCAATGAACACAGCGCCAACGTCCTCGACTACCTGGCGGCCATCGACGACACCCCCTGGGAGCCGATCGTCGAGCAATCGGGCCTGACCCTGGTGGAGATCGAGCAAGCGGCGCGCATGTACGCCAAGGGCAAGAACGTCATCATGTGCTGGGCCATGGGCATCACCCAGCACCGCCATTCGGTGCCGACCATCCAGGAAATCGCCAACCTGATGCTGCTGCGCGGCAACATCGGCAAACCCGGCGCCGGCCTGTGCCCGGTACGCGGCCACAGCAACGTGCAGGGCGACCGCACCATGGGCATCAACGAACGCCCGCCAGTGGCATTCCTCGACACCCTGGAGCGGCGTTTCCAGTTCAAGGTGCCGCGGACCAACGGCCACAACGTGGTCGAGGCGATCCACGCCATGCTCGAAGGCCGCTCCAAGGTATTTATCGCCCTGGGGGGCAACTTCGCCCAGGCCACCCCCGACAGCACCCGCACCTTCGAGGCCCTGGCCAACTGCGACCTGACGGTGCAGATCAGCACCAAGCTCAACCGCAGCCACCTGGCCCATGGCAAGCAGGCGTTGATCCTGCCGTGCCTGGGGCGTACCGACATCGACGTGCAAGGCCTGGGCCCGCAAGCGGTGACCGTGGAAGACTCCTTCAGCATGGTCCACGCCTCCAATGGCCAACTGCAGCCGCTGTCGTCGCAGATGCGCTCCGAACCGTGGATCCTTGCTGGCATCGCCGCCGCCACCCTGGGCAGCCAGCCGCTGGACTGGAATTGGCTGGTGGCCGACTACGGGCGAATCCGTGACCTGATCGCCGAAACCATTCCGGGCTTCAAGGACTTCAATGAGCGTCTGAAAAACCCGGGCGGTTTCTACCTGGGCAACGCCGCAGGCGTGCGCCAATGGAACACCCCATCCGGGCGCGCCAACTTCCGCGCCAACCAGCTGCCCAAGGACCTGATCCACGAGCGCACCCGCGCCACCGGGCAGCTGCCGGACCTGATCATGCAATCGATGCGTTCCCACGATCAGTACAACACCACCATTTACGGCCTGGATGACCGTTATCGCGGGGTGAAGGGCCAACGCGACGTGTTGTTCGTCAACGAAGCCGACATCATCCGCCTGGGCTTCAAGCCGGGACAGAAGGCCGACATTGTCTCGCTGTGGGATGACGGACGTGAGCGTCGGGTCAAGGGCTTCACCTTGCTGGCCTTTGACATTCCCGCCGGCCAGGCTGCCGCCTACTACCCGGAAGTGAACCCGTTGGTGCCCCTGGAAAGCACCGGCGATGGCAGCCACACGCCGACCTCGAAGTTCGTCGCCATCCGCCTGGAAGCGGCCAGCGAGACCGGCCTGATCATGGCTCGCTCGGCCTGATCCCCGGTTGCCTGTAGGGGCCGGCTTGCCGGTGAAAGACCCACCTCGCGACCCAATCCCAGGCACAAAAAAAGGCCGCTTTTGTTAAAAAGCGGCCTGTCCGAAGTAGCTAAAGACCGGCTTTTTTGACTTAAGTTCCGCAACCAAAACAATAACTTACGAGATTGTGTACAACTCGTGTTATTCGTCGGATTTCGATTGTAAGCGCCACGACACAGCCTCAGGATCGCGCCGTCATCCCTTTGAGGCTCCTCTATGAAGTTCTCCTCGATTCTCTTGTTGTCCCTTGGCCTGATCAGCGGCGTAGCGTCTGCCGGAGGCACCACCGAAGCAGGCGTGGGCGGCGCATTGGGCGGGGTTTTAGGCTCGGTGGTCGGTCAACAGTTGGGCGGCAATACCGGTTCGGCGATTGGCGCGGCACTCGGCGGCGCAGGCGGCAGTGCGGTCGGCGCCGACAAGCGCAGCCGTGGCCAGGCAGCTATCGGCGGTGCCCTGGGCGCAGCCGGCGGTAACGTGGTCGGCCGCAGCATGGGTGGCACCACTGGCAGCCTGATCGGCGCAGCGGCAGGCGGCGGTGCCGGCGGCGCGCTGGGTAACTACATGGGCAACGAAAGTGCCCGGGAAGATCGCGAATATCGCGGCCGTGACGACCGTCGCTATTACCGCGACGGCCATCGGGGCCGTGGCCATGCCTACGGGCATCGCAAACACCGCCACTACCGCGACTGACAGCCGGCGGCTGTCCACTTCGAAGGCCCTGCGGGGCCTTCGTCGTTTCTGTGGTCAATCAGGCCAGCAACCGTTCCAGGGCACTGCGCAGCGGGGCTGGAATCGCCACCGGCTGGTTCGACGCCCGGTCCACGAATACATGGACAAAACGCCCCGCGGCACAGGCGCCCTCCTCCCCGGCCTTGAACACCGCCAGCTCATACTGCACCGAACTGTTGCCCAACTTGCCGACCCGCAGACCGATGTCGATGCGCTCGGGAAAGGCAATGGAGGCGAAGTAGTCGCAGGCTGAACTGACCACAAACCCCACCACTTCGCCGCCATGGATATCCAGGCCGCCGACTTCGATCAGGTAGGTATTCACTGCCGTATCGAAGTAGCTGTAGTAGGTGACGTTGTTCACGTGGCCATAGACATCGTTGTCATGCCAGCGGGTGATGATCGGCTGGAAATGTCGGTAGTCGCCGCGCTGGGGCATCCGCTCGGTCATAAAGGCTCTCTGGCAATCAGTGGGGGAACGGGCGGGCCCGCGATGGCGGCCTTGCGACCGCTGCACATTTCACCCCAAGCCCCTAGGCCTGGGCAAACCCTTTCCCGGCGGCGGCCAAATCGTCGATCAAGGGGGCCGGTTGCCAGTGTTCGCCGTGCTCGGCCGCCAGGCGCAGCAGGCGTTGCTGAATCCCCCCCAGCCCTTGCCGATCGGCCCAACTCATCGGCCCGCCCTGATCCTTGGGAAAACCATAGCCGTTGAGGTAGACCCGATCGATATCAGCGGCCGATTCGGCGACCCCTTCCTGGAGGATCTTCGCCCCCTCATTCACCAGCGCCAGCAGGCTGCGCTCAAGAATTTCCTCAGGGCCGATCGGCCGACGCCGATAACCCAGCCCCTCACTGACCTGCAGCACCAGCGCATCCACTGTCGGGTCATGTTCAGCCTGGCGGCTGCCCGGTTCGTAGTGGTAATAGCCATCGCCGCTCTTCTGCCCGAAACGGCCCTGCTCACACAGACGGTTGTCGATCTGCACCTCGGCTTCGTCCTGGCCCACGCCGTCCAGTTGCCGGGCGCGCCAGCCGAGGTCGATGCCCACCACGTCGTACATGCGGAAGGGCCCCATGGCAAAACCGAAGCCTTGCAGCGCCTCGTCCACCTGATAAGGAAAAGCCCCTTCCAGCAGCATCTTGCGCGCCTCCAGCACGTAGGTATTGAGCATGCGATTGCCGATAAAACCGAAGCAGTTGCCCGCCACCACACTGACCTTGCCCATGCGCTGGCCCAGCGCCAGGGCAGCCTGCAATACGGACGGGGCGGTCTGGGCGCCGCGTACCACCTCCAGCAGCTTCATGATGTGCGCCGGGCTGAAGAAGTGCAGGCCCAGCACCTGCTGCGGTCGCTGGGTAACCGCGGCGATGGCATCGATGTCCAGGGCCGAGGTGTTGCTGGCCAGGATCGCCTCGGGCTTGAGCAAGCCATCGAGCTGGCGAAAGATTTTCTGCTTGAGTTCGAGGTTCTCGTAAACCGCTTCGATCACCAGGTCCACGGTCTGGATCGCCGGGTAATCCGCCGCGCTGACCCGGGCAATACGAGCATCCGCCTCAGCCTGTTCAATGCGCCCCTGGCGCACGTTGTGGGCGTAGGTCTCAGCCACGCTGGCCAGGGCCTGCTCAAGCATCTGCGGGTTGTTGTCTACCCACTGCACCTGCACCCCGGCGTTGGCCAGGCACATGACGATGCCACGGCCCATGGTGCCGGCGCCGATCACGGCGGCGCGCTGAATATCGAAAGCAGTCTGGCTCATGTTGGCTCTCTTGTTGGCGATGCAAAGACAGCCAACACCATAGTCAGGCGCCGAACATTTTTGAAATTTATTAGGCTGATGAGCTGCATTCAGCAGATGGATTTTGCCACCCAGTCACGCACCTCGGCATAGGGGTAGTCTTCCAACACGGCAAAGCCCGGAATCCCCCGCGCCTTGAGCTTGGTAAACAACGGCACGCTGATCCCGCACAGGAATCGAGTAAGCCGCTCGGCCCCCGGTGGGGCGCCCACGTGTTGCTCGTGCCTGTGGATAAATTCGGCACACAGCGTCGCGAAGTTTTTATCCACAAGCGCAGGTAGCTCCGGCGGCGGCGGCAAATGCGCCACCTGACCATGGCACACCGAGCAATGCCCACACTGGCGCGGCGCCTGTTCATCACCGAAGTACTCAGCCAGGCGATAACCCAGGCAGTGCTCAGTAGCGAACAGGTCGAGCATGGCGTGAATCCGGTCGATCTCGGTGCGCTCATGCTGGGTGAAGTAAGCGTGCAACTGGGCACTTAACGCAGCGGCGTCGAAGTCCGTCTGCAGCAGGCTGTAGACCTCCGTCATCTGCTTGCTTTCCAGCTCCACCCAGCCCCGCTCCTGGAAATAATCCAACGCCTTGACCACCCGGTTGCGCGCCGCCTGGTGCTGTTCGTAAAGGGCATCGAAATTCACCGTGGCCCAGGTCCGGGCACGGCTGGAGGTGCGGATGATCGCCTCGACAAAGTCCCGTCGTTCGCCTTCAAAACGGGCGAGCAGAGCGTCAGGCTCCAGCAGAAACTTGAAACGGTACTCGGCGAAGTAGGCATAGCGCGGAGCGATCAGGCCCTGCAGTTCCAACTGCACCAGCAAGGTCTTGAGGGGCAACTGGCGGATATTGCTCTGATCCGCCAAGGGACCGAGGAGGAACTCCCATTGGCCGTCGGGCGCTGCGGCTTGCAGCTCATCGAGCACACAGCGAATCCCCGCCAGTTCGGGGGTGTCGCCGTAAACGAAGTTCTCCAGCACATTCAGGCTGTCGCGGTTGGCCAGCACCAGGCAATCCGAGGGCGCGCCGTCACGTCCGGCACGGCCGATTTCCTGGCTGTAGTTTTCGATGGATTTGGGCAGGTCGAAGTGCACCACGTTGCGGATATCGCTCTTGTCGATGCCCATGCCGAAGGCAATGGTGGCGACGATGCAGTTGCTCTGCCCACCCATGAAGCGGCGCTGGATGGCTTCACGCTGCTCGTGGGGCAAGCCGGCGTGATACGCCTCGGCAGCCAGGCCGTGCTGGCTCAGGTGCTCGGCGATCTGCTCGGCGGTTTTCTGCAGGGTCACGTAGACGATGCTCGGTTGCCCGGCGCGCTCCCCCAGCCACTGCACCAGCCGCCGACGCTTGTCCTGTCCGCGTACAGGTTCCACCAGCAAGTTGAGGTTGGGCCGGTAGAACCCGGTGGTCACCACGTCCGCCGCCGCAATGGAAAACTTGGCCTGCATATCGGCAATCACCTGGGGCGTCGCCGTGGCGGTCAGCAACAAGGCCTGGGGAATATTGAACTGGCGCTGGTAGTCCGGAAGCTTCAGGTAATCGGGGCGAAAGTTATGGCCCCATTCGGATATACAGTGGGCTTCGTCCACCACCAGCAGGGAAATCTGCACCTGCTGCAGGAAGTTGCGAAAGCGCTCGTTCTTCAAGCGCTCCACGGAAATCATCAGGATTTTCAGCTCGCCGGAACGGGCCCGAGCCATGACGTCATTGGCCTCCTCCCGGCTCTGTGCCGAATCGATGCTGGCCGCGGCAATGCCATGGCGTTGCAGAAACGCCAACTGGTCCTGCATCAGCGCCAGCAGCGGCGAAACCACCAACGTCAGGTGCGGCAGTAACAGCGCCGGCAATTGATAGCACAGGGACTTGCCGGAACCGGTGGGAAAGATCGCCGCCGCCGAACGCCCGGCCAGCACCGCGCTGACGGCGGCCTCTTGGCCCGGGCGGAACTGTGGATAACCGAAGACCTGTTCGAGGGTGTTGTGCATAAGCTGTCACTCCTTTGACCGCTGGCCTGCCCTAAAGCCTAGCGGGGCGGGCCGGCGGGTCGAGAAAAGGTCGGGAGGAAAAGGGCTACCGGATGATACAGCGCTGAACCCCGCGCAGTACTCGCGGGGCCATCGGCACCTGACAAGAGCGCCTAGTGAGCCATGCGGCAATCCACCCACTGCACGCCGTTGTCTCGATTGGCCTCGAACAGAGTCGGCAACGCCTTGGCGGCTTTGTCGTGGGTGTCATGAAACAGAATCACCCCGCTGCGCCACAGCAGCATCAGGGTCTGCACCCGCTGGCTCGCGGCGTGGCCATCAATGGCCTTGCTCCAATCCTGGGAGTCGATGTTCCACAACATCACCTCCAGCCCTTGGGCCTTGAAGAACGTCGCACTGTCGCTGCGGCGCTGGCCATAGGGCGGGCGAAACAATGGCTGGTATTCCTCTGGCAGGGTCTTGCTCACCAGGCTCGCCGAGCGGCTGATGGAGCCCTGCCAATCGCGCCAGGAACTGTGGGATTTATGCTCCCAACCGTGCAAGGCAACGCACTGATCGTTGTAAAGATTGGCCATGGCCTCTGCGGAGGATTGCTCCAGGCGTTGCTGAAAAGAGCTCCCCAGGACAAAGAACAGACCGTGCCGGTCCTCGGATCGCAACACCTCCAACAGCCGCTCCGTGGAGCCGCCCCGGGCGCTCGGGCCGTCATCGAAGGTCAGCAGGAACTGCCGGTCCTGCAATTCATCACCGAGTATTTCCCCCTGGCTGAAACGTCGAATTTCACTGCTGACCATCGGAAACAACGCCGCCAACCGCAGTTGCTCCGACAGGTATTGCCGATGGAACACCTCACTCGCTGCGGCCCAGGCGCCATAGCGGGTGGTGCTCTGTGCCGTGAAGCCAGCCACCAGTTGGCGCAGCTCCGGCAAGGTGCGCACCGGCAGGCAGAACACCGAACCTTCGCAGTCCTGGCTGGCCAGTCGGTAGTTGCTCAGCAAGCGCAGCCAAAAAGCGTCGCGTACCTGATTCAGGGAGGCCAGGTCGATCTGCTTGACCCCCAACGTCTGCTTCAAGGCCTGCTCATCCAGGGCCTCACTGGCCAGCAGCGCCTTGCCAAACATCAGGATTTCCCCCCGGGAGGCGGTGTCGAAGGCCTCCGGGCTGTCCAGGGCATTCGGCCAGCCGCTGCGATCAATGGTGGCAAACACCCGCGGCCCCGCCGCCTGCGCCATGCCGCTGATCAGGCAAAGCGCTAGCAACCCAGGGAATACCCGTAACCACATATCAACCTCCTTAAATGCACAACGCGCCAGGACAAGGCGCGTTGTGAATACCATTGCGGCGTGCACCGTCAGCGGTTTTTCATCCGTTCGATGGCGTTGTCATACACCGGATTGAGCTTCTGCTCACGGGCGCGCTGGTACTGCTCCAGGGCCTTGGACCATTGCCCGGCCTCTTCATAGATGCGCCCCATGTCGTAATAGGCACTGGCCCGCACACTGGCCGCGGACGGGCCATGGGCCAGGGCGATGGCTTGGCGATCCGCCTCGAGCGCATCGCCGATACGGCCGTCCTTGTGGGCGGCCAGAGCGAGGTTGCTGTAGGCCTGGGCGTAATGTTCATCCAGCTCGATGGCTTGGCGATAGAGCTGCATCGCCGTAGAGAAGATTCCGGCGCGGTAGGCCGCTTCGCCCTGTTGGTTGAGGGTTTTGGCATTCAACACCGGGGCGGCGCTCTTCACCAACGACTCCACCGCCACCTGATCATCCAGCAACGGGGTCAGCTCATCGAAGACCGCTTCCGGCTCCACCGCCACACTGCTGAACCCATTGATGTCCTGCAACTCGCCGCTGCCGGTCAGGCGGAACACCGTCCACAGATTGCCTTCGCGGTTCTGTGGCACCGAGTAGCTGCGCAACAAGGCCGTACCGCGATAGACCTCGACCTTGGCCTGGCTGCGAGCCAGTTGATAGGAGCTCAGGTTGCTGCTGTGGGTGAAATCATGCACGGCATAGAGATAGCTCTCACCGGCCCGCAGCGGCGCAACGCGCAGGGTTTCAGAGGCGCTCTGGCTATCGCCTTGCCACTGCGCATCAGGGGCTTGCGGGGACGCGAAATACAGGTGATGCCCGGGGTACATCAAGTGGGCATCCAGGTCCTGGTTAGCCGTCGTCCAGCTCAACACCACTCGCAGACTCTCAGCATCATCCGGCGCGGCTTCGCTGGGCAGCGCCTGCGCCGGACACATCACAACCCATAGCCACATCAGCGCAGCCAGGCGAAGAAAACCCATCGCTAATTCCCTTTAAATCGGGGCTGGCCCAGACCATCCGGCGCCCACCCAACCAGCCGCGCACCATACACAGGTTTGCCGGCCAACGCTCGGCCAGCGGGCCGAAAAGTAAGTGAATCAGATGCCCCCTGAGCGGCTGCTCAGCTGATCCGGAAAGGGGCTGCCAACACTCAGGAAAAACCTTATACGAACGGCGAGCGACCTAACAATCATGCTCGAAGCAGCGAGGGCAAGATCGCTGTGATTCGTTGCAGGCGATGCGGCTGAAAGGGCCGCCGATGAATGCCCGAACAAATCGCCGTACACTTTCGCCTCCAGCCTTCCCGCAGCGGACATTCACCATGCACCTGGCTTCCCCGACGACCCGACCATGCGCCAACTGATGCAGTTGCTGCACGAAGAGATCGGCCTGCCCGAACGCAAGGGCATCCGCCTCACCACCGCCATCAACCTCGACCTGGGCTGCGATGGCGCAGACGCCGAGCACTTCATGCTGGCGCTGGAGCAACTGTTTGACATCGACTTCATCGACTACGACGCCTACCGCTACTTCCAACCCGAAGGCTTCGACGTCTTCCTCAAGCGCCGCGCCAAAGGCCGAGGCGACAAACGACCGCTGACCATCGGCATGCTGTACCAGGCGATCAAGACGCGGCGCTGGGAGACGCAGGTGCTGGAGGGGCTGTAGACAGAGCGCCGAAAAGACCCGGACCAGCACGTCAATGTCTTGGACGTGTTTACCAACTCAGGCCCGGATCGCCGGGGCCATGCATAGATGCAAACGACGGTTGGAGCGAGGCATTCGCTCGCCCACTGACTCTGGTACGTGCATGAACCTTAGGTAGCAACGTCCATGTGTTGCCCCCCTTTTGCAAGCACCCTGATTCGCCTCCCCCCTGAATCCCAGGCACAAAAAAGCCGCCCCGAAGGGCGGCTTTTTCATTGCAGGCCGAGGCTTACAGCTTCGGACCAGCAGCCTTGATAGCGTCGCTCACTTCGAACTTCTTGAAGTTCTCGATGAACAGGCCAGCCAGGGCTTTGGCTGCTTCGTCGTACGCCGCTTTGTCAGCCCAGGTGTTGCGTGGGTTGAGCAGTTCGGTGTCGACGCCTGGAACGGCCAATGGCACGTCCAGGTTGATGGTGTCCAGGTGCTCGGTTTCGGCACCGATCAGCGCGCCGCTCTGGATCGCTGCAATCACGCCACGGGTGGTCGGGATGTTGAAGCGTTTGCCGACGCCGTAGCCACCGCCGGTCCAGCCGGTGTTGACCAGGTACACCTTGGAGCCGAAGCCACGGATGCGCTTGATCAGCAGCTCTGCGTATTCGCCAGCCGGACGCGGGAAGAACGGTGCGCCGAAGCAGGTGGAGAAGGTCGACTTGATGCCAGCGCCCGAGCCCATTTCGGTCGAGCCCACCAGAGCGGTGTAGCCAGACAGGAAGTGGTAGGCCGCTTGTTCTTCGCTGAGGATCGACACCGGCGGCAGTACGCCGGTCAGGTCGCAGGTCAGGAAGATCACAGCGTTTGGCTCGCCACCGAGGTTTTTCGGTGCGCGTTTTTCGATCAGCTCACGCGGGTAAGCCGCGCGGCTGTTCTGGGTCAGGCTGTCGTCGGCGTAGTCGGCCTTTTTGTTGGCATCCAGAACGACGTTTTCCAGGACCGCGCCGTGCTGGATGGCTTTCCAGATCACCGGCTCGTTTTTCTCGGACAGGTCGATGCACTTGGCATAGCAACCGCCTTCGATGTTGAACACCACGCCCACGCCCCAGCCGTGTTCGTCGTCACCGATCAGGTAACGGCTTTCGTCAGCCGACAGGGTGGTCTTGCCGGTACCCGACAGGCCGAAGAACAGGGTCACGTCGCCCTCTTCGCCCATGTTGGCAGCGCAGTGCATCGGCAGCACGTCGGCGGCCGGCAGCAGGAAGTTCTGTACCGAGAACAGGGCTTTCTTCATTTCGCCGGCGTAACGCATGCCAGCGATCAGCACTTTTTTGGCCGCGAAGTTGATGATCACGGTGCCATCGGAGTTGGTGCCATCACGCTCTGGCTCGCACACGAAGTTCGGTGCGTTGAGGATCTGCCACTCGTCCTTGCCGCCGGCGTTGTACTGCTCCGGGTTGATGAACAGGCAACGGCCGAACAGGTTGTGCCAGGCGGTTTCGGTGGTCATTTTCACCGGCAGGTAGTGCGCCGGATCGGAACCTACATGCACATGGGAAACAAAACGCTCACGCTCGCCCAGGTAGGCAGCAACGCGGTCCCACAGGGCGTCGAACTTGTCGGCCGGGAACTTGCGGTTGATCGGGCCCCAGGCGATGGCAGCCTGGGTGCTCGGCTCTTCAACGATGAAACGGTCGACTGGCGAGCGGCCGGTACGGTGACCGGTACGAACAACCAGCGCGCCGGTATCGGCAAGCTCGCCTTCACCGCGGCTCAGGGCTTCTTTGACCAGATCATCCACACTCAGATCGGTGTACACGGCGTTATTGGCTTGCGTCATGAGGTTCCCCGTCGGCCATTGGCCGAGTGCTCCAAACGTTTTGTAGTAGAAACTCGCGCACTACTACCGCGAAAAAAGTGCGCCGGATTATGCCAGAAAAGCCCAAAAAGAGTAGGGCCCTCCCGTCAGTACGGCGTAAATCCGGCGTTTGCCAGGTAATTTACCTGCGCTGAACCGTTTTAGTGACGAGTATCTGACGGTGTGTCGACACCCGCTCCCGCAAACAATTGAGCGATATCGGCAGCATCGAACAGGTAGCGTTCGTTGCAGAATTGGCAGTCGATCTCGATGCGGCCACCGTGTTCAACCACCAGTTGCTGGGCATCTTCCAGACCCAAACTGACCAGCGCATTGCCGGAACGTTCGCGTGAGCAGCTGCAACGGAAGCGCAGGCTTTGCACGTCGAACAGGCGCACGGCCTCTTCGTGGTAGAGGCGATGGAGCACGGTTTCGTTGTCCAGGCTCAGCAATTCATCGGCGGTCAGGGTGCTGGCCAAGGCGGTGATGTGCTGCCAGCTGGCGTCGCGTTCTTCCTGGTCGCGCAGGCGATCAGCCGGCAGTTGTTGCAGCAGCAGGCCACGGGCGTGGCGGCCGTCGGCGTAGAGCCAGAAACGGGTGCCGGTCTGCTGGGACATGACGAAATAGTTGGTGAAGCATTCCGACAGGGTGGCGCCGTCCAGGTCGACGATGCCCTGGTAGCGCTGGCCCTGGGTCGGGTCCACGGTCAGGGCCAGGACGCCGTTGGGCATCAGGTCGGCGAGGGTCGCGTCGGGGGTGATCTGCTCGGCGTCGTAACGGGCCAGGCCGCGAATCTCACGTTCGCTGGAGCACTCGATCATCAGCAACGGCACCGGGCCTTCGGAACGCGCCTGGAGGATCAGCAAGCCATCGAACTTCAAGGTGCCCACCAGCAACGACGCGGCCGCCATCAGTTCGCCCAGCAGCTGCGCTACCGGCTCCGGATAGGGGTGTTTGGCGAGGACTTCGGCGTAGCTACGCTCCAACGCCACCAGCTCGCCGCGGGCGTCGCTGTCATCGAAGATGAAACGTTGGGAGTAGTCGGTATCCGGCAAATCAGTCATAGGTCTGGGTATCTGAAGTGATGACAAAAAGGTTACAAAAACCGAAAATTCGCTTTTTTGCACCATGACGGTGCGCTTTTTTCGGCCAATGGAGGCATTTTATGAACAATCCGGGTTTGTTCCAAGCAAGGTGGAACCTCGGCGGCTTGGCTCTGTGCAATTTACTCCCTTTGGCGCTCCTGGGTTTCTGGCTGTGGCCCACCGGCCAGATGCTCTGCACGATGTTCGACGAATGGCTGTTCGGCCTGCTCAATACGCCGCTGGCCAGCCACGCCACCTGGCTGCATATCTGGGCCGTGGCCAGTTTGCGTCCGTTCGACGTGGTGGTCGGGATCATCATGCTGAGCCTGTTGATTCGCGGTGACTGGGTGTTCAAGGCGGTGGATGTGCGACGGGCGTTCTTCGGTTTCCTGTCGATCCTGATCCTGATGCTGATCATCCGTGTGCTGTTTTCCAAGCTGGTCGGCGTCATGGGCTGGCAACACCAAAGCCCGTCGATGGTGATCAAGGGGGCGGTGCACATGAGTGACTATTTCCCGACCTGGGAAAAAGCCTGGGAATTGAAAGACCGCTCCAGCCAGAGCTTTCCGGGCGACCACGCTTCGGTGCTGCTGATCTGGGCCCTGTTCCTCGGTAAATTCAGCCGCAGCCTGGGCCAGTTCCTGGTGATCTGGGGCCTGACCCTGCTGTTCATGATGCCGCGCCTGGTGGCCGGTGCGCATTGGGGCCAGGACGACTACATCGGCGGCGTGCTGCTGGCGGTCTGGGCCCTGGGCTGGGGTTACTACACGCCGTATGCAGCCAGGATGTCGAACGCCCTGCTGTGGCTGACCCACCCGCTGTTCAAGCTGATGACCCGGATGCCGGTGCTCTCGCGTATGAGCGTGGTCCGTTCCAGCAGCCTGCTGCGCTAAAACAGCCCTGTTGGAGCCGGCTTGCCGGCGAAGGCGTCCTCAAGGGCCCATTCGCCGGCAAGCCGGCTCCTACGGTTTCACTCGTGACTGCTGCCGTGAAACTTGAATAGATCACGGCGCTGTTTCTTGCTCGGTTTGCCATCGGTGCTGACCCCCAGAGCGCCAGCCTTGCGCTGGGCCGCCGCGGTTTCACGCTTGGCGATGCTGGCTTCGGTTTCCGCGTAGAGCGTCTGTGCCTCGGGAGCGCCACGACGGACGATGGAAAGGGCCTGGACCACCACGGTACGTTCGTCGAAGCCAGCGCGAATCTGGTATTCATCGCCGATCCGCGGCTCCTTCCCCGGTTTGCAGCGCTCACCGCGATGGTGCACTTTGCCACTCTCGATGGCCGCCTTGGCCAGGGCACGGGTTTTATAGAAGCGTGCCGCCCATAGCCACTTGTCCAGCCGGACCTTGTCGTCTTCTTCCTGTTTCTGCGCCACTGGAATTCCTCTTTCTGAAAAATGTCGCAACTGTACAACCCGAGCGCGGCCCCCGCCAAAAGCTGCGCGTCACCTAAAATACCCCAGGTTCACCCCCTACCAGCGAGGCGTCCTTGTGACTGATTTTCCTACTGCACTGACCTCGCCCAACGCCCGTTGCGAAGGTTGCCAGCAAAGCCAGCCCCTGGGCTTTGATTTTGCCTTCGCCTATCAACCCATTGTCGACCTGCGTGACCAATCGATCTTCGCCCATGAGGCCCTGGTCCGCGGCATCAATGGCGAAGGTGCATTGACCGTGCTGAGCCAGGTGGACGATCACAATCGCTACCGCTTCGACCAGCGTTGCCGCACCCAGGCGATTGCCGGGGCGGTGCAACTGGGGATGCCCCATCATCTGTCGATCAACTTCATGCCCAATGCGGTGTACCGCCCAGAGTTGTGCATTCGCAGCACCCTGGAAGCGGCGCGCACCCACAACTTTCCCCTGGATCGACTGATTTTCGAGACCCTGGAAAGCGAGCACGTAGATAACTATCGCCATTTGACCCATATTCTGCGTGAATACCGCGAATTCGGCTTCAAGACCGCCATCGACGACTTCGGTGCCGGTTATTCGGGGCTGAACCTGCTGGCAGATTTCCAACCCGACTTGATCAAGCTCGACATGGCCCTGATCCGCGATGTGGACCAGGATCGCGTGCGACAGGTGATCGTGCGAGGGATTGTCACAATCTGTGCGGAATTGGGTATTACAGTCATCGCCGAAGGCATCGAAAGCGCCGGCGAACGGGACTTTCTCGCCGACTGCGGAATTTTTCTGATGCAGGGCTACTGGTTCGCCAGGCCTGCATTCAATGCGTTAGCCGAGGTTCCCACCACGGCCTGGAAACGTTAATCACGGGTTACCCAAGTTTGAAGACATTTGACCATTTGACCGTTGTCGGTCTGCGCGAGTGGGTGGCGCTCCCGGATTTGGGAGTAGCCGGCTTGCGCGCCAAGATCGACACCGGCGCCAGCACCTCCAGCCTGCACGCCACCGAGATCGAGCCATTCGAGCGCGACGGGCAGCAATGGGTGCGTTTCAACGCACACCTGGGCAGCGTGGTGCAGTTGCGTCATCGGCGTTGTGAAGCACCGCTGGTGGCGATGAAGACCATCAAGAGTTCCAACGGCCAGGCCCAGGTGCGCTACGTCATCAGCACCACCCTGGCCCTGGGTGATCGGGTATGGCGAGTGCAGTTCACCCTCGCCTGCCGCAAGGCCATGCGCTATCGCCTGCTGCTCGGTTCCAAAGCCCTGATTGACGGCCAGTTGGTGGTCAACCCAGGCATTAAATACGTTCAAGACAAGCCGGTGTTTCCGGTATCCACTACCTCTGCCACAGGTGTTGCATGAAGATCGCTGTGCTGTCGCGTAACCCGCGTCTGTATTCCACTCGTCGTCTGGTTGAAGCCGGCATCGAGCGTGGCCATGAAATGGTAGTGGTCGATACCCTGCGCGCCTATATGAACATCGCCAGCCACAAGCCGCAGATCCACTACCGGGGCAAGCCCCTGGAAGGCTTCGATGCGGTGATTCCGCGCATTGGCGCGTCAGTGACCTTCTACGGCTGCGCGGTGCTGCGCCAGTTCGAAATGATGGGCGTGTTCCCGCTCAACGAATCGGTGGCCATCGCCCGCTCGCGGGACAAGCTGCGCTCCCTGCAATTGCTGTCACGCCGAGGCATCGGCTTGCCGGTGACGGGTTTTGCCCACTCGCCGGACGACATCCCCGACCTGATCGAAATGGTCAACGGCGCGCCGCTGGTGATCAAGGTACTGGAAGGCACCCAAGGCATCGGCGTGGTGCTGTGCGAAACCGCCACGGCGGCGGAATCGGTGATCGAGGCGTTCATGGGCCTGAAGCAGAACATCATGGTCCAGGAGTACATCAAGGAAGCCGGTGGTGCGGACATTCGCTGCTTCGTAGTGGGGGACAAAGTGATCGCCGCCATGAAGCGCCAGGCCAAGCCGGGGGAGTTCCGCTCCAACCTGCATCGCGGCGGCAGCGCCAGCCTGATCAAGATCACCCCGGAAGAACGCATGACCGCGCTGCGAGCGGCCAAGGTCATGGGCCTGAGCGTGGCCGGCGTGGACATCCTGCGTTCCAATCACGGGCCACTGGTGATGGAAGTCAACTCCTCGCCGGGCCTGGAAGGCATCGAGACCACCACCGGTAAAAACGTGGCGGGGATCATCATCGAACACATCGAAAAAAATGGCGGCCCGAACATGACACGGACGAAGGGCAAAGGTTAAGAACAGCGGCAAGTTTCCAGCTTCAAGCGGCAAGTAGAAACGCTGATTCTCACTTGCCGCTTGAAGCTTGCAGCTGCTTTAGTCTGCGTCGCGTGGCAGCAACAATCCCAACGGCAAGCGCACTCGCGCTTCCAGGCCGCCTTCCGGCCGATTACGCAATTCCACGTTGCCGCCATGCATGGCGGCAATGCGCTTGACAATGGCCAGGCCCAGGCCCGTACCCTTGCCACCCCGGGCTCGATCACCGCGGGTGAAGGGGTTGAAGATCGCCTCAAGTTCCGAAGGATCAATCCCTGCGCCACGGTCCAGCACGCTCAGCACCACGTAAGGCGCATTGGTGTCACCCGACACATAGGCCGCCACTTCCACTGCTGTTCCTGCGTGATTGAGGGCGTTGCCGATCAGGTTGTTGAGCAGGCGCTTCATCGACACTCGACGCAGCGGGAACGGCTGGATCGCCTGCAAACGCAGGTGCACGCGCTCCTCATTCTGGTTGTAGGGCGCCGCCACTTCGCGCACTAGGTCGATCAGGTCGACTTCTTCCACCGACTCGTCGCGACCATCGCGGATAAAGGCCAGGAACTGATCGAGGATCGCGTCCATGTCTTCGATGTCACGCACCATGTCGTCGGTCAGGTCGGTGTGTGCGCCCATCAACTCCAGTGACAGGCGCAAGCGGGTCAGGGGCGTGCGCAAGTCGTGAGAGACCCCCGCCAGCATCAACTCGCGCTCGCGCCCTGCCTGTTCCACGTCCTCGGCCATCTGGTTGAAGGCGCGGTACACCTCGGTCATCTCGCTCGGGGTGTCGCTGATGGGCAAGCGTACGCTGCGGCCCTGGCCCAGTTGCCGAGCGGCGTACACCAGACGCTTGAGGGGCTGGTTGAGCTGGCTGACAAAAATCCAGGCCGAGGCTGTGGATAACAGGCCGATGGCCAGGAACCAGCCCAGCACGCTCCAGATTTTCTGCCCGCGCAGCGGGTGCGGGTACAGCGGCACCTTGAGCCAGCCATCCCCCAGGCTCGGCGCCCGTACCCAGAGCGCGGGCGGTGCATGCATGCGCAGGCGGACTTCGGTATCAGCGCCCAGCTCAGCCTGCATCTGCCGCTGATAGATCTCGCTGTAGGGCCAATGCTGTTCACCGGCCGGCACACCGCTGCCCACCACTTTGATCAGGCCTGCGGCTTCGGCGATCTGGTCGCGGTTGGATTCATCGGCAGCCCAATAGGCGCGCAGGGTCAGGGCCACACCGTGGCTGTACTGCCGATCCACCAGAACGTCCTCGTTCATCAACAGATAAACCAGGGTCAGGGCCTTGGAGAACAGCACCACGATCAGCACCAGCCACAGGGTGCGGGAGAAGAAACTCTGGGGGAACCACAGCGGGGTTTTCATAAACAGCCATTACACACTTTGCAGGAGCGAGTCGCGCTCGCAGCGTTGCGGAATGCGAACGCCCGGGTCGTTGACCGGCCCGGGCGTTCGCTCCTACAAATCATCCATCACTTGGTGGCGGTGCCATCCGGCACAAACACATAACCCACGCCCCAAACGGTCTGGATATAACGCGGCTTGGACGGATCGGGTTCGATCATCCGGCGCAGACGGGAAATCTGCACGTCGATGGAACGCTCCAGGGCATCCCATTCACGGCCACGGGCCAGGTTCATCAGCTTGTCGCGGGTCAGCGGCTGGCGGGCATTCATCACCAGGGCCTTGAGCACCGCGAACTCACCGGTGGTGAGCATGTGCACTTCTGCGCCGCGCTTGAGTTCGCGGGTGGCCAGCGACAGCTCGTAGTCGCCGAAGCTCACGCTTTCGTCTTCGCTGCCCGGGGCGCCCGGCACTGGCGCGGACTGGCGACGCAATACGGCTTTGACCCGGGCCATCAGCTCGTCCGGGTTGAAGGGCTTGGCCAGGTAATCGTCGGCGCCCAGTTCCAGGCCCTTGATACGGCTCAGCTCGTCGCCCTTGGCGGTGAGCATGATGATCGGGATCTGGTTGTTGGCGCTGCGCAGGCGGCGGCAGGCGGTCAAACCGTCTTCGCCGGGCAGCATCAGGTCCAGGACCACCAGGTTGAACACTTCACGACCCAGCAGGCGGTCCATTTGTTCAGTGTTCGGAACTGCGCGGGCACGGTAGCCCTTGCTGACGAAAAAACGCTCCAGCAGGCTGCTCAGCCCTGGATCGTCGTCAACAATTAGAATTTTTTCGCCTTCAGCAGGTTGTGCAGTGCTGCTCATTGGATGCTCCTTTTATCTCGGTGCGCATTATGGCGTAGCTGCCGTTATACGCACCGTGTGCATTGTTAGCAGATTTTTCCCCCGTCGCCAGCAAACCCGCCGTCGCCATGAAGGGCGCTATCGCCCCCAACCGCAGAACGCTGGTTATAATGCGCCGCCTTTTGTGTTGGGCAATATCTGATCAGTACGACTTTGGCCGGCTTATTTATTTCCTTCGGCCGGCAGTATTTTTTCGATTTCGCGGGTCAACAGGCTGCCTGTTGATCCAGGTGGCGGCGCTGGCCAGGCCGCTCAACCAGGCTCGCGGGCCTTATCGAACTCCCTGCGAGCCTGCTTTCACATTTTGTCAGGTGGTTTTATGGACAGCATCAACAGCCGCATTGCCGAGGAACTCGGCGTACGCCCACAACAGGTCGAAGCGGCCGTGGCCCTATTGGATGAAGGCTCCACCGTGCCCTTCATCGCCCGCTACCGGAAAGAAGTCACCGGCAGCCTGGATGACACCCAACTGCGTCATCTGGAAGAGCGCCTGCGCTACCTGCGTGAACTCGACGAGCGGCGGATCAGCATCCTCGCCAGCATCGAAGAGCAAGGCAAACTGACCCCCGAGCTGGCCCGCGACATCAAGCTGGCCGACACCAAGACCCGTCTCGAAGACCTCTACCTGCCGTACAAACAGAAGCGCCGCACCAAGGGCCAGATCGCCCTGGAAGCCGGCCTCGGCGAGCTGGCGGACGGCCTGTTCAACGACCCGACCCTGACTCCGGAAGCCGAAGCCGCACGCTTCGTCGACGCCGAAAAAGGCGTGGCCGACGTCAAGGCAGCCCTGGAAGGCGCCAAGTACATCCTCATGGAACGCTTCGCCGAAGACGCCAGCCTGCTGGACAAGCTGCGCAGCTACCTGAAGCAGGAAGCCACCCTGAGTGCCCGGGTGATTGCCGGCAAGGAAGAAGAAGGCGCCAAGTTCCGCGACTACTTCGAACACGACGAACCGCTGAAAAGCATGCCGTCGCACCGGGCCCTGGCGATTTTCCGTGGCCGCAACGAAGGCATCCTCAGCTCCGCGCTGAAAGTCGGTGACGATCTGCCGGGCACCATGCACCCGTGCGAAGGCATGATCGGCCAGCAATTCGGCATCCAGAACCAGAACCGCGCCGCTGACAAATGGCTCGGCGAAGTGGTGCGCTGGACCTGGAAGGTCAAGCTCTACACCCACCTGGAAACCGACCTGCTGGGCGAGTTGCGCGACGGCGCCGAAACCGAGGCGATCAACGTGTTCGCCCACAACCTGCACGACCTGTTGCTGGCCGCGCCAGCTGGCCCGCGTGCCACCCTGGGCCTCGACCCGGGCCTGCGCACCGGCTGCAAGGTGGCCGTGGTCGACTCTACCGGCAAGCTGCTGGACCACGCCACGGTCTACCCCCACGTGCCGCACAACAAGTGGGACCAGACCCTGGCCATCCTGGCCGCCCTGTGCGCCAAGCACGCCGTGGACCTGATCGCCATCGGCAACGGCACCGCCAGCCGGGAAACCGACAAGCTGGCCGCCGAGCTGATCAAAAAATACCCAGCCATGAAAATGACCAAAGTCATGGTCTCCGAGGCCGGCGCTTCGGTGTACTCGGCCTCGGAACTGGCGGCCAAGGAATTCCCGGACCTGGACGTGTCGATCCGTGGCGCGGTCTCCATTGCCCGTCGCCTGCAGGACCCGCTGGCGGAACTGGTGAAGATCGATCCGAAGTCCATCGGTGTCGGCCAGTACCAGCATGACGTGTCCCAGTTGAAACTGGCCCGCGGCCTGGACGCCGTGGTCGAGGATTGCGTGAACGCCGTCGGCGTGGACGTCAACACCGCTTCCGTGGCCCTGCTGGCACGGATCTCCGGCCTCAACGCGACCCTGGCGCAGAACATCGTCAGCCACCGCGATGAAAACGGCGCGTTCAAGACCCGCGCGGCCCTGAAAAAAGTCGCACGCCTGGGCGAAAAAACCTTCGAACAGGCGGCCGGCTTCCTCCGCGTGATGAACGGCGACAACCCGTTGGACGCCTCAGCCGTTCACCCGGAAGCCTATCCGCTGGTGCAACGCATCGCCGCCGAGACCGACCGTGATATCCGTTCGCTGATCGGCGACAGCGGCTTCCTCAAGCGCCTGGACCCGAAAAAATTCACCGACGAAACCTTCGGCCTGCCGACCGTCACCGACATCCTCCAGGAACTGGACAAGCCGGGCCGCGACCCGCGTCCGGAGTTCAAGACCGCCGAGTTCCAGGACGGCGTCGAAGACCTCAAGGACCTGCAACTGGGGATGATCCTCGAAGGCGTGGTGACCAACGTCACCAACTTCGGTGCCTTCGTCGACATCGGCGTGCACCAGGACGGCCTGGTGCACATCTCGGCGCTGTCGGAGAAGTTCATCAAGGACCCGCGTGAAGCGGTCAAGGCCGGCGACGTGGTCAAGGTCAAGGTCATGGAAGTCGATATCCCGCGCAAACGCGTAGGCCTGTCGATGCGCATGGGCGACACCCCCGGCGAGAAAATCGACGGTGCCCGTGGCTCCCGCCCAGGCTCGGCGCCACGCCAGTCGCAGAACACCGCGCCGCGCAAGGAAACCACCGCCGCTGCCCCGAGCAACAATGCCATGGCCTCGCTGTTCGCCAACGCCAAACAGTTGAAGAAACGCTGATGGAAATCCCCGCCGGCTTGACCGAAAGCGCCTTCAGCCAGTTGCTCGGCTGCCGTTTGCAACGCCTGGAAACCGGCGAAGCGGACGTCGCCCTGGAGCTGACCCCGCAGTTGCGCAATCGCGGGCAGAAGCTCCACGGCGGGGCGATTTTCAGCCTGGTGGACATCGCCATGGGCCTGGCTTGCTCCAGCTCCCATGGCTTCGACCAACACAGCGCCACCATCGAGTGCAAGATCAACTACATCCGCGCCGTGTCCGAGGGCGACGTGCTGTGTCGCGCCCGGGTCATCCACCCCGGCCGCCGCACCTTGGTGGTCGAGGCGGACGTGGTACAAGGCGACAAACTGGTCGCAAAAGCGCAAGGCACCTTCGCAGTCCTATAGCTCCCCGTCATGAATTTGGGTTAATTTCGACGCTGCGAAAGCGGCGTCGGCATTTTCCTGCCTGCGCCACGGCCAGATTCAGGGATGCATGTTGGCATTTGCGAATGAGTCGGCATGACTCCCAAACCAGGCGAAAACGCCAGTTTTAACTTCACCCTTGTAGACCGTCCTGCCCACCCCCATATTGGGGCGACTGACGCGTGAAGGAATCCAACTTGAGCGAACTTCTCAACCGCCGCCTGGCCTTGCTTGGCGAGCGCGCTAACCTCTCCCTGCTCGAGCAGTGCCTGCACGGCATCGAACGTGAATGCCTGCGTGTGACCGGCGAAGGCCGCCTGGCACAGACTCCGCACCCGGAAGAACTGGGTTCCGCGCTGACCAACGAACAGATCACCACCGACTATTCCGAGTCGCTGCTGGAGTTCATCACTCCGGCCCTGCCCGACCCGGCAGACACCCTCAGCAGCCTCGACAAGATCCACCGTTTTGCCTACAGCAAGCTCGGCAACGAGTACCTGTGGAGCCCATCGATGCCGTGCCCGTTGCCGGCCGAGGAAGACATCCCGATTGCCTATTACGGCACTTCCAACATCGGGCAGCTCAAGTACGTGTACCGCAAGGGCCTGGCCCTGCGCTACGGCAAGACCATGCAGTGCATTGCCGGGATTCACTACAACTTCTCCCTGCCGGAAAAGCTTTGGCCCCTGCTCAAGGAAGCCGAGGGTTTTGTCGGCAGCGACCGCGACTACCAGTCCTCGTCCTACATCGCACTGATCCGTAACTTCCGCCGTTACAGCTGGTTACTGATGTACCTGTTCGGCGCCTCGCCGGCCCTGGACGCAGGCTTCCTGCGTGGTCGCTCGCACCAGTTGGAACAGCTGGACGCCGAGACCCTGTACCTGCCCTACGCCACCAGCCTGCGCATGAGCGACCTGGGTTACCAGAGCAACGCCCAGGCTGGCCTGACCCCTTGCTACAACAACCTGAGCAGCTACACCGACAGCCTGCGCCAGGCCGTGGCCACGCCGTATGCGCCGTACGTGGAAGTCGGCACCCACAAGGATGGCGAGTGGGTGCAACTCAACACCAACATCCTGCAGATCGAAAACGAGTACTACTCCAACATCCGCCCGAAACGCGTGACCTACACCGGCGAGCGGCCGATCCAGGCGCTGATGGCCCGGGGCATTCAGTACGTTGAAGTGCGTTGCCTGGACATCAACCCGTTCCTGCCCATGGGCATCGACCTGCAAGAGGCGCGCTTCCTCGATGCGTTCTTGCTGTATTGCGCGCTCAACGACAGCCCGCAACTGGAGCACACCGAGTGCGGCAACGCCACCTCGAACTTCCTCAGCGTGGTCAAGGAAGGCCGGCGCCCGGGCCTGCAATTGCAGCGCAAGGGCCAACCAGTGGACTTGAAGCAATGGGCTGGTGAACTGCTGGAGCAGATCGCCCCACTGGCGGCCCTGCTCGACCACAGCCACGGTGGCGATGCCCACAGCAAAGCGTTGGACGCCCAGCTGGCCAAGGTCAAGGACCCGTCCCTAACCCCTTCCGCCCAAGTGCTGGCGGCCATGGCCGAGCACAAGGAAAGCTTCACCCAGTTCTCCCTGCGTCAAAGCCAGGCCCACGCCGAGTTTTTCCGCAGCCCCGGGCTGAACAAGGAAGAGCAAGCGGCGTTCGAGGAAGCAGCGCGTAAATCCCTGGCCCAGCAGACCGAGCTGGAACAGAACGAAGTCGGGGATTTCGACGTCTTTGTCGGCTCCTACCAAGCCAGCATCCTGGCTATCAGTAACTGAGAATCGCCAGCCAGACGGCTCCTGCACCTTCCCGTAGGAGCCAACTGGCCGACGAACAGCGCCGACGCATTTCCCCTCATAAGCTAATGCAAAAAAGTTATTTATTTCTGCATTCTTAGATCATTTAGTCTCCTCTCACGCCGATCTCCGGCCGCCCATGAGGAGCTACCCGATGAAACTGCACTTCCCCCTTCGCCTCCTGGCGGCCGCGTCCCTGGCTGCAGCGAGCTTCTTTGCCCAGGCGGCCGACGTCACCGTCGCCTACCAGACCACCGTCGATCCAGCCAAGGTCGCCCAGGCCGACGCGCCTACGAAAAAGCCACCCAGGCCAAGATCGATTGGCGCAAATTCGACAATGGCGCCGACATCATCGCCGCCATCGCTTCCGGCGACGTGCAGATCGGTTACTTGGGTTCCAGCCCGCTGACCGCGGCAATCACCCGCAAGGTGCCGGTGGAAACCTTCCTTATCGCCACCCAGATCGGTGCAGCCGAAGCCCTGGTGGCCCGCGAGGGTTCGGGGATCAAGACCCCGCAAGACCTGATTGGCAAGAAAGTCGCTGTGCCGTTCGTGTCCACCGGTCACTACAGCCTGCTGGCCGCCCTCAAGCACTGGAACATCGACCCGTCGAAAGTGCAGATCCTCAACCTGGCACCACCGGCGATCATTGCGGCCTGGAAACGCGGTGACATCGACGCCACTTACGTATGGGACCCGGCCCTGGGCGTAGCCAAGGAAAACGGCAAAGTGCTGATCACTTCCGGCGAACTGGCCAAGTTCGGCGCGCCGACCTTTGACGCCTGGATTGTGCGCAAAGACTTCGCCGAGAAGCACCCAGACATCGTCAAGGCCTTCGCCAAGGTCACCCTGGACGCCTACGCCGACTACCGCAAAGACCCGCAAGCCTGGCTGGCCAACCAGGGCAACGTCGACAAGCTGGTGAAACTCTCCGGCGCCAAGGCCAGTGACATCCCCCTGCTGCTGCAAGGCAACGTCTACCCGCTGGCGGCCGATCAAGTCATCACCCTCGGCGCGCCGACCACCAAGGCCATCACCGACACCGCCGTGTTCCTCAAGGAGCAAGGCAAAGTTGAAGCCGTGCTGCCGGACTACGCCCCCTTCGTCAGCGCCAAGTTCATCACCAACTGACGCCCACCCACAAAGGAGATAGCCGTCATGGCGTTGCTACAACTGGAGCGCATCAGCGCACAGTACCCCGGTGCCGCCGAGCCGGTGCTGGCGGATATTTCCCTGGACCTGGGGCCCCAGCAATTGCTGGTGGCCCTTGGGCCTTCCGGCAGCGGCAAGACCTCGCTGCTGAACCTGATTGCCGGTTTTGTCGAACCCAGCGCCGGGCGCATCACCCTCGACGGCGTGCCGGTCAAAGGTCCCAGCGCCGAGCGTGGCGTGGTGTTCCAGGACGATGCGCTGCTGCCCTGGCAGGACGTGCTGGGTAACGTCGCCTTTGGCCTGGAACTGGCCGGCGTGGCCCGCGAACAACGTGAAGCCCGCGCCCGGGACATGCTCTCGCTGGTGGACCTGAACGGCTTCGACAAGCGCCGGATCTGGCAATTGTCCGGTGGCCAGAAACAGCGTGTAGGCCTGGCCCGCGCCTTGGCCGCCGACCCACGGGTGCTGCTGATGGACGAACCCTTCGGCGCCCTCGATGCCTTCACCCGGGAACAGATGCAGGAACTGCTGCTGCAGGTCTGGCGTCGCACCGACAAGCCGGTGTTCCTGATTACCCACGATATTGAAGAAGCCGTATTCCTCGCCACCGACCTGATTCTGCTGGCCCCCAATCCAGGGCAGATCGTCGAGCGCCTGAGCCTGGATTTCGGCCAGCGCTACGCCGCCGGCGAATCGGCCCGGGCCATCAAGTCCGACCCACGCTTTATCGAAACCCGCGAACACGTGCTGGCTCGAGTGTTTTCCCAACGCAGCGCCGTCCAGCGCCAGGAGCAGGCATGAGCAGCTACGAGATTCCGGCGACCGGCACCCAGCCCGCCACACCCAAAGCCGCAGCGCCTGTGCGCCGTAGCCTGAGCACCCGCTGGATCAGCCTGCTGACCCTGGTCACCTTGCTCGCCCTGTGGTGGGCAGTGACCGCCAGCGGCTGGATCGAGCCCCTGTTCCTGCCGCCGCCTGCTGCTGTCCTGCAAAAAGGCTGGCTGCTGGCGACCAGCGGCTACATGGATTCCACCCTCTGGCAGCACCTTGCGGCGAGCCTGCAACGCATCGGCCTGGCCCTGGGCTTTGCCGTGCTGACGGCGATTCCGGTGGGCATCGCCATCGGCGCCAACCGCATCGCCCGGGGCATCCTCGACCCGCTGATCGAGTTTTACCGGCCGATCCCGCCCCTGGCCTACCTGCCGCTGATCGTCATCTGGTGCGGCATTGGCGAGCTGTCCAAGGTGCTGCTGATCTACTTGGCGATTTTCGCCCCGATTGCCATTGCCACCGCCACCGGCGTGCGCACCGTGGACCCGGCCAAACTGCGCGCCGCACAGTCCCTGGGCGCGACCAAGGCGCAACTGATCCGCCACGTGATCCTGCCCAGCGCCTTGCCGGACATCCTCACCGGCGTGCGCATCGGCCTGGGCGTGGGCTGGTCGACCCTGGTGGCCGCCGAGCTGATTGCCGCCACCAGCGGCCTGGGCTTCATGGTGCAGTCCGCGGCCCAGTTCCTGGTAACCGACGTGGTGGTCCTGGGGATCCTGGTGATCGCCCTGATCGCCTTTGCCATGGAGATGGGCTTGCGCGCCCTGCAGCGCAAGCTGGTGCCCTGGCACGGCCAATCCCACTGACCAAGACAGCCCTCTGTATCCCTGTGTAGGAGCTGGCTCGCCAGCGAAGAGGCCCGCAAGCCTCATACCCAGCGCTCGGCCGCCTTCGCCAGCAAGCGGAACGCCGCCCGGCCGCGCCTACCCACAACGAATTCGAGAATGACCATGAGCCTGACCATTACCCCTTTAAGTTCTGCACTGGGTGCCCAGATCCGCGGCGTCGACATCAGCCAGCCGTTGAATGCGGAGCAACGCGATGCCATCGAGCAGGCGCTGCTCAAGCACCAGGTGCTGTTCTTCCGCGAACAGCCCATTACGCCCCAGCAACAGGCGCGCTTTGCGGCGAATTTCGGTGACCTGCACATCCACCCGATCTACCCCAATGTGCCGGAACAGCCGGAAGTGCTGATCCTCGACACCGCCGAAACCGACGTGCGCGACAACGCCATCTGGCACACCGACGTGACCTTCCTGCCGACCCCGGCCCTAGGCGCGGTGCTCAGTGCCAAGCAACTGCCGGAGTTCGGCGGCGACACCTTGTGGGCCAGCGGCATCGCCGCCTATGAAGCGCTGTCGGAGCCTATGAAAGCCCTGCTCAAGGGCCTGACCGCCACCCACGACTTCACCAAGTCCTTCCCCCTAGAGCGCTTCGGCAGCACCCCCGAAGACCTGGCCCGCTGGGAAGAAACCCGACGCAAGAACCCGCCGCTGTCGCACCCGGTGATTCGTACCCACCCGGTGAGCGGGCGCTTGTCGCTGTTCGTCAACGATGGCTTCACCACCCGCATCAACGAACTCTCCGACAGCGAAAGCGAGGCCATCCTCAAACTGCTGTTCGCCCACGCCACCCGCCCGGAGTTCACCATTCGCTGGCGCTGGCAGGAAAACGACGTGGCCTTCTGGGACAACCGCGTGACCCAGCACTACGCCGTCGACGACTACCGCCCACAACGCCGGGTCATGCACCGTGCAACCGTACTCGGCGACGTGCCGTTCTAAGGCCGAACCCACGACGCCGCCCTGGCCACGCGTCATATCAAAGACTTCGAGGAGCCCAGCGGCAGCCTGATCAATCCCTGGCAACCGCTGGAGATTTGAACCATTCGCCGGCAACCCCGCCCCTGCAGGAGCCGGCTTGCCGGCGATGACGCCCTAGCGCCTTACTCCGCCGTCGATGGTTTTTCCCACAAGTTGATCCCGCCTTCCTGGGCAAAGCGATCGATTTCCGTCAGCTCTTCGGCACTGAAGCTGAGGTTGTTCAGGGCTCCGACGTTTTCGATGATTTGCTCCGGCCGGCTGGCGCCGATCAGTGCCGAGGTCACACGAGGGTCCCGCAGGGTCCAGGCCAGGGCCAGTTGCGCCAGGCTCTGGCCACGGCGCTTGGCAATCTCGTTGAGGGCGCGGACGTGGGCAATATTGGCCTCGGACAAATGCGCCGCCTGCAGCGAACCGCCCCCCGGACGGTTGACCCGCGCGTCTTGCGGAATGCCATTGAGGTATTTGTCCGTCAGCAGGCCCTGGGCCAACGGCGTGAAGGCGATCACCCCGGTACCCAGCTCCTCGGTGGTGTCCAGCAGGTCTTTTTCCACCCAGCGGTTGAGCAGGTTGTAGGCCGGCTGGTGAATCAACAACGGCACCTTCCAATCCTTGAGCAACGCGGCGATCTCGCGGGTTTTCACCCCGGAGTAGGAAGAGATGCCGATGTACAGCGCCTTGCCTTGCTGCACAGCGGTAGCCAGGGCGCTGGCCGTTTCTTCCAGCGGGGTGTCCGGGTCGAAGCGGTGGGAATAGAAGATATCCACGTAGTCGAGGCCCAGGCGCTGCAGGCTCTGGTCGAGGCTGGCCAAGACGTATTTGCGCGAACCGCCGCCCTGGCCATAGGGGCCGGGCCACATGTCCCAGCCGGCCTTGCTGGAGATAATCAGCTCATCGCGGTAGTGCTTGAAGTCTTCACGCAGCAAGCGACCGAAGTTGATCTCGGCGCTGCCGTAGGGCGGGCCGTAGTTGTTGGCCAAGTCGAAGTGGTTGATGCCCAGGTCGAACGCGGTGCGCAACAGCGAGCGCTGGGTATCGATCGGCGTGCTGTCGCCGAAGTTGTGCCACAGGCCCAGGGACAATGCCGGCAGCACCAGGCCGCTGCGTCCGACGCGGCGGTAGGGAATGGAGTCGTAGCGGTTTTCGGCAGCCAAGTAAGTCATCGAATCCTCTCTCGTTTACGCTCAAAAAATAGGTGAAGCGAATCAGGCAAAGCGATGTTTCGGCCGCGCCAACCCGAGGTTCTCGCGCAGCGTCTTGCCTTCGTACTCTGTTCTGAACAACCCGCGACGTTGCAGTTCCGGAACCACGCCCTGGGCAAAATCCTCCAAGCCGCCAGGCAGATGGGGCACCAGCACGTTGAAGCCGTCGGCCGCGCCTTGCTCGAACCAGGCCTGCAACTCGTCGGCGATCTGGCTCGGCGTGCCGATCAGGCTGTAATGCCCGCGCCCGCCGGCAATCTTGCGCCCTAGTTCGGCCAGGCTCAGGTTGTCCTTGCCCGCCAGCTCGGTCAGGAGTTTCTGCCGGCTTTGCTGGCCGCTTTCAGTCAGTGGCAACTCAGGCAAAGGCCCGTCCAGCGGGTACTGCGACAAGTCGAAGTTGCCCAGCATACGCCCCAACAAGGCCACGCCCACTTCAGGCTCGATCAGTTGCTGGAAGGACTCGAATTTTTCCCGGGCCTGGCTTTCGGTCTGCCCTACCACCACGAACACCCCGGGCATGATCTTCAAGGAATCGGCGCTGCGTCCGTACCGGCCCAGGCGCCCTTTGAGGTCGGCATAGAAGGCTTGGGCACTGGCCAGTGACGCCTGGGCAGTGAACACCACCTCGGCGGTTTGCGCCGCCAGCTCGCGCCCGGCTTCCGATGAGCCGGCCTGGACGATCACCGGGTGCCCCTGGGGTGGCCGAGCCACATTCAACGGCCCCTTGACCCGAAAGTGCTCGCCCTGGTGATTCAGCACATGCAGCTTGGCCGGGTCGTAGTACTGGCCGCTGGCTTTGTCGCGGACAAAGGCGTCGTCCTGCCAGCTGTCCCAGAGTCCAGTGACCACCTCGTGGAACTCCTTGGCCCGGCTGTAGCGCTCGGCGTGGCCAAGGTGCTGGTCCCGGCCGAAATTCTGCGCTTCAGCAGCGTTATCGGAAGTCACCAGGTTCCACCCGGCCCGGCCACCGGACAGATGGTCCAGGGACGCGAATTTACGTGCTACATGGTACGGTACGTTATAGCTCGTAGTGGCGGTGGCAATCAGCCCAATATGGGCCGTAACCGCACTGAGGGCAGCGAGCAGCGTCAGGGGTTCAAAGTGATCAGAACGGGCCATTCGACTGGCGATCTCGCTGCTATCTGCAGCGATACTGTCGGCAACGAACAGGGTATCGAACTTCGCTGCCTCGGCGATCAACGCCAGCTGTTTGTACGCTTCAAAGTCTAGTCCAGCATCAGCCGGTACGTACGGGTGGCGCCAGGCGGCAACATGATGCCCAGTGGCCATTAAAAAGGCGCCGAGCTTGAGCTGTCTTGGGCGAGTCATAAGCACTTTCCTTTACGAATCATTGAGGGTTGTTGCACGCAACGGCTCAAAAATCCTTACGCAGCTGCACACCGAAATAACGTTCGTCGTCCCGTGGCACGGCGCGGTAGATGTAATTGCCACCACTGGCCAGCAAAGGCGAATAGGACTTGTCGGCGAGGTTCTTGCCCAGCAGCGCTACGCGCCAACCCTGGTTGTAATCGGCCAGGGCGATGCTGGCGTTCCAGATGCCATAGGCGCCCTGCTTGGTGTCGAGGTTCTGGCTGATGTCGTACTGCACTTCGCTCTGCCAGCTGTAATCGGTGCCCAGCTCGATATCCAGGCCGTTATCCAGTGGAATGCTGTAGTCGGCACGCACGTAACTCTTCCAGTCCGGGCTGAACGGCAGCGGCTTGCCATTGACGTTGCAGGTGGCCGCCGCGCCCGCCGGGCAGGCGAATTCGTCGATGCGCGCACGGGTATAGGCCAAGGCACCGGAAAGCTTGAGTTGCTGGGTGGCCTGCAGGGCGTAATCCAGCTCGACACCTTCGGTACTGACGCTGCCGGCATTGATCAGGCGGGTCACCACCTGACCGGCCACGGTGTCGAAGAAGTTGGCCTGGTAGTTGTCGTAATCGCTGTGGAACACCGCCAGGTTGGTGGTCAGGCGATTGTTCCAGCTGGTGGCCTTGATCCCGGCCTCCCAGGTGCTGGAGGTTTCCGGCTTCAGCGCGTCGGTGTCCCGCGGCTGCATGTTGAAGAACACGTTGTAGGCCGGGCCTTTATAGCCGCGGGAATAAGTCAGGTAAGTGGTGACCGCGTCGCTCAGGTCGTACTGCACGCCCAGGCGGCCGGACCAGCCATCCTCATCCACCGAACCGGAGCTGCTGGTACCGGGCTGGATGCCGGCCACCTGCACGGCCGAGGTGGAAACCCGACGGTGGTCGTATTTCAGGTCGTCGTGGGTCCAGCGCAGGCCGGCGATAGCGCGAAAGTCCGAGGTGAAGTTCAGGGTGCTTTCACCAAACACCGCGTAGCTGTCGTTGGTGGTGCTGTAGTCGGCGATGCCCCGGTTGGTGCTGGTGGTCGTGGTGAGGGTGCGCTGATAGGTCTCCTCATCCTTGCCGTGCATGTAAAACAGGCCACCGACGTATTCCAGGAACTCGCCCTTGGGCGACGCCAGGCGCAGCTCCTGAGAGTACTGGTTGTAATCCAGCTCACCTTTGTCCGCTGTGCTCGGGAAGGCCGCGGTGATGGTGCCGAGGCGGTCGCCATCCTGGTATTGGGTGTTGTTCCAGCCACGCCAGGCGGTGATCGACGTCAGGGTGTAGTCGCCCAGGTTCCAATCCAGTTGGCCCGACAGTCCCTTATTGACGTCCTCCACATGGGAGCGGGTATCGGTGTTGATATCCCGGTTGTCGCTGCTCGGTCGCACCGGGTTCAAGGCATTGGCAAAGGCCGGGGTCAGGGCCTTGCTGACCACGCCGTTGGGCGCGTCGTCGTGGGCCTGCATGTAGTCCGCTGCCAGGGTGAACGTGAGGTCGTCGCTGGGGGTGAACTCCAGCTTGCCGCGCACGCCTTTGCGGTTGTAGCCGTTGACCTCCTGGCCGTTGTGCTGGTTGTCGACGTTACCGTCATAGCTGCCGAACAGCGTGGTCACGGAGCCCTTGAGGGTGTCGGGAATCAGGCTGCCGCCAATGCCGAAGCGGGTGCGACTTTCATTGCCACTGTAATAGGACTGGTCGATGTAGCCGTGGGTCTCGGCGCTGGGCGCCTTGGTCACGATATTCAGCACACCGGCCGAGGAGTTCTTACCGAACAGGGTGCCCTGGGGCCCCGCAGCACCTCGATGCGCTCCAGGTCCAACAGGTCCAGGGTGGCCTGGCCCGGGCGGCCATAAACCACGCCGTCGATCACCGTGGCCACTGTCGGCTCGACGCCCGGCGAGGTGGAAATGGTGCCCACGCCGCGAATGAACAGCGAGGTGTCTTTGTTGGAAGCACCGGTTCGAAAGTTCAGCGACGGCACCTGTTGCACGATGCTCGCCACGCCGTTGCGGTTGTCCCGCTCCAGTTGCTCGCCGTCCACCACCGAGACCGCTACCGGCACCTTCTGCAGCGACTCTTCGCGGCGGGTGGCGGTGACCGTGACTGACTTCAGGGTCGGTTCCTGGTCTTGCGCGGTGGCGCTGCTGTCGGCGGCAAACGCCCCCGGGACCAGCAACGCGGCCAACCCTGCCAACAGCCAGCCCAGGTGCTGCCGACGAGCACCGGCGGCGCGGATCGAACGCGCCAGTTTCTGCTGTTCCCCAAAAATCTTCTGCATGCTGCACCTGCTCGAAATAAGCCCTGAACCGCCGCCGATCTACGCCGGCCGCGCCTTGAAAATCTGTCGTGGGCATTCGCTCGAGCGAGTAGCAGACATCGCGCTTTGTTAGCGCTAACATCGCCAGTATCGACAAGCCGTACATAGACCGTCCAATACTGAAAAATTACTTTTATATGCCTTTTTGTTCGTTAAAAGGATCAGGCTTTTGACTGCTGAAAAAATCCCCGGGCGCAAACGCCGCGGCGCCGGACGCGTGACCCTGAACACCGTCGCCAAGCAAGCAGGTGTTTCGGCGATCACCGTGTCGCGCTATTTCAACCAGCCCGACAGCGTCTCCCCGGAGCGACGGGAACGCATCGCCGAGGTGGTGGCGCAACTGGGTTATGTGCCGAACCTGGTGGCCGGTGGGTTGGCGTCAGCCCGGGGCAAAATCGTTGCCATGGTGATCCCCAACATCTCCGGGCCGATCTTCGCCAACACCATCCAAGGCTTCAGTGACACCCTCAGTCGCCACGGCTATCAGCTGTTGCTGGCCTCCAGCTATTTCGATGTGCAGCAGGAAGAAAGCGCCGTGCGTGCCTTCCTCGGCTGGTCGCCGGCGGCCCTGGTGCTGACCAGCCATTTCCATAGCCCAGCGACGGAAAAGATGATCGCCGAGGCGGACATCCCGGTGATCGAAACCTGGGATTACCAACCCCACCGGGAGCCCGTGCAGATCGGTTTTTCCCATTACGAGGTGGGCGTCACCGCCGCCCGCTACCTGCACGGCAAGGGTTATCGGCGCATCGCCTTTGTGCAAAACAGCGCCCCCGGCGACTTCAGCGCCCTGGAGCGGCGAGACGGTTACGCGGCAACAGCCCGCGAACTGGGGCTGGAGCCCTGGGTATTCGCCCCGGATGCGGATCGGGCGCCGTTCGAGGCCGGCAGACAGGCGATGGAGGCCCTGATGAACGCCACACCGCGCCCCGACGCCATCATCTTCGCCAACGATAACCTGGCGGCCGGCGGCTCCCTGGCCGGGCAAAGAGCCGGCTTGAACATCCCCGAAGACTGCGCAGTGCTGGGCTTTGGCGACTACCCCTTCGCCGAGATGCTGTTGCCGAGCCTGAGCACCATCAAGCCGCCGGCCCTGGAGATCGGCGTGCTGGCAGCAACCCGAGTACTGGAGAGCCTCGGGGTGCTGCCGGTGGAGGACGAGGTGCAGCGCTTGAACCTGCTGCAGTGCCAGCTGATCGAGCGTGAGAGCGCTTGAAGGCTGGCTTACAGGCGCTTGGGGGGAGGCTTCAGGCCGACAGCTCTCGCAACGCCTCAGCGGGCCTCGGTGAAGACTTCACTCAGCCAGTCGACAAACACCCGTACTCGCGGCGACATCTGTCGGTTGTGGGGGTAAAGCACTGAGACAGGCATGGGCGGCGGCGCGGTATCGGTGAGAATTTCCTGCAACTGGCCCTGGGCAATCTGCTGCGCCACGCCGTAGTGGGGGCATTGGATAATGCCCAGCCCGGCCACGGCGGAGGCCTTGTAGATCTCCGCGCCGAAGACCGTCAGCGCGCCGTCGATGGGCACTTCCTGCAACTCGCCATTGACCATGAACTGGAAGGGGAACAGCGCGGCCGTGGTCCGCGAAACGTAGTTCACCGCACGGTGCTCGCTGAGCTCGGCCAGGCTTTTGGGTTCACCAAAGCGCCGCAGGTAATCCGGGCTGGCGCACGTGACTTGGCGCAGGTTGGCGACCCGACGCCCGATCAGCGACGAATCCCCCAGCGTCCCGGCCCGCAGTACGCAGTCCACGCCTTCGGCGATCAGGTCGACAAAACGATCCGCCTCGCTGATGGACAACTCGATCTGTGGATAACGCGCCATGAACGTCGGCAAGGCGGGGATCACGAAGTACTTGGCCAGGGTGCCGTGCAGATCCACCCGCAGCCGGCCTTTGGGCGCCACGCTGCGAAACGCCAACTCGGCCTCTTCCAGCTCTGCCAGCAACTGCACACACCGCAGGTAATAGGCCTCGCCATCCAATGTGGGCCGCACCCGACGGGTACTGCGTTCCAGCAGGCGAGTGCCGAGCCAGGCTTCAAACTGGTTGAGGCTGTGGGTCAGGGTGGCCCGGGGCAGGTTCAGGTCGTCGGCGGCCTGGGTGAAGCTGCTGCGCTCGTAGATCCGCACAAAGATCTTCATCGCTTTGACTTGATCCACGTAAGGCTCCTGGCGCTGGATTGTTGGCGATTTTTGAACAGTGAGGGCAACTCTGGGGCATTTATCGATTTGGGTAAACAGGTGAATCTGCATCCACCCTAAGCCCAGCACCTCCCTCGAAAAGGAAACCCTCCATGACCCAACAGACCTGCAAAGTCGCCATCGTCACCGGCGCGTCCCGCGGCATCGGCGCAGTGATTGCCAAGCAACTGGCCAGCGACGGTTTCGCCGTGGTCATCAACTACGCCAGCAGCGCCACCGAAGCCTCCAGGCTGGTGGTGGAACTGCGCCAGGCAGGGCACCAAGCCATAGCGATCAAGGCCGACGTGGCCAACGCCGCCGACGTGCGCCGGCTGTTCGATGAAACCGAAGCCCAACTGGGCAAGGTCGATGTGCTGATCAACAACGCCGGCATCCTCAAGGTCCTGCCCCTGGCCCAACACAGTGACGAGCTGTTCGAGCAGACCTTCGCCATCAACACCCGCGGTACTTTCAACACCCTGCGCGAAGCCGCCACTCGCCTGAATGACGGCGGGCGCATCGTCAACTTTTCCAGCAGCACCGTCGGCCTCAACCTGCCGGGTTATGCGGTGTACATCGCCAGCAAGGCGGCGGTGGAATCCTTGACCCAGGTGTTCGCCAAGGAACTGCGCGGACGCCAGATCACGGTCAACGCCGTGGCACCGGGACCGGTGGCAACCGAGTTGTTTATGCAGGGGAAAAGTGAGGAGCAGGTCCAGGGCTTTGCCAAGATGCCGCCCCTGGAACGCCTGGGGCAGCCGGAAGACATCGCACAGATCATCGGCTTTCTGGTAAGCCCGGCCGCAGGCTGGGTCAACGGGCAAATCCTGCGGGCCAATGGCGGGCTGGTGTAACGCCCGCACACGATAAAAATCACCCTTGCAGGAGCCGGCTTGCCGGCGATCAGGCCACCCAACTTGGCGGCCGCCATCGCTGGCAGCCAGCGCCTGCAGCGAACATCGTTTTGTGGGGCAGGTCCTTGTTCGAGCCTTAACGCACCAGATGCAAAAACTGCATGTGGCGTTCGTACTGGTCGAGGATGTCGTTGATGATCTGCTCCTTGGTGTAGCCCATCAGGTCGTAATCCTGACTGCCCTCGGCCAGGTGCACCTCGGCCCGGTAATAGCGGCGGTTGCGCAGCTCTTTCGGGCCCATGCCGCCACGGGCGAAGGACGGGGTGAAGTAGCCGCGCATCTGCACCTGGTAGATGAACGGATGCTGGTCACCGTGGCCGATCTCCAGGCTGACGTTGTCGTTGGCCGGGTCCGGCTGAGTGACCACGTTCAAGCCCTTCTCGACGAACACAGCCGTCACTTCCTCAATGGCCGGGCGCACCGTCTGGTCGAGGAAGCGATACACCTCATCCCGGGACGGGAAATGCACCGCCTGGCTCAAGCGCTGACGCCAGCCGCCCTTGCCTCGCCGTGACGACGCCGACACTGGCGCCAGGGAATGCAGCTGGGCAATGCGCTTCTGCGATTCCAGGTAGAAGGCCTTGTGCAGCCCCCACATCATCAGCAGCAAGATCATCGAGAACGGCAGCGAGGTCAGCACCACCGCGGACTTCAGCGAGTCGATGCTGCCAGCAAACAGCAAGGCACTGGTGACCAGCGCAGTCATCGCGCCCCAGAACACCCGCAGCCATTTCGGCCCATCTTCATCGGCATTGCCGCCACGGGCCGACAGGGTCGAAAGCACCACGGTGCCGGAATCCGCCGAGGTGACGAAGAACACAAAGCTGATGAACACCGTGACCGCGATCACCGTCTTGCCCCACGGGTAGGTTTCCAGCAGCAGGTACAGGGTCATCGAGGGGTCGTTGAGGGCGCTCATGCCCAGCGCGCTCATGCCGTGGTTGAGCACCTGGTCGATGGCGCTGTTACCGAAAATCGACATCCAGGCCAAGGTGAAACCCAGGGGAATCAGCAGCACGCCGAAGACGAACTCACGGATGGTCCGGCCACGGGAAATACGCGCGATAAACAGCCCGACAAAGGGCGACCACGCGATCCACCAGGCCCAATAGAACACCGTCCAGCCGCCCAGCCAGTCACTGGGTTTGTCATAGGCGTAGACGTCGAAACTCTTGACCGGCAGCGCCCCCAGATAGTCCCCAAGGTTCTGGATCAGGGTGTTGAGCAGGTGCTGGGTGGGCCCAGCGAACAACACGAACAGCAGCAGCGCCACCGCCAGCAGCATGTTGATGTCGGACATGACCCGCACGCCCTTGTCGACCCCGGACACCGCCACCAGGATCGCCGCGCCCATCATCAAGGTGATCAGGCCCACCTGAATCCATTGGGTGTGGGCGATGCCGAACAGGTAGTCCAGCCCGGAGTTCAAGTGCAGCACGCCAAAGCCCATGTCGGCGCCCAGGCCGAACACCGTGGCGATGATGCCGAAGCCGTCCACCGCATAGCCGATGGGGCCGTTGATGCGCTTGCCGATCAGTGGGTAGAGCGCCGAGCGCAAGGCCAGGGGCAGGTTATGCCGGTAGGCGAAATAGGCCAGGGCCATGCCGACGAAGGCGAATACGCCCCAACCGTGCAGACCCCAGTGCAGGAACAGCAGCTGCATGGCCTGGCGCGCCGACTCCGCCGTGCCCGCCTCGCCTTGTGGCGGCTGCAACATGTGGGTCAGGGGTTCGGAGACACAGAAGAAGAACAGGGTGATGCTGATCCCGGCGGCAAACAGCATGCCGGCCCAGGACAGGTAGCTGAACTCGGGTTCGTCGTGGTCGGCACCGAGCTTGATCTTGCCGTAGCCGGACAAGGCGGTGACCACCACGAAGACCAGGTACAGGGTCATCGCCAACATGTAGTACCAGCCGACCGTATTGGCCGCCCAGTTTTGCGCTGCCAGCAACCAAGCACCGGCTTGTTCCGGCATGGAAATAACCACCAGGCCGAAGATCAGGATAAAGCTCGCGGCGAAGTAGAACACCGGAGGGTTCATGCGGACCAGGCCGCTAGCGGGGGTAGACGATGCACTCATGAACGGTGCACCTCGAGGGGGTAAAACATGGCTGAAAGACACGGACTCAGCAAAGGCAAGCCTCCTGTTGTGAGCGGGCGGCGAACCACCGGTTTAACTTGAACAAGCGTTCAATTTAAACATGGATGGGGGTTCAGGACTAATCGCAGGGCTCAGCGGTACTGTGCGTACGCTAGCTCAAGGAAGGGTATGACGTAGCCCTGCGAAAATCGTTCAGCCAAAAAACGCCCCTGGGCGCCCCACAAACACCACCCCCCGTAGGAGCCGGCTTGCCGGCGATTGGGCCTCAAGTCTTGCACAGCCCTTGCGACCGCCATCGCTGGCCAGCCAGCGCCTACAGGCCGGTTATTTTTGTGTGCCGTCGTCGTGCTGCAGGTTGGCCTGGGTCAGGTTGCAGCCGGCCGGTACGCTGCGGGTCAGCCAGACGTTGCCGCCAATGGTCGAGCCCTGGCCGATGGTGATGCGCCCGAGAATGGTCGCGCCGGCGTAGATCACCACGTCGTCCTCGACGATCGGATGCCGAGGGTGGCCCTTCTGCAATTGCCCGTCCTCATCCGCCGGGAAGCGCTTGGCGCCCAGGGTCACGGCCTGGTAGATGCGCACGCGCTCACCGATGATCGCGGTCTCGCCAATGACCACGCCCGTGCCGTGATCGATAAAGAAGCTGCGGCCGATCTGCGCGCCCGGGTGAATGTCGATGCCCGTGGCCGAGTGAGCGATTTCCGAACTGATCCGTGCCAGCAACGGCAGGCCGGCGCGATACAGGTGGTGGGCCAGGCGGTGGTGAATCACCGCAAGGATCCCCGGGTAGCAGAGCAGCACCTCATCCACGCTGCGCGCCGCCGGGTCGCCGTGGTAGGCCGCCAGCACGTCGGTGTCCAACAACACCCGTAAACCAGGCAGGGCCAGGGCGAAATCCTGGATCAGGCGAATGGCCGTGGCATCCACCTCGGCATCGGACTGGCCACTCTGCCGGGCCGCGTAACGCAACTCCAGGCGGGTCTGGGCAAGCAAGGCGTTGAGGGCCACATCCAGGGTATGGCCGACATAGAAGTCTTCGCTTTCCTCACGCAAGTCCACCGGCCCCAGGCGCATGGGAAACAGCGCCCCGCACAGGGCTTCGAGGATCTCGGCCATCGCCGCCCGCGACGGCAACTCCCGGCCGCCCTGCTCACCGCTGACCCGGCCGTTGCGGGTACGCCACTGGTCACGGGCATCACGCAGTTGGCCAACGATGGTCTGCAATTGCCAATGGCTGGAACGCTCGCTCACGATAAGACTCCTTACTCAAGCGGCCGGACGATCGGGCCGCGGAAACGGCCCTCACTTTACGGTATGCGCCGGAGGCCGAATTAAGAACTAATTGTGCTGGCTTAAGCACTTTTCGGCATAAGGCAACAACGGTTGCCCGGGCAAATATCGCTGCCTATAGTCCATCCACTTCTACTAACCCGTGCGGCCCCATGATCAAACAACAGCTCGACCGTTTTAATCGCCTGGACCTTCTCGGTCACGCCACCGCCCTGGAAAAACTCGAACGCCTGTCGGCCTGGCTGGGCCGCGATGTCTACGTCAAGCGCGACGACACCACCCCACTGGCCATGGGCGGCAACAAGCTGCGCAAACTCGAATACCTGGCCGCCGATGCCCTGGCCCAGGGCGCCGACACCCTGATCACCGCCGGTGCCCTCCAGTCCAACCACGTGCGCCAGACGGCCGCCCTGGCCGCCAAGCTCGGCTTGGGTTGCGTGGCCCTGCTGGAAAACCCCATCGGCACCGACGACGCCAATTACCTGGGCAACGGCAACCGCCTGTTGCTCGACCTGTTCGACGCCAAGGTCGAACTGGTGGACAACCTGGACAACGCCGACGAGCAATTGCAGGCCCTCGCCGCGCGCCTGCGCAGCAACGGCAAAAAGCCCTACCTGGTGCCCATTGGCGGCTCCAACGCCCTCGGCGCCCTGGGTTATGTACGCGCCGGCCTGGAGCTGGCCCAGCAAATCGAAGACAGCGGCCTGACCTTCGCCGCCGTGGTCCTGGCGTCAGGCAGCGCCGGCACCCACAGCGGCCTGGCCCTGGCCCTGAGTGAAGCCCTGCCCGAGCTGCCAGTGATCGGCGTCACCGTGTCACGCAGCGACGAAGCCCAGCGGCCCAAGGTCGAAGGCTTGGCCGAGCGCACCGCCGAGCTGCTGGGCATGCGGTTGCCGGAGCATTTCAAGATCGAACTGTGGGACGAATACTTCGCCCCGCGCTACGGCGAGCCGAATGCCGGCACCCTCGCAGCGATCAAGCTGGTGGCCAGCCAGGAAGGGCTGCTGCTGGACCCGGTCTACACTGGCAAAGCCATGGCCGGCTTGCTCGACGGCATCGGTCGCCAGCGTTTCGACGACGGCCCGATCATCTTCCTGCACACCGGTGGCGCACCGGCGCTGTTTGCTTATCCGGAGGCTTTTGCCTAAGCGGTGGGGAGCCTGGGTCTTGTAGGGGGGCTTGGGGCGTTATCGCTGGCGAGTCAGCCCCTACAGAACGTGCCATTGCAGGGGAATAATTGATAAAAAAGGAATAACAAAGTGAATTTATATTATTTTTAAACCTATGCGTGGCGCTTTATAGTCGCGCCGCAGGCTCATTTGTCGCGAGACGCACAGCGCCGATTTAGGGCAGGATATTGCGTTCGCTCCCGCTCACCGATTGACCTGCATCTCCCACCCGCAACTCCCATAAAAAACCCACAGGGGCTTGTCATGAATTTTTCCGTTCTACGTCGCAATCTGCTTATCGGCACACTGGGATTGGCACTGGGTGCCGGGATGCTGGGGCAGGCGGTTGCCGGTGAGCAGCTGCAAAAAATCAAAACCGCTGGCGTGATCAACATCGGCCTGGAAGGCACCTACCCGCCCTTCAGCTATGTCGATGAAAACGGCAAGCTGGCCGGCTTCGAAGTGGAGTTCTCCGAAGCCCTAGCACAGAAGCTCGGGGTCAAGGTCAAACTGCAGCCGACCAAATGGGACGGCATTCTCGCAGCCCTCGAATCCAAGCGTCTGGACGCCGTCGTCAACCAGGTGACCATCTCTGAAGAGCGCAAGAAGAAGTACGACTTCTCCACGCCTTACACCGTTTCCGGCATCCAGGCCCTGACCCAGAAAAAGGACGAAGGCAAGTTCAAGACCGCGGCCGACCTGGGTGGCCACAAGGTCGGTGTCGGCCTGGGCACCAACTACGAACAATGGCTCAAAGAGAACGTGCCAACAGCGGTGATCAAGACCTACGACGATGATCCGACCAAGTATCAGGACCTGCGCGTCGGCCGTATCGAGGCGATTCTGGTGGACCGTCTGGCGGCCCTGGAACTGATCAAGAAAACCAAGGACACCCTGGTGGTTTCCGGCGAACCGTTCTCCCGCCAGGAAGCCGGTATAGCCCTGCGCAAAGGCGAGCCGGAACTGCTGGCTGCGGTGAACAAGGCCATCGACGAACTGCGCGCTGACGGCACCTTGAAGAAGCTTTCGGAAAAATACTTCGCCGCTGACGTCACTCAATAATGGAGGCAAGTGTTCAGTTCGGACTGCACTTTCCGCAGTTGAGCCAGCAACTGGCCGAGACCGTCCAGTTGCTGGTGGAATCCGCGCCCTTCCTTCTCAAGGGCGCGTACTACACGGTAGTCCTCAGCCTGGGCGGCATGTTCTTCGGCCTGTTGCTGGGCTTTGGCCTGGCCCTGATGCGCTTGTCGCGCTTCAAGCTGTTGAGCTGGATCGCCCGGGTCTACGTGTCGTTCTTTCGCGGCACGCCGCTGCTGGTGCAGCTGTTCGTGATCTATTACGGCCTGCCGCAACTGGGGATTGAAATCGATCCCCTGCCCTCGGCGCTGATCGGCTTCTCGCTGAACATGGCCGCCTACGCGTGCGAGATCCTGCGGGCCGCCATCAGCTCCATCGAACGCGGCCAATGGGAAGCCGCGGCCAGCATCGGCATGACCCGGGCCCAGACCCTGCGCCGGGCGATCCTGCCACAAGCCATGCGCACCGCCCTGCCACCGCTGGGCAACAGTTTTATTTCCCTGGTCAAGGACACCGCCCTGGCCGCTACGATCCAGGTCCCGGAGCTGTTCCGCCAGGCCCAATTGATCACCGCCCGCACCTTTGAAGTGTTCACCATGTATCTGGCCGCCGCCCTGATTTACTGGATTCTGGCCAGCCTGCTGGCGCACCTGCAGAACCGGCTGGAAGAACGGGTCAATCGGCACGACCAGGAGTCTTGAAAGCATGATTGAGGTTGAAAAACTGACGAAGCAGTTCAAGGGTCAGACGGTGCTCAACGGCATCGACCTCAAGGTCGAAGCCGGGGAAGTGGTGGCCATCATCGGCCCCAGCGGATCGGGCAAGACCACCTTCCTGCGTTGCCTGAATTTTCTCGAAGAACCCAGCAGCGGGCGGATCAAGGTCGGCGACATCGCCATCGATGGCAGTCGCCCCTTGAGCCAGCAGCAGGGCCTGATCCGCCAATTGCGGCGCCAGGTGGGCTTCGTCTTCCAGAACTTCAATCTGTTCCCCCATCGCACCGCGTTGGAGAACGTCATTGAAGGCCCGCTGGTGGTGAAGAAGACCCCGCGCCACCTGGCGCAAGCCCTGGGCCGCAGCTTGCTGGCCAAGGTCGGCCTGGCCGGCAAGGAAGACGCCTACCCACGGCGCCTGTCAGGAGGTCAGCAACAACGGGTGGCGATCGCTCGGGCCCTGGCCATGGAACCGGAAGTGATCCTCTTCGACGAACCGACCTCGGCTCTCGACCCGGAACTGGTGGGTGAAGTACTGGCGACCATCCGCGGCCTGGCCGAGGAAAAGCGCACCATGATCATCGTCACCCACGAGATGGGCTTTGCCCGCGACGTGGCCAACCGAGTGATCTTCTTCGACAAGGGCGTGATCGTCGAACAAGGCGAAGCCAAGGCCCTGTTCGCCAACCCCAAGGAAGAGCGCACCCGGCAGTTCCTCAGCAAATTCATCAGTGCCAGCCACACCCCGGCCTGATCCCCTGAACAGCGGGACGCAGAGCGTCCCTGACGGGGTTGCCACGCAGAGCGCGGGAACCAGAACCGCATATCCCCCACACACCCTCGTTCCCACGCTCTGCGTGGGAACGCATCCCACGACGCTCTGCGTCCAGCCCTGACCCGCTCGGCCAAGACAGAAGCGCTTCAGGCTCCGATTCAACCCTTCTATTCATATTCCTAAAAGTTAGTTTATTTAATTTTTATACACGTTTAGGGTATATGAACCGGACCACCGGACATTCTTGATTCTGATTTCGCCGCACTCTCGCGGCCTATCCAAAAGAGATGAGGTAGGTATGGTCCGGAACACAATCACCCCAGTGCAGATCGCCAGGGCATTGCGTGTAGCCAAGGAGTGGCGCTGATGTCCAGCTTGACCGACGCACAGGTCCAGAGCGACCTGGATATCGCCCCGCTGTTGTTGCCCGCCCAAGTGCTGCACAACGACGCCCAGGCCCTGCAAGCCGCCCATGAATTGGCCGCCGTGGCCCGCCAGCAAGCAGCCCGCCGTGATCGCCAGCGCAAGTTGCCTTGGGCCGAGATCGAGCAGTTCACCCGCAGCGGCCTCGGCAGCATCGCCATCCCCCGTGAATACGGCGGCCCCCAGGTGTCGTTCGTGACCCTGGCAGAGGTGTTCGCCATTATTTCCGCCGCCGACCCGGCCCTGGGACAAATCCCCCAGAACCAGTTCGGCGTGATCAACCTGATTCTCGGCAGCGGCACCGAGCGGCAGAAAAAACAACTGCTGCAAAGCGTGCTGGACGGCTGGCGGATTGGTAACGCCGGCCCCGAACGCGGCACCAAGCACACCCTGGAACTCAAGGCACGCATCACCGCGGACGGCGATGGCTACGTCATCAATGGCCAGAAGTTCTACTCCACCGGCGCCCTGTTCGCCCATTGGGTGGCGGTCAAGGCGCTCAACGATGACGGCAAGCAAGTGCTGGCCTTCGTCCGCCGCGGCACGCCGGGCCTGCGCATTGTCGACGACTGGTCGGGCTTCGGTCAGCGCACCACCGCCAGTGGCACCATCTTGCTCAACAACGTGCGGGTCGAGGCCGAGCTGGTCCTGGATAACTGGCGGATCAACGAATCGCCGAACACCCAGGGTGCGGTGTCGCAGTTGATCCAGGCGGCCATCGACGCCGGCATCGCCCGCGCGGCCATCGACGACGCCATTGAATTCGTTCGCGAACGTTCGCGGCCCTGGGTCGATGCCCAGGTCGAGCGGGCCAGCGACGACCTGTATGTGATCGCCGACATCGGCAAGCTGAAGATCGAGTTGCACGCCGCCGAAGCCCTGCTGCGCAAGGCCGGCCAGGTGCTGGACCAGGTCAGCGCCGCGCCGCTCACCGCCGAGTCCGCGGCCCGTGCTTCGATTGCCGTGGCCCACGCCAAGATCCTCACCACCGAAATTTCCCTGCTGGCCAGCGAGAAGCTGTTCGAGCTGGCGGGCAGCCGTGCCACGCTTGAAGAATTCAACCTTGACCGCCACTGGCGCAACGCCCGGGTGCACACCCTGCACGACCCGGTGCGCTGGAAGTACCACGCAGTGGGCGCTTATCACCTCAATGGCACGCTGCCGGCTCGTCACTCCTGGATTTAACCGACCAGACCTCTGGAGAAACACATGACTTTTTCTCACCACGTCGCGGTCATCACCAGCGATGAGCAAGCCCTGATCGTCGCTACCGACCTCGCTGAAGACTTCAAGCGCGACAGTGCCCTGCGCGACCGCGAGCGCCGCCTGCCGCACCCAGAACTGGAGGCGTTCTCCCGCTCCGGCCTGTGGGGCATCAGCGTGCCGAAGGAATACGGTGGCGCCGGTGTGTCCAACGTCACCCTGGCCAAGGTCATTGCCTTGATCGCCCAGGCCGATGGCTCCCTCGGGCAGATTCCGCAAAACCATTTCTACGCCCTGGAAGTGCTGCGGGTGAACGGCAGCCCTGAGCAGAAACAACGCCTGTACGCCGAGGTCCTGGCCGGCCAGCGCTTCGGCAATGCCCTGGCCGAACTGGGCACCAAAACCGCCAACGACCGCACCACCCGCCTGACCCGGGACGGCGACGGCTACCGCATCAACGGACGCAAGTTCTACTCCACCGGTGCCCTCTACGCCCAGCGCATTCCCACCTCGGTGGTGGATGAACAGGGCGTGCAGCAACTGGCGTTTGTCCCGGCCGACAGCCAGGGCCTGGAAGTGCTCGACGACTGGAGCGGCTTTGGCCAGCGCACCACCGGCAGCGGTTCGGTGGTGTTCGACAACGTCTACGTAGCCGCCGCCGATGTGGTGCCGTTCCAGAGCGCCTTCGAGCGCCCGACCACCGTCGGCCCGCTGGCGCAGATCCTCCACGCCGCCATCGATGCGGGTATCGCCCGCGCCGCCTATGAAGACGCTCTGCATTTCGTGCGTACCAAGACCCGGCCGTGGATCGACTCCGGCAACGACAAAGCCACGGACGACCCGCTGACCCTGAAAAGCTTCGGCCACCTGAGCGTTCGCCTGCACGCCACCGAGGCGCTGCTGGAACGCGCCGGGGAACTGCTCGACAGCGCCCAGGCCGCGACCAACGCCGACAGCGTGGCCGCCGCCTCGATCGCCGTGGCGGAAACCCGAGCCATCAGCACCGAGATTTCCCTGGCCGCCGGCACCACCCTGTTCGAGCTGGCCGGCAGCCAGGCGACCCTGGCCGAGCACGGCCTCGACCGCCACTGGCGCAACGCCCGGGTGCACACCCTGCACGACCCGGTGCGCTGGAAGTACCACGCGGTGGGTAACTACTACCTCAATCAGCAGAACCCGCCGCTGCGGGGGACGATCTGATGGCTGCGCTTGAAACCGGCAAGAAAAAGATCCTGCTCAATGCCTTCAACATGAACTGCATCGGGCACATCAACCACGGCCTGTGGACCCATCCACGGGACAACTCGACCCAGTACAAGACCATCGAGTACTGGACCGAGCTCGCCCAACTGTTGGAGCGCGGGTTGTTCGACGGGCTGTTTATCGCCGACATCGTCGGGGTCTACGACGTCTACCAGAACTCGGTGGACGTGCCCCTCAAGGAGGCCATCCAACTGCCGGTCAACGACCCGCTGCTGCTGGTCTCGGCGATGGCCGCGGTGACCAAGAACCTCGGCTTCGGCCTGACCGCCAACCTGACCTACGAGGCGCCGTATCTGTTCGCCCGGCGCCTGTCCACCCTCGACCACCTGAGCCGTGGCCGGGTCGGCTGGAACATCGTCACCGGCTACCTGGACAGCGCCGCCAAGGCCATGGGCCTGCAGCAACAGATCGAACACGACCGCCGCTACGACCAGGCCGATGAGTACCTGGAGGTGCTGTACAAACTCTGGGAAGGCAGCTGGGAAAACGACGCCGTGGTCAATGATCGCGAGCAGCGCATCTATGCCCAGCCCGACAAGGTGCACAAGGTCGAGCACCAGGGCGAGTTCTACCAGGTCAGCGGCTATCACCTGTGCGAGCCCTCGCCACAACGCACCCCAGTGCTGTTCCAGGCCGGCAGTTCGGATCGCGGTTTGCTGTTCGCCGGGCGTCACGCTGAGTGCGTGTTTATCAGCGGGCAGAACAAGGCGTCGACCAAGGTCCAGGTGGACAAGGTCCGCGCCAGCGCTGTGGCCGCCGGGCGCAAGGCCGAGGACGTCAAGGTGTTCATGGGCCTCAACGTCATCGTCGCGCCCACCGAGGAAGCGGCCTGGGCCAAGCAGGCCGAGTACCGCAGCCATGCCAGCGCCGAAGCCGGCGTGGCGCATTTCTCGGCCTCCACCGGGATCGACTTTGCCCAGTACGAAATCGACGAACCGATCCAGTACGTGAAAAGCAACGCCATCCAGTCGGCCACCAAGAACCTGCAGAACAACGACTGGACCCGGCGCAAATTACTCGACCAGCACGCCCTCGGCGGCCGCTACATCACCGTGGTCGGTTCACCGACCCAGGTGGCCGACGAGCTGGAATCCTGGATCGCCGAAACCGGCCTGGACGGCTTCAACCTGACCCGCATCGTCACCCCGGAAAGCTATGTGGATTTCATCGACCTGGTGATCCCGGAATTGCAGCGGCGCGGTTCCTACAAAACCGCGTACGACAGCGGCACCCTGCGCGAGAAGCTGTTCCAGCACGACGCGCAACTGCCCGAACAACACACTGGCGCGGCCTATCGCCGCTGAGCGCCTCGCCGGTAAGCCGATGCCTACCCCCTAGCCCCGACTGGACCCGAACATCATGAAAAACACCCGCCTGAGCCACCCGATCAAAGCCCTGGTCCTCGCCCTCGGCCTGTTCAGCGGCGCCGTATTCGCCGCGGACAAACCCCTGAAAGTCGGCACCACCGCCGCCTTCGCCATTCCCCTGGAAGCCGCCGTCGCCGAAGCCGATAAACAAGGCCTGAAAGTCGAGCTGGTGGAGTTCACCGACTGGATCGCGCCCAACGTCAGCCTGGCCGCCGGCGACATCGACGTGAATTACTTCCAGCACATCCCGTTCCTGGAAAATGCCAAGGCGGCTGCCGGCTTCGACCTGGTGCCTTTCGCCCCGGGCATCATCAACAACGTCGGCCTCTACTCGAAGAAATACAAAAGCTTCGCCGAGCTGCCTGAAGGCGCCAGCGTGGCCATCGCCAACGACCCGATCAACAGCGGGCGCGGCCTGCAACTGCTGGCCAAGGCCGGCTTGATTACCCTCAAGCCTGGCGTGGGCTACAAGGCTACCGAAGACGACATCGTCAGCAACCCGAAGAAGATCAAGATCCTCCAGGTCGAAGCCGTGCAACTGGTCCGTGCCTATGACGACGCCGACCTGGTTCAGGGCTACCCGGCCTATATCCGCCTGGCCAAGACCTTCGATGCCGAGTCGGCCCTGCTGTTCGACGGTCTCGACCACAAGGAATACGTGATCCAGTTCGTGATCCAGCCGAAGACCAAGACCGACCCGCGGCTGATCAAGTTCGTCGACATCTACCAGCATTCGCCGGCAGTGCGCGCCGCCCTGGATAAAGCCCACGGCAAGCTCTACCAAGCCGGCTGGGAAGGCTGATATGAGCGTCGCCAGCCTCCAGCGCCCACGGCCGGAACCTGCGCCCCAGAGCGCGGTTCAGGCCCAACTGCACCCCGAGCTGAACCGTGCCCACGTGCGGTTTATCGGCCTGACCAAGACCTACCAGGGCCAGCAAGGCCCGGTGCACGCCCTGCACGGCATCGACCTGGCGATCCAGCACGGTGAAGTGTTCGGCATCATCGGCCGCAGCGGCGCCGGCAAGTCGTCGCTGATCCGCACCATCAACCGCCTGGAGCAACCCTCCAGCGGCCGGGTGCTGATCGACCAGGTGGACATCGGCGACTTCGACGAAGACCGCCTGGTGGAGCTGCGCCGACGCATTGGCATGATCTTCCAGCACTTCAACCTGATGTCGGCCAAGACCGTGTGGCAGAACGTCGAGCTGCCGCTGAAGGTGGCCGGCGTGCCCAAGGAACAGCGTGAGCGCAAGGTCCGCGAGCTGCTGGAACTGGTGGGCCTGCAAGACAAGCACAAGGCCTACCCGGCGCAGCTTTCCGGCGGGCAGAAACAACGGGTGGGGATCGCCCGGGCCCTGGTCCACGACCCGGCGATTCTGCTGTGCGACGAAGCCACCTCGGCTCTGGACCCGGAGACCACCCAGTCGATTCTCGGCCTGCTCAAAGAGATCAATCAGCGCCTGGGCCTGACCATCATCCTGATCACCCACGAGATGGCGGTGATCCGTGATATCTGCGACCGGGTGGTGGTCCTGGAACATGGGCACGTGGTCGAGCAGGGGCCGGTCTGGGAAGTCTTCGGCAACCCGCAGCACGAGGTCAGCAAAACGTTGCTGGCGCCGCTGCAACACAGCCTGCCCGAGGAGCTACAAAGCCGCCTGCAGGAGCAATCGCCGTCCGCGGACGCGGCCCTGGTGCTGCGCCTGCAGTTCACCGGCAGCCAACGCGAAGAGCCGGACCTGGCCGCGCTGTTCAACGCCCTCGGCGGCAAGGTGCGCTTGCTCCAAGGCGGCGTGGAACGGATCCAGGGCCACGCCCTGGGGCAATTGCTGCTGGCAGTGACGGCTTCGCCGCTGGACGCCGAGGCGCTGCGTCAGCGTGCCAGCCAGTGGGCACAACAGGTGGAGGTGCTGGGTTATGTGGTTTGATCGTTTGCTGCAAGGGGTCATCGACACCTTCCTGATGGTCGGCGTGTCGTCGCTGATTGCCCTGCTGGCGGGGATTCCCCTGGCGGTGATCCTGGTCACCAGCGGCAAGGGCGGGATCTACGAGGCACCGACCCTGAACCGGGCCCTGGGGGCCTTTGTGAACCTGTTTCGCTCGATCCCGTTCCTGATCCTGATGGTGGCGCTGATTCCCTTTACCCGGCTGATTGTCGGTACCACCTATGGCGTCTGGGCCGCTGTGGTGCCCCTGACCATTGCCGCAACGCCGTTCTTTGCGCGAATTGCCGAAGTCAGCCTGCGGGAAGTCGACCACGGTTTGATCGAGGCCGCCCAAGCCATGGGCTGCCGACGCTGGCATATCGTTTGGCATGTGCTGTTGCCCGAAGCCTTGCCGGGCATTGTCGGTGGTTTCACCATCACCCTGGTGACCATGATCAACTCCTCGGCCATGGCCGGCGCCATTGGTGCGGGCGGCCTGGGCGACATCGCCTATCGCTACGGCTACCAGCGTTTCGATAGCCAGATCATGCTCACGGTGATCGTGCTGCTGGTGATTCTGGTGGCCGCCATCCAGCTCGGCGGCGATCGCCTGGCGCGGGTGCTGAACAAGCGTTGAGGAGCGCGGCGCGGGTTGCCGCGCCGTCGCGATCCAGCCCTCAGGGCGGCCATCTGGGGGTATATTGGGCACCATTCTCCAGCCAGCGCAGCCCGCCATGAAACTCGCCCCCGACGACCTCGCCAGCATCACCGCCACCACCCTCGGCCATTACAACCAAGTGGCCGACGGTTTCCGCGAAGGCACCCGCGACCACGACGTCAGCCAGAACATCGACGCGCTGCTGCGACATCTCCAGGGTTCGGCCCCGTTCAACGTGCTGGATTTTGGCTGCGGCCCCGGGCGCGACCTGCAAACCTTCACCCGCCTGGGGCATGTTGCCGTGGGCCTCGACGGCTCCGAGCGCTTTGCCCAGATGGCCCGGGAAGACAGCGGTTGCGAGGTTTGGCAGCAGGACTTCCTCAAGCTTGATCTGCCGGATGAGCGCTTCGACGGCATCTTCGCCAATGCGGTGCTATTCCATATTCCTCGCCAGGAACTGCCCCGGGTGCTCAAGCAACTGCACAGCACATTGAAACCCGGTGGCGTGCTGTTCAGCTCCAACCCCCGGGGCGACAACCAGGAAGGCTGGAACGGCCCACGCTACGGCGCCTATCACGACCTTGCGGCCTGGCAGGCGCTGCTCGCGGAGGCCGGGTTTGTCGAGTTGGAACATTACTACCGCCCCGCCGGCCTGCCCCGGGAACAACAACCATGGCTGGCCAGCGTTTGGCGCAAGGCCTGATTTGTAGGAGCCGGCTTGCCGACGGTGGCGGTTTCGGATCGGGCGCTCGTCTGGCGGGCCTCATCGCTGGCAAGCCAGCTCCTACAGAAAAACAAATGCCCAACCGTTGTAGGAGCCGGCTTGCCGGCGATGGCGGTTTCGAATGGGGCGCTCGTCTTGTGGGCCCCATCGCTGGCAAGCCAGCTCCTACAGAAAAACAAATGCCCAACCGTTGTAGGAGCCGGCTTGCCGGCGATGGCGGTTTCGGACAGGGCGCTCGTCTGGCGGGCCTCATCGCTGGCAAGCCAGCTCCTACAGAAAAACAAATGCCCAACCGTTGTAGGAGCCGGCTTGCCGGCGATGGCGGTTGCGGATCGGGCGCTCGTCTGGCGGGCCTCATCGCTGGCAAGCCAGCGCCTACAGAAAAACAAATGCCCAACCGTTGTAGGAGCCGGCTTGCCGGCGATGGCGGTTTACGAGGTTTTTTGGGTGGGCTCCTTGATTTTGTACCAGGCCACGTACAGCGCCGGGAGGAACAGCAGGGTCAGCAGGGTGGCGACGATGATCCCGCCGATCATGGCGTAGGCCATCGGCCCCCAGAACACTTCCCGGGCAATCGGGATCATCCCCAGGCTGGCCGCTGCGGCGGTCAGCAGGATTGGTCGGCGACGGTGTTCCGTGGCTTGCACCACCGCGTCCCAGGGCGAATAGCCGTCTCGTTCGAAGGCGTCGATCTGGGTCACCAGGATCACCGAGTTGCGGATGATGATGCCGATCAGCGCCAGAATCCCGAGGATCGCCACAAAGCCCATGGGCGTGCCGGTGGGCACCAGCGCCAGGACCACGCCGATCAACCCCAGGGGGCCACGCTGGCCACCAGGAACAGCTTCTGCACGCTGTGCAACTGGATCATCAGGAAGGTGGCCATTAGGAACAGCATCAATGGCACCACCTTGGCAATCGGTCCCTGGGCCTTGCCGCTTTCTTCCACGGTGCCGCCCGTGGCCACCGAATAACCGGCCGGCAACTGCGAAGCGAACTGCTCGATCGCCGGCTTCAACTGCTTGACCAGGTCCGTGGGCTGGATCTCATCGCGCACCGCAGCCTTGATGGTGATGGTCGGCTTGCGGTCCCGCCGCCAGACCAGTGGCTGCTCCAGTTCGTACCGCACCGTGGCAAACGCCAGCAGCGGAATCGAGGTGCCGCTGGGGGTGACGATCTGCAGGTTCTGCAAGGTTTCCGGGCTGCCGCGCTCGCTGTCGTCGGCGCGCCCGACCACGTTCACCAGGTAAATATCGTCGTCCACCTGGGTCACGGTGGAGCCGCTGACGATGCCGTTCATCAGCTTCGACACGTCCTCGGAGGACAGGCCCAACTGCCGCGCCTTGTCCTGGGCGATGTCGATGCGCAGGACTTTGCCGGGCTCGTTCCAGTCGTAGATGATCTCGCCGATGTGCGGGTTGCGGTCCAGCTCGGTGGCCAGGTCGATGGCGTGCTTGCGCACCAGGTCGATGTCCTTGCCGCTGACCCGGTACTGGATCGGCCGCCCCACGGGGGGGCCCATTTCCAGGGCCTGGACGTAACTGCCGATGCCGACGAAGTCCTCGCGCAAGCGCTGCTGTAAACGTTGGGTCAGGGCCGTGCGCTGCTCCAGGCCTTTGCTGACGATCACCAGCTGGGCGTAATAGGGGTTCTGCAGTTGCTGATCCAGGGGCAGGTAGAAACGGATCGCACCCTCACCGATGTAGGTGCTCCAGCGCTCGATGTCCGGATCGTCCTTGAGGGTCGCCTCCAGGCGGTCCACCGCCAGACGGGTCTCGTTGATCGAGGCATTCTGCGGCAGGTTGAGGTCGACGAGGATTTCCGGGCGGTCCGAGGACGGAAAAAACTGGTTCTGCACAAAGCCCATGCAGAACACCGAGGCCGCGAACAACAGCACGGTGATGCCGATGGCCCACCAGCGGTTGCGCATGGCCCACAGCAAGCCGCCATTGAATGCCCGGCCCACCCGGCCCGGCTCTTCGGAATGGGGTTTCACCTTGGCACTGAGGATGTGAATGCCGATCACCGGAGCGAACAGCACCGCCACCACCCAGGACACCAGCATCGCCACGGCAATCACCGCGAACAGGGTGAAGGTGTATTCGCCGGCCGAGCTGGCGTTGAGGCCGATCGGCACAAATCCGGCCACGGTCACCAGGGTTCCGGTGAGCATGGGGAAGGCCGTGGAGGTGTAGGCGAAGGTCGCCGCTTGCTCCTTGCTCTCGCCCATTTCCAGGCGCGTGACCATCATCTCCACGGTGATCATGGCGTCGTCCACCAAGAGCCCAAGGGCGATGATCAGGGCGCCCAGGGAAATGCGCTGCATGGTGATGCCGCTGTACTCCATGAACACAAACACCATGGCCAGCACCAACGGGATCGAGCAGGCCACCACCAGGCCGGCCCGCACGCCGAGGCTGATAAAACTCACCACCAGCACGATGATCACCGCCTCGAACAACGCGCTGGTGAAGCCGCCGACGGCCTCTTCCACCACCTCGGCCTGGTCCGACACCTTGTGCACGCCAACGCCCACCGGCAGGTCGGCGGTCAGCTCATCCATGCGCGCATGCAGGGCCTTGCCGAAGTCCTGGATATTGCCGCCCTTCTTCATGGCAATCGCCAGGCCGATGGCCGGCTGGCCGTTGAAGCGGAACAGCGGCGTCGAAGGGTCGACGTAACCGCGGCTGATTTCGGCAATGTCCGCCAGGCGATAGAAGCGGTCATTGAGCCGCAGGTTGACCGTGGCCAGGTCCTTCTCGGAGGCGAATTGCCCCGAGGTGCGCACGGAAATCCGCTCCGGCCCGGCTTCGATCACCCCGGCCGGGGTCACGGCGTTCTGCGATTGCAGGCTTTGCACCACTTGGCGCTGGTCGATGCCCAAGGCGGCGAGCTTGCGGGTCGAGAAGTTGAGGTAAATCACCTCGTCCTGCTCGCCGACCATCTCCACCTTGCCCAGGTTCGGCACCTCGCGAATCTCCGCCCGCACCTGCTCCACGTAGTCGCGCAGCTGGCGCATGCTCAGGCCGTCAGCGGTAAAGGCGTACACCGAACCGAACACGTCACCGAACTCATCGTTGAAGGCCGGCCCCTGCAGGCCCTGGGGAAAGCTGCCGCGGATATCGTCGATCTTCTTGCGCACCTGGTACCAGATCTCGGGGATGTCCTTGGCACTGGTGGTGTCGCGCAGGTAGACGAACACCGTCGACTCGCCGGGGCGGGTGTAGCTTTTCACGTAGTCGAGGGAGTCCAGTTCCTCGAGCTTTTTCTCGATGCGGTCGGTGACCTGCTTCAGGGTTTCTTCCTGAGTCGCACCGGGCCAGCGGGTCTGGATCACCATGGTCTTGATGGTGAAGGACGGGTCTTCTTCACGCCCCAGGTTCATGTAGGAGAACACGCCCATCAGCAGGGCGACGAACATCAAATACCAGACGAACGACTGATGTTTGATGGCCCACTCGGACAGGTTGAAGCTTCCTTTGCTGGCGGGCGTCATCACTGGCTGTCCTCGTCGATTTTGACTTTCTGTCCCGGTTTGAGGCTGTTGACGCCGGCACTGACGATGCGCTCGCCGGGCGTGGCGCCCTGGCTGATCAGGGCCGAATCGGCGTCGCGGCTGAGCACCGTGACGTCACGCGGGGCCACCGTCTGTTGCTGAGTGTCGATCACCCAGATGCGCGCCTTGCCGTCCACCTCCTGCAGGGCCGACAGGGGCAGCCGAGTGCGCGGTTCGATGGCTGAACTGAGGGTCACGCTGATGGCCGTGCCCAGGCGAAAGGCGTCCGGGGTGTCGAGCAGGGTCAGGCGCGCACGCCGGGTGCGGGTGGCGCTCTGGGCCTGGGGCTCGATCTCGCGCACTGTGGCGCGGGTGCTGATGCTCGGGTCCAACTGGGCCGCCACGGTGAACAGCACACCCTCCGGCAACTGGTCCACCAGGCTGGCCGGCAGGTCGATCACCGCTTCCTTGATGTCCGGCCGGGCCAGGGTCACCACCTGCTGGCCGGCGGTCACCACCTGCCCGGCCTCGGCATTCCAGGCGGTGACCACGCCGCCGTGGTCACTGCGCAATTCACTGTAATTGAGCTGGTCCCGGGCCTGGCTGACCGAGGCCTTGGCCTGGTCGAGGGAGGCGCCGGTGGTCTTCAAGTCAGTCAGGGCGATGTCCAGTTGGGCCTGGGCACCGACCCCGCGATCGAACAACTCCTGCTGGCGCCGGGCATTGGCCTGGGCGTTGATCCACTGCGCCTCGACCCGAGCCAGGTCGCCCTCGGCGGCGCGCAACTGGTTCTGCTGGTCGGTGGGGTCCAGGGTCGCCAGCAAGGCGCCCGGCTCGACTTGGGCGCCGACGTCCACATTGCGGTTGGCGATCCGCCCTGGCACGCGGAAGCCCAGGTTGGTTTCGTAGCGGGCCTGGATGTTCCCGGCAAAGCGCCCGAGGCTTTCCTCGGCTTCAGCCTTGACCTCCAGCGACAGCACCGGCCGCACCGGTTCCACGGCCGGCTCTTGCTTGGAGCAGCCGGCCAGCACGGCCACGGCGCACAGCAGCAGCGACAGGCGCTTCATGGCTTGGCTCCCTGGGTGCGGGCATCGTCGGCCACTTCGACCAACATGCCCGGGTGCAACAGTTGCCCACCGGCCACCACGACTTTCTCGCCGCCCTTGAGGCCGTCACCAATGATCACCTTGCCGGTCAGGTAGCGTGCCACCGTGACCTTGTGCAGCGCGGCCTTGCCGTCCTCGCCCACCAGCCACACCGCCGGGTCGCGCAGGTCCTTGGTCAGGGCCGACCAGGGCAGCTCGACGCTGGCCTTGCCCGGCACGCTGGCGGTGGCGCTGACCACCGAACCCAGGTCCATGCCCGGCGGCAGGTCGTGCAGGGCCACCTTGACCTGCACCGTGCCGCTCTCGGCCGACACCACAGGGGTGATTTCCCGCACCGTGCCGGTGGCCTTGATCGACGGGTTGTCCAGCAGGCTGACGCTGATGGTGGCGTCCTTGGGCGGGTCCACCAACAGCGATTCATACACGTTGAACACCGCGTCACGCTCGCCATCGCGGGCCAGGCTGAAGATCGGCACGGTGGCCTGCACCACCTGGCCGACTTCGGCCTGGCGCGCGGTAATCACCCCTGGAGCCTCAGCGACCAGGGCCGTGTAGCTCAGTTGTTCCTTGGCATTGGCCAGTTGCGCCTGGGCGGCGGTCAGGGCGCTCTGGCTGCTGCGCAGGGCCGCCTGGGCCGAATCGTATTCACTGCGGCTGGTGTAGCCCTTGGGCAACAGCTTTTGCTGGCGCACAAAGGCCGCGCTGGTCTGCTTGACCCGGGCCTGCTCGGCGAACACCGAGGCGGCGGCGGAATCGACGTTGGTCTGCAAGTCCTTGGGGTCGAGGCGGGCCAATACTTGCTGGGCGGAGACACGCTGGCCGACGTCCACCGAGCGCTGGATGATCTTGCCGCCCACGCGAAACGATAGCTCGGTCTGGACCCGCGCCTGGACGTCCCCGGTCAAGGTCACCGAGGGCGCGAAGTCGGTGGTGCTCACCGCTTGCACCCGAACCCGGGGCCGCTCTTTTTCCGTCGGTTTTTCTGCGCCGCAGCCGCCGAGCAGCGCCAACAGGCTCAGACCCACTGTCCACTTTGAAATAAGCGCAGCCATGCAGGCTCCTTTGCGTGAAGCTGTCGTGCCAAGTGAGGTTACGACTCTGAGCTTAGAACAGGGTTCAACCGCTGCACGAAGGCTTTTGGAGATTGCCGCGAAGCCCCCTGCGCGCCCCTGAAAGCGGCAGATTCAGGCACACTGCCCACCCTAGAAAAGGAGACCCGGGATGCTCAAGACCCTGGCGGTGGCCAATTACCGTTCGATCAACAAACTGGTGATTGGCCTGGAGCGGCTGAACCTGATCACCGGCCCCAACGGCAGCGGCAAGTCGAACCTGTACCGCGCCTTGCGCCTGCTGGCAGAGACGGCCCAGGGCGGCGTGGTCAACGCCCTGGCCCGGGAAGGCGGCCTGCAATCGACCTTCTGGGCCGGCCCGGAGAGCATCAGCCGACGCATGCGCAACGGCGAGGTGGCCATTGAGGGCGGCGGCCCGCGCAAGAAGGTCACCCGGTTGCGCCTGGGCTTTGCCGCCGAGGATTTCAGCTACGCCATTTCCCTGGGCCTGCCGGACCCACCACCGCCCATGAACCTCTCGGCCTTTGCCCTGGACCCGGAAATCAAGAAGGAATGCATCTGGGCCGGCCCGCTGTATCGCCCGGCCAGCCTGCTGGTGGGCCGCGCCGGGCCGATGATCCGTACCCGTGAGGGGCGCGACTGGGAGGTGATTGCGCAACACACCGCGACCTTCGACAGCCTGTTCGACCAGGTTGGCAGCCTGCGTTCGTCGCCCGAAGTCCTGCTGCTGCGGGAGAACATCCGTGGCTGGCGTTTTTATGATCACTTTCGCAGCGATGCCGAGGCCCCGGCGCGCCAGCCGCAACTGGGCACCCGCACGCCGGTGCTGCATCACGACGGCCGCGACCTGGCGGCGGCGCTACAGACCATTCTGGAAATCGGTGACCCCGAAGCGCTGCACGGTGCCATCAGCGACGCCTTCCCCGGCGCACGCCTGGAGATCGCCCGCCTGCAGGGCGGCCGTTTCGCCATTGAGTTCTATCAGGAAGGGTTGCTGCGACCGTTGTCGGCAGCGGAGTTGTCGGACGGCACCTTGCGCTACCTGCTGCTGGTGGCGGCCTTGCTGACCCCACGGCCGCCGACGCTGATGGTGCTCAACGAACCGGAAACCAGCCTGCACCCGGACCTGTTGCCGGCCTTGGCGCGGCTGATCAGCCGCGCCTCGACCCAGTGCCAGGTGTGGGTGGTGTCCCATGCCAGCCGCCTGATCGCGGCCTTGCAGCAAGACCCCGCGTGCAACTCCATCGTGCTGGAGAAGACCCTCGGCCAGACCGAATTGGTCGGCCAAGGGATGCTCGATGAGCCAGCGTGGCATTGGCCGGATTGAAGCGTCCCCGCCGGCCCCGATTGCCATGCCCCCCGTAGGAGCCAGCTTGCTGGCGAAAAGGCCCTCAAGCCCCGCACCGCCCTCACGGACGCCTTCGCTGGCAAGCCAGCTCCTACGCGGAGGGAGAAGGGGTCAGCCCTGCCACTTGCCGCCTTCGACAATCACGCTCTCGGGCTTGGTGTCGTCGCTCAGCTCTTTACGCACGTACTGGTCATACAGCTTGAGCAAGTACTGCTCTTCGCCCAGCTTGGCCAGTTCGGCGTTGACCCAGTCACGCAGCTCGATATTGCCCTTCTTCACCGCCGGTGCGATGGGCGCCTCGTCCCCGAGTTTCTGCTCCAGCACGCGGTAACCCGGGTTTTGCTTGGCCCAGCTGAACAGCACCAGGTTGTCTTGGGCGTAGGCATCGCCACGACCGTTGGCCAGGGCTTGCAGGGACTCGGAGTTTTTCTCGAACTTCAGCAGTTTCCAGTCCGGGTGGTTCTTGGTCAGCCAGACATCCGCCGTGGTGCCAGTGGTGACGATGGTGGTGCGGCTCGCCAGGTCATCCAGGCTCTTCACTTCGCTGGCGTTGGGCACCAGGGCCTGCACTGCGACCTTGAGGTTGGGGTTGGTGAATTCCACCGCTTCCTTGCGCTCCGGGGTCACGGTCATGTTGGCCAGGATCAGGTCGACCTTGTCGCTTTGCAGGAACGGAATACGGCTGGCCGGTTCTACGGCGACGAACTCCACCTTGTTCTCGTCGCCCAGCAGGTCCTTGGCGAAGCGGCGGCCGATATCGGTATCAAAACCCACGTAGCGCCCGGTTTCATCGACGAAACCGAACGGCGGCTTGTCGGTGAATACCCCGACAATCAACTTGTCCCGGGCCTTGATCTTGTCCAGGTAGCCGGCCGCCGGGGCGGCACTGGCGCTGGAGGCTGCCGGCTTGGGCGCCTCGGCGGTTTTATCGCAGCCGGCCAGCAGGGCCAGGCCGAACAGGGGGAGTAGTAACAGCGAAGACTTGGCAGTTTTCATGAGGGTTGCAGTTCCTGTGTAGGTGCTTTTCTAGGCAGTGCTTCAACGAAGGAGAACTTCTCCAGGAACTGCTGCGCGCGTGCGGTTTGCGGGTTCGTAAAGAAAGCCTCGGGGGTGTTTTGCTCAAGGATGCGTCCGGCGTCCATAAAAACGATGCGGTCGGCCACAGCCCGGGCGAAGGCCATTTCATGGGTCACGATCAACAGGGTCATGCCGTCCCGGGCCAGGCCCTGGATCACTTGCAGTACCTCCTTGACCATTTCCGGGTCCAGCGCTGCGGTGACCTCGTCGAACAGCATCACCTCGGGGTTCATGCACAGCGAGCGGACGATGGCGATGCGTTGCTGCTGGCCGCCGGACAGCTGGCGCGGGAATGCGTCGCGCTTGTCGCTCAGGCCCACCCGTTCCAGCAGGGCTTCGGCCTGGGCTTGGGCTTCGGCGCGCTGACGCTTCTGCACCTTGAGCGGGCCGAGCAGCAGGTTGGCGAGCACGCTCATGTGAGGGAACAGGTGGTAGCTCTGGAACACCATGCCGATCTGCTGACGTACCTGGCGCCAGTCGGTGTGCTTGTCCAGCAGCTCGCGTCCGGCGAAGCGCAACTGGCCGCTGTGGGCCGCCTCCAGGCCGTTGAGGCAACGCAGCAAGGTGCTTTTGCCGCAGCCGCTGGGGCCGAGGATGACAATCACCTCGCCCGACGCCACGCTCAGGTCGACCTCGTTGAGCACCTGGTGCTCGGCGAAGAATTTGTTGAAACCCTTGAACTCGATCAATGCGCTCATGCTTGCGTCCAGCGGCGCTCCAGCACGCGGGAAGCGGCCGACAGCGGGTAGCAGATAAAGAAGAAAAACAGGAACAGCACGCCGTAGATCAGCACCGATTCATAGGTGCGCTCGATGATCTGCTGGCCCACTTTGATCACGTCCACCACGCCGATCAGCACCGCCAGGGAGCTAGTCTTGATGATCCGCGTGTAGACGTTGATGGTCGGCGGCGTCATGCGCCGCAACGCCTGGGGCAGCAGCACATAGGCGTACAACTGAGCGCCGGACAGGGCGATGGACAACCCCGCCTCGCGCTGACCCCGGGGCAGGGAATGCAGGGCCCCGCGCACCACCTCTCCGACCTCGCTGGCGCCCCACAACGACAGCACCAGCACCGCGCACCAGAAGCTCGGAATGCTGATGCCGAAGAAGATCGGAAAGCCGAAAAACAGCAGGTACAGCCAGACCAGCACCGGGATCGCCCGGAACAGCTCCAGGTAAACCCGCAGCAGTGCATTCAGCCAGCGCCGCTCCAGGGTACGCAGCACGCCGTAGAGCACGCCGCCCACGGTGCTGAAGGCAATGCTGAGAAAAGAGATGGACAAGGTTTGTGCCGCGCCCTTGCCCAGTTGCGGCAAGGACACCAAGAGCAACTCAAGACCCGAACTGGCCATGCTGGAGCCTCCTTTCCAAACGGCTGAGCAACAGCGACAGGGGCAGGAACAGCAACACGCAGATCAGCGTCAGCACGGCGAGCATTTCGTAAGTCTTGTAGTACAGGGCGATGTAGCTCTTGGTGGTGTAGAGAATCTCCGGCACGGCCACCGCCGACACCACGGTGGTTTCCTTGAGCAGGAAAATGAAGTTGGCGAACAGCGACGGCAGGCTGAGGATCCCGGCCTGGGGCAGGATCACGTAGCGCAGCAACTGCCAGTGCGACAGGCCGATGGAGCGGCCCGATTCCAGCTGCGTCTGGGGCACGGCTTCGACACCGGCGCGCAACACCTCGGTGAGGTAGGCGCCGCCAAGAAAGGTCATGGTGATGATCGCCGCGGCAAACCCGGAAACCTTGACCCCCAACGCCGGCAAGGCGAAGTAGACGAAGAACAGTTGGATCAGCAACGGCGTGTTGCGGGCCAGCTCTACATAGAGGCCGACCAGGCGTTGCAGGTAAGGGGTGCGGAAAACCAGGATCGAGGCGTTGATCAGGGCCACCAGCAGGGACGTGCCGATGGCGATCAGCCCGACCTGCAGGGTCACGCCCACGGCTTTGAGAAACGCCGGCAGGGTGCTGAGGATAAAGGCGTAGTCGAAGGTCATTGAAAGTCCTGACGCCGCTGGGGTACAGCGGCGGTGGTGCGGTCCATTGGGCAGTGGGTAACCACCCGGCAAGCACAGACTTTAAAGGTATAAAAAGCAGAATTTAAATACCGTTAAAGCATATTGATATCACCCAAAAACCTAACCCTCGGATTTGCCGGGATGGCGCCGAGCGACTACTTTTTCTGCCGGGGCAGGCGGGATGTCTTGCCCCCGGGACACTCACAGGGATGATCGGCCAATGACTCAAACAAAGACGGCGCAACCTCTCGATGCTCAGGACCTGGTGAAGTGGCTGACGGCCTTGTGCCGGGCCCTCCAGCCCCCCGCCAAGCCTGTTTCCAGGCAATAAAAAACGCCGACGCTGTAACAGCCGTCGGCGTTTAAACCTTGAAGGGGTTTTACCTGTACAAGCGTAGTCGATCAGAACGCTGGCAATACTGCGCCGCTGTATTTCTTCTCGATGAAGGCTTTGACTTCAGGGCTGGTCAGGGCCTTGGCCAGCTTCTGGATTGCTGCGCTGTCCTTGTTGTCCGGACGGGCCACCAGGAAGTTCACGTACGGCGAATCCGCACCTTCGATCACCAGCGCATCCTTGGCCGGGTTCAGGCCGGCTTCCAGGGCGTAGTTGGTGTTGATCATGTCCAGGTCGACCTGGTCCAGCACACGCGGCAGCATGGCCGATTCAAGCTCTTTGAACTTGAAGTTGTGCGGGTTCTTGGCGATGTCTTTCGGCGTCGCCAGGGCGTTTTTCGGGTCCTTGAGTTCGATCAGGCCCGCCTTCTGCAGCAGGATCAGGGCACGGCCGCTGTTGCTGCCTTCGTTAGGAATGGCAATGGTCGCGCCGTCTTTGAGCTCAGCCAGGGACTTGACCTTCTTCGAGTAGCCGCCGAAGGGTTCGACGTGTACGCCGATCACAGTCACCAGGTTAGTGCCTTTGCCTTCGTTGAAGCTTTTCAGGTACGGCAGGGTCTGGAAGTAGTTGGCATCCAGACGCTTCTGGTCAACCTGGACGTTGGGCTGGACGTAGTCGGTGAAGACTTTGATTTCCAGGTCCACGCCTTCTTTGGCCAGGGTCGGCTTGATCAACTCGAGGATCTCAGCGTGGGGCACCGGCGTTGCGGCGACTACCAGCTTCTCGCCAGCCTGGGCCAGGCCCGCGGTCAGGGCTGCCGCCAGTGCGGTGAACAACAGAACCTTTTTCATGCAGTGTCCTTAATGTGTCGTGAACGACGGCTTCAATGAGAGTGCCAGTGAAGTGCTATCGCTGGCGTGGAGCGGAAGATACCGAGATTTTTTATTCCCGAACAATATCTTTTATTCACCTTCATATTCCATTTTGCTCATCTTCCACCCCCGTAGGAGCGGCCTCACCCTGTCATCTCAGGACAGGTCGATACCCTGCAACAATTGCTTCAGGCCTTGGCGCTCTGCCGCCGAACCACTCTCGGCCACTTGCCGCAGCAGCTGTTGAATCTGCTCCAAGGGCGCGGGCGCTTGGGGCAGGTTGAGGTGCTCCGGGAGGATTTCATCGCCACTGCTGACCAGCAAAGCGAAGTGAATGACGTTCTCCAACTCCCGGGTATTGCCCGGCCAGCTGTGGCCCTCCAGCAAGCGCTGGGCCGCTTCGCTGATCAGGGGCACCGGCAGGTCCAGGCGCTGGCTGTAGATCCCCAGGAAGTACTCCGCCAGGGATTCGATATCGCCAACCCGCTCGCGCAATGCCGGCAACTCCAATTGGCCCTCGCTCAAATAGTGATACAGCCGCTCGTGAAACTTGCCCGCCGCCACCGCCTGGGCCAGGTCGATGCTGGTGGCCGCCACCAGGCGCACGTCCACCGGGCTCGGTTGATGAGCGCCGACGCGGGTCACTTCGTGGTTTTCCAGGGCCGCCAGCAGCTTGGTCTGGATCGGCAGCGGCAGGTCGCCGATCTCGTCCAGGTACAGGGTGCCGCCGTTGGCCGAGCCGAACCAGCCGGCACGGCTGCTGGCCGATCCGCTGAAACTGCCGCCGGCATAACCGAACAATTCGGCATCGGCATAGGTCGGGCTGATGGCGCCGCAGTTCACCGAAACGAACAGGCCGCCACGGTCGCTGGCGCGGTGGATATGCCGCGCCAGCAGCTCTTTGCCGCTGCCGGTTTCACCCCGGATCAACACCGCCAGGGAGCGCGGTGCCAATTGCTCCAGCTCCTGGCGCAACTGCCGTGAACGTGGATCGACGAACACCAGGGCCTTGGCACGAATGCTCAGGGGGCTCTTGTCGGCGTCAGGAAAGGTCAGCAGTGGCTGGCCGAAAGACTCTTGCAAACTCATGGCAGGCTCCCGCCCCAAAGCGCCAGAAGACGGGGGCGTTAAACAAATAGGAAAAAATCAGGCGCGGCGCAGGGCGTGGTGCTCCATGCGGTTTTGCAGGCGATAGAGGTAAGCAAAGCCCTGCTCCCAGCGCTGGTGTCCGGACTTGACGTTGATATGCCCGGCACCGGAGAGGATCCCCGCTTCGGCGCCCCAGTTACGGGCCAACTCCAGGGCACGCGGCGCACTCACGGCGCTGTCGTTGTCGGAGCTGACCACTTGGCTGGGGAACGGCAGCAGGTCAGTGGGGATGGGCGCAAAATTGCGCAGGGCAGGCACGCAGGCAGGACGTTCGACGTCGCCGGGGCCACCAGCAGCGCGCCACGCACCTGGCGCAGGGCGCTGACCGGCGCATGGGCCGCCCAGTGCGCCACAGTGATGCAGCCCAGGCTGTGGGCGATGAGGATCACTGGCGTGCTGTCCGCGGCAATGGCTTCAGCCAGGGCGGCCACCCAGTCTTCACGACGAGGCGTCAGCCAATCGGCCTGTTCCACCCGTGCGCTGTTGGGCAGGCTGTTTTGCCAGTGGGACTGCCAATGATCTTCTGGCGATCCTTGCCAGCCCGGCACAATCAGGTAACGAATGGATTCATTGCGCATGGGAAACTCTCCTGCTGCGTGTCTGTTCCTGATCGAGTATAGGGACGGGATTTATATTCGTTAAGGAATAAGAAGCTATTTATTAAGACTCTAAAAGAATATACGACCCTTACCCACAACCGCCGTAGGAGCCGGCTTGCCGGCGATCAGGTCACCCAGCCTTGCACCGCCCTGGAGG
>NZ_JALQCX010000037.1:0-114836 GCF_023241665.1 Pseudomonas morbosilactucae | reverse complement strand
CGGTTGGGGCTTGAGTGTTACTTTTTCAGGCTGACGCCGTAGAAGGGCGTGAGGCCGAACGGGCTGATCTTGAAGTCCTGAACCTCTTTGCGCAGAGGCTGGAATACCGTGGAGTTGGCAATCGGCGTGATTGGCACTTGCTGCTTGAGAATCTGCTGAGCCTGCTGGTAGAGCTTGGTTCGCTCATCACGGTCGTTGCTGACTTTGGCCTTCTGTATCAGTTGATCGTAGGCCGGGTCACACCATTTGGCGTAGTTGCTGCCTTTGACCGCGCCGCAGCTGTAGAGCACGCCCAGCCAGTTGTCTGGGTCACCGTTGTCACCGGTCCAGCCGTAGATCATCACGTCGTGCTCGCCGTTCTTGGCGCGCTTGATGTACTCGCCCCATTCATAGCTGACGATGTTGGCCTTGATCCCGATCTTGGCCCAGTCCTGCTGGATCATCTGGGCCGACATGCGCGCGTTGGGGTTGGAGGCGCGCTGCACGGTCATGGCCCACAGGTTGAGGGTGGTGCCGGGCGCTACACCGGCTTCCTTGAGCAGGGCCTTGGCCTTTTCCGGATCGTGGGGCGCGTCCTTGATGCTCGGGTCGAATGACCACTGGCCCGGTGGCAGGGCGTTCTGTGCCAACTGCCCGGCGCTCTGGTACACCGCCTTGATAATGGCCGGCTTGTCGATGGCCATGTCCAGGGCCTGCCGCACCTTGAGCTGATCCAGCGGCGCGTGGGTCACGTTGTAGGCGAGAAAACCCAGGTTGAAGCCCGGCTGCTTGAGCACCGTCAGGTTGGGGTCTTTCTCCATCACTTCAATGTCGGCCGGGCGTGGGTAGCCACTGACCTGGCATTCGCCGGCCTTGAGCTTCTGCAAGCGCGCGGCGGCATCTGGGGTGATGGCGAAGATCAGGTTGTCGATCTTCACGTCCTCGGGTTTCCAATAGTCCGGGTTGGCGCTGTAGCGGATCTGCGCGTCCTTCTGGTAACGCTTGAACACAAAGGGGCCGGTGCCGATCGGCTTCTGGTTGATGTCTGCGGCCTTGCCCTGCTTGAGCAACTGGGCAGCGTATTCGGCGGAGTGGATCGAGGCGAAGCTCATGGCCAGGTTCTGGATAAACGCGGCATCGACGTTGTTCAGGCTGAAACGCACGCTGTGTTCGTCGACTTTATCGACGCTCTTGATCGTGGTGTTCAGGCCCATGTCGGTGAAGTACGGCGACTCGGACGGGTACGCCTGGCGGAACGGGCTTTGCGGGTCCAGCAGACGCTGGAACGTGAACACCACGTCGTCGGCGTTGAATTCGCGGCTGGGCTTGAAGTAGTCGGTGCTGTGAAACTTCACACCCTGGCGCAGGTGGAAGGTGTAGCTCAGGCCGTCCTTGGACACGTCCCAGGAGGTGGCCAGGCCGGGCTCGACTTCGCTGCCACCACGCTTGAACTGGGTCAGGCGGTTGAACACGGTTTCGGCCGAGGCATCGAAGTCGGTGCCGCTGGTGTACTGGCTGGGGTCGAAGCCGGCCGGGCTGGCTTCCGAGCAATAGACCAGGGTCGATGCGGCCTGCGCCATGGGCGCACAGGCCAGCAGGCCGGCGGCGAGCAGCCAGGGTTTGAACGTGATTCTTTCCATGGATTCCCCTTAGAGGGCCGCACTAGACGGCCGAAACAAAAACGGCGGTGACCGAGGTTACCGCCGTTTCGGGGGGACTTGGAACCTTTACGGCATCAGCACTTCAATCGAACCATCTGCGCTCATGCTGACCTGGCTGGTGCCGGCCTCGACATCCGGGGTCACCGGCGCTGAGTCCATGCTGGCGGCTTTCATCATCATCGGAGCCCGCTCGTAAGGCTGTGGATAACCGTTGCTGTTGAAGTTCAGGTTGACGATCTTGTAGCCCTTGCCGCCCAGCGCTTCGGTGGCCAGTTGAGCACGGGCCTTGAAGGCGTTGACCGCGTCCTTGAGCAAGGCATCTTCGCTGGCCTTGCGGGTCGGGTCGGCGATGGCGAAGTTCATGCCGGACATTTTCAGGTCGCCCAGCAGTTCACCGGTCAGCTTCGACAGGGCGGCGAAGTCCGAACTTTCCAGGCGCAGTTCGGCACGCTCGCGCCAGCCGGTGATCTTCTGGCCTTTGCCATCGTAGATCGGATAGCTGTTGCGGCTGCCCTGGCGCAGGGCGATGTCCTTGACCTGGCGTGCCTGGCCCAGGGCCTTGTTCATGGTGGTGCTGATTTCTGCCGCAAGCTTGGCCGGGTCGGCATTTTGCGACTCGGTGTACAGGGTGACGATCATCAGGTCGCGTGCCACTTCCTGGCTGACTTCGGCGCGCAGGGCAATCTGGTTGTAGTGAAGCTCATCGGCGGCCACGGCCGGCAGGCTGGCGAGGGCGCTGAGGCTGAGGGCGAGAAGGGCGGCGCTGCGACTGGAATGGTGCATTGAAACTCCTTGAGTGCGGTCCGCAGGATAAGGTCAGAGCCTGCGTGAATCCTTCAGACAATGTGGGGCAGCGGCAAGTTTCAAACGGCCGGCTGCACGTTGAGAACACTTACGCTTTTAGCTCAATGCGTGCAGCTTGCAACTGTTTTTCTGTGACGCTTTGCCGCAGTTCTGCCTGTGCAAGGTGCGCCTTGGTTATACTTGCGCGGATTCGCCTGGAGCGCTCATCAGGAGAGCTCATGCTCGCCCCCGTACAGTTGTTGTCCGCCACCCGTCAGAACCTCTGGCGCCTGACGTTTATCCGAACCTTGGTCCTGGCCGCTCAAGCCGGTTCGGTGGGGCTCGCCTACTGGTTCGACCTGCTGCCGTTACCCTGGCTGCAACTGGCGGTGACCCTGGTGTTTTCCATGGTCCTGTGTGCCTTCACGGCCATTCGCCTGCGCACCTCGTGGCCGGTGACAGAGCTGGAATATGCCCTGCAACTGGCCTGTGACCTGTTTATCCACAGTGCCTTGCTGTATTTCTCCGGCGGTTCGACCAACCCCTTCGTCTCCTATTACCTAGTGCCGCTGACCATCGCCGCCGTGACCTTGCCCTGGCGTTTTTCAGTGGTGCTGTCGGGCATCGCCCTGACCCTCTACACCTTGCTGCTGATGCAGTTCTACCCGTTGGAGACCTTCCCCGTGGCTCGGGAGAAGATGCAGATCTACGGCATGTGGCTGAGCTTTGCCCTGGCCGCCGCCGTGATCACCTTCTTTGCCGCGCGCATGGCCGAGGAGTTGCGTCGCCAGGAGGAGCTGCGCGCCATCCGCCGCGAAGAGGGCCTGCGCGATCAGCAATTGCTGGCCGTGGCCACCCAGGCCGCCGGTGCCGCCCACGAACTGGGTACGCCTTTGGCGACCATGAGTGTGCTGCTCAATGAAATGAGCCAGGACCACCTCGACCCATTGCTGCAGGACGACCTGAAGGTGCTTCAGGACCAGGTCAAACTGTGCAAGCAAACCCTCCAGCAACTGGTGCGCGCCGCCGAGGCCAATCGCCGTTTGGCGGTGGAGGTGCAGGACGTCACCGTGTGGCTGGATGAAGCGCTGAACCGCTGGCACCTGATGCGCCCGGAAGCCAGTTATCGCTTCCTGCTGCTGGGCCAGGGCAAGGTGCCGCGCCTGGCGCCACCGCCGGACCTGACCCAAGCCCTGCTCAACCTGCTGAACAATGCCGCCGATGCCTGCCCCGAAGGGCTGGAGGTGCAGTTGGGCTGGGATGAAGAAAACCTCACCATCAGTATTCGTGACCACGGTCCCGGCGTACCCTTGGCCATCGCCGAGCAGATTGGCAAACCGTTTTTTACCACCAAGGGCAAAGGTTTCGGCCTCGGCCTGTTTTTGAGCAAGGCCAGCGTGACCCGCGCCGGCGGCTCAGTGAAACTCTACAGTCATGAGGAAGGCGGTACGCTCACCGAGCTGCGTCTGCCCCGTGTCGCCCCAGGAGAGCAACATGAGTGACGAGATCCAAGTCGAAGGCGAAGAACTGCCGCATTTGCTGCTGGTGGACGACGACGCCACCTTCACCCGCGTGATGGCAAGGGCCATGAGTCGCCGGGGGTTTCGTGTCAGCACCGCCGGCTCCGCCGAGGAAGGCCTGCTTATCGCCCAGCAGGACCTGCCGGACTACGCGGCCTTGGACCTGAAAATGGACGGCGATTCCGGCCTGGTGCTGCTGCCCAAGCTGTTGGAACTCGACCCGGAAATGCGCGTGCTCATCCTCACCGGTTATTCGAGCATCGCCACCGCCGTGGAGGCGATCAAGCGCGGTGCCTGCAACTACCTGTGCAAGCCGGCGGACGCGGACGATGTGCTGGCCGCGCTGCTTTCCGAGCACGCTGACCTCGACACCCTGGTGCCGGAAAACCCCATGTCGGTGGACCGCCTGCAGTGGGAACACATCCAGCGCGTGCTGACTGAGCACGAAGGCAATATCTCCGCCACTGCCCGGGCCCTGGGCATGCATCGCCGCACCTTGCAGCGCAAATTGCAGAAACGGCCGGTTCGTCGCTGAACCGCGACTGAACGAAAGTGCGCCGGGCATCGTGAAGAAGTGGGCCGATCTACTATGATCGGCCTCATACTTTTTCCCATCCCAACCGAGCCTGAACGATGAATCAGAACGCTGAATACTCTGCGGTCAACGATACGGTGCGCGGTGCTTTTTTCCGCCGGGTCTGGGCAATGACCACGCCTTACTGGCGCAGCGAAGAGAAGGGCAAGGCCTGGTTGCTGTTGATTGCGGTGATCGGCCTGTCGCTGTTCAGCGTGGCCATCTCGGTGTGGATCAACAGTTGGTACAAGGATTTCTACAACGCCTTGCAGAAGAAGGACGAAGCGGCGTTCTGGCAGTTGATCCTGTACTTCTGCGGCATCGCCGCCGTGGCGATCCTCGGCGCGGTCTATCGCTTGTACCTGACCCAGATGCTGACCATTCGCTGGCGGGCCTGGCTCACGGAGAATCACTTTGCCCGTTGGCTGGGGCACAAGAATTACTATCAGCTGGAGCAGGGCGGTTACACCGATAACCCGGACCAGCGGATTTCCGAAGACCTCAACAGCTTTACCAGCAGCACCTTGTCACTGGGCCTGGGCCTGATCCGCACCGTGGTCAGCCTGGTGTCGTTCTCGATCATTCTCTGGGGCGTGTCCGGCAGCATCGAAGTGTTCGGCTACACCATCCCCGGCTACATGTTCTGGTGCGCCCTGGTGTACGCGGTGGTGGGCAGTTGGCTGACGCACCTGATTGGCCGGCGTTTGATCGGTCTCAACAACCAACAACAACGCTTTGAAGCCGACCTGCGGTTCTCCATGGTGCGTATCCGCGAAAACGCCGAGAGCATCGCCCTGTACAACGGCGAGAAGAATGAGAACCAGCGCCTGAGCAGCCGCTTCGGCAAGGTCTGGCACAACTTCTGGGACATCATGAAGGTCTCCAAGCGCCTGACCTTCTTCACCGCCGGTTACGGCCAGATTGCGATCATCTTCCCGTTTATCGTCGCCGCGCCCCGTTACTTCGCTGGCAAGATCGAACTGGGCGAGCTGATGCAAATCAACTCGGCGTTCGGCAACGTGCAAGAGAACTTCAGCTGGTTCATCAGTGCTTACTCGGAACTGGCAGCCTGGCGCGCCACTTGCGACCGTCTGCTTAGTTTCCGCCAGGCCATGAGCGACAACGAGGAACGCCTGCCGGCGATTGACGTGCAGAACCAGGGCGAGGCCCTGCAGGTGCACGACCTGGGTCTGGACCTGGCGGACGGCCGGCACCTGTTGGCCGGTGCCGAGATGACCGTGGCCCAGGGCGAGCGACTGATGCTCAGCGGGCGCTCCGGCAGCGGCAAGAGCACCTTGCTGCGGGCGATGGGACGGCTGTGGCCTGCCGGCCATGGCGCGATTCGCATGCCCGACCAGCGTTATCTGTTCCTCCCGCAAAAGCCCTATCTACCCATTGGCAGCCTGCGTGAGGCGTTGAGTTATCCACAGGCGGGCGACACCTATGCCCATGAGCGTTATGTGCAAGTCCTGGAGACCTGCCGCTTGCCGCACCTGGTCGCGCGCCTGGACGAAAGCAATCACTGGCAGCGCATGTTGTCGCCGGGCGAGCAGCAGCGTCTGGCTTTTGCCCGGGCCCTGCTCTATGCACCGCAGTGGCTGTACATGGACGAGGCCACTTCAGCCATGGATGAGGAGGACGAGGCGACGCTGTACCAGGCCTTGATCGATCAACTGCCGGGCTTGAGCGTGGTCAGTGTCGGCCACCGCAGCAGCCTCAAGCGTTTCCACCCTCGGCATATCCGCATTGAACAAGGGCATTTGATCGAGCAGCCGCTGCCTGCTTGAGGCCTGAGTCATTGCCAGCGGCGCCTTGAGGGCGCCGCTTTTTGTTCGTCTTGAATTCGGCGGCGGGGCCCGGTTGTTCAACCACAATCGCAAACGCTGGCTGAGCTATGATGCGCCCTCAGTTGCCGACGAAGATGCCCACTATGGAAAACCAGAACGCCGCGTCCCGACTTCCCCGCAAGCGCCGCAGCCTCGCGCAGGAACTGGTGACGGTGTTGTCCGAACAGATCCGCGACGGCGAACTCAAGCGTGGCGACAAGTTGCCCACGGAGTCGGCGATCATGGAGGCCCATGGCATCAGCCGCACGGTGGTGCGTGAGGCGATCTCGCGCTTGCAGGCGGCGGGGCAAGTGGAAACCCGCCACGGCATCGGCACCTTTGTCCTCGATACCCCCAGCCCCAGCGGTTTTCGCATCGACCCCGCGACCGTAGTGACCCTGGGCGATGTGCTGGCAATTCTCGAGTTGCGCATCAGCCTGGAAGTGGAGTCCGCCGGCTTGGCGGCCCAGCGCCGCAGTGATGAGCAACTGGCGGCCATGCGTGCGGCACTGGATGAATTGGAGGCGCTGAACGCCATCGGCTCCGATGCGGCCGCCGCGGATTTTCAGTTCCACCTGCAGATTGCCCTGGCCACCGGCAACCGCTATTTCACCGACATCATGAGCCACCTGGGCACCAGCATCATTCCCCGCGCCCGGCTGAATTCCGCGCGCATCGTACGTGACGATCAGCAGCAGTACCTGCAACGCCTGGGGCGCGAACACGAAGACATCTACGCCGCGATTGCCCGTCAGGACGGGGAGTCGGCCCGCGCCGCCATGCGTCTGCACCTGACCAACAGCCGCGAGCGCCTGCGCCAGGCCCACGAAGAGGCTCAAGCCCAGCAGGGCTAGCCACCACACCTGCTGCACCCTCCCTCTAACGGGCCGACCAGCGCCGGTGGCAGACATTGATCTGTCGCCGGTGCTGGCCGGCCCGTTGTTCGTTTTGCGTTTTGTTTCAGATTACTCGCTTACATTGTAGGACAACGTACCTCAATGCGACTTTAGTGTGCCTGGGATGAATCAGCATCCGGGATGCGGGTGCCGGTGGCGCGCTATGTCACGGATTTAAAGGCTTTTCGTCTTTCTTCAGGCATCACTGGTCACGCGTCAGGCTCGGCTTTTTCCTCCGTACAGATGAAATGCGGTTGACGATTGTATTTTTAGTTGTACGATGACCTACAACTTCAGCCAGCCTGAGGTAATTTTTCATCACATACTTGTTTTCCAGGGTGTTCGCATAATGAATCCACAAGAACTGAAGTCCATCCTCTCCACCGGCCTGCTGTCGTTCCCGGTGACCGATTTCAATGCCCAAGGCGATTTCCATCGCGAGGGTTACATCAAGCGCCTTGAGTGGCTGGCCCCCTACGGCGCTTCGGCCCTGTTCGCCGCCGGCGGCACCGGTGAGTTCTTCTCCCTGGCCGCCAGTGAGTACTCGGCTGTGATCAAGACGGCCGTCGACACCTGCGCCACCAGCGTGCCTATCCTCGCCGGTGTCGGTGGCTCCACCCGCCAGGCCATCGAATACGCTCAAGAAGCCGAGCGCCTGGGCGCCAAAGGCTTGCTGCTGCTGCCTCACTACCTGACCGAAGCCAGCCAGGACGGGGTGGCCGCGCACGTAGAAGCCGTGTGCAAATCGGTGAAAATCGGCGTGGTGGTCTACAACCGCAACGTCTGCCGCCTGAACGCGCCGTTGCTGGAGCGCCTGGCTGAGCGTTGCCCGAACCTGATCGGCTACAAGGATGGCCTGGGTGACATCGAGTTGATGGTGTCGATCCGCCGTCGCCTGGGCGATCGCTTCACCTACCTCGGCGGCCTGCCGACCGCTGAAGTCTATGCCGCGGCCTACAAGGCCCTGGGCGTCCCGGTTTACTCCTCGGCGGTGTTCAACTTCATCCCGAAAACCGCGATGGATTTCTACCACGCCATTGCCCGCGAAGATCACGCCACCGTTGGCAAGATCATCGACGACTTCTTCCTGCCGTACCTGGACATCCGCAACCGCAAAGCCGGTTACGCGGTGAGCATCGTCAAGGCCGGTGCCAAGATCGTCGGCCACGACGCAGGTCCGGTGCGTGCCCCGCTGACCGACCTGTTGCCAGAAGAATATGAAGCGCTGGCGGCGTTGATCGACGCCCAGGGCGCCCAGTAATTCACCCAAGGCCGCTGAGCAATCAGCGGCTTTTTGCGTAAGGAGCTAGTCGTGGCAGAAGTAAAACGTTTCGATAACTACATTGGCGGCCAGTGGGTCGCAGGCGCCGACTATTCGAGCAACGTCAACCCGTCCGATCTGTCGGATGTGATCGGTGACTACGCCAAGGCCGACCTGGCCCAGGTGAATGCCGCCATCGACGCCGCTCGCGCCGCGTTCCCGGCCTGGTCGACGTCGGGTATCCAGGCGCGCAGCGACGCCCTGGACAAGGTCGGCAGCGAAATCCTCGCCCGGCGTGAAGAGCTCGGCAACCTGCTGGCTCGGGAAGAGGGCAAGACCCTGCCCGAGGCCATCGGCGAAGTCAGCCGCGCCGGCAACATCTTCAAGTTCTTCGCCGGCGAATGCCTGCGCCTGTCGGGTGACTACCTGCCGTCGGTGCGCCCGGGCGTCAACGTTGAAGTGACCCGTGAAGCCCTGGGCGTGGTCGGCCTGATCACGCCGTGGAACTTCCCGATTGCCATCCCGGCCTGGAAGATCGCCCCGGCCCTGGCTTACGGCAACTGCGTGGTGCTCAAGCCGGCGGACCTGGTGCCGGGTTCGGCCTGGGCCCTGGCAGAAATCATTTCCCGCGCTGGCTTCCCGGCCGGGGTGTTCAACCTGGTGATGGGCAGCGGCCGAGTGATCGGCGACGCCATGGTCAACAGCCCGAAAGTCGACGGCATCAGCTTCACCGGTTCCGTGGGTGTGGGTCGGCAGATCGCCGCCAACTGCGTGGCCCGTCAGGCCAAGGTGCAGTTGGAGATGGGCGGCAAAAACCCGCAGATCATCCTCGATGACGCGGACCTGGCCCAGGCCGTGGAACTGTCGGTGCAAAGCGCCTACTACTCCACCGGCCAGCGCTGCACGGCGTCGAGCCGACTGATCGTCACGGCCGGCATCCACGACAAGTTCGTCGCGGCCATGGCCGAGCGCATGCAGTCGATCAAGGTCGGCCATGCCTTGAAGAGCGGTACCGACATCGGCCCGGTGGTGTCCCAGGCGCAGTTGGAGCAAGACCTCAAGTACATCGATATCGGTCAGTCCGAAGGGGCTCGTCTGGTCAGCGGTGGTGGTTTGGTGACTTGCGATACCGAAGGTTACTTCCTGGCGCCCACGCTGTTTGCCGACAGTGAGGCCTCGATGCGTATCAGCCGTGAAGAGATCTTCGGTCCCGTGGCCAACGTGGTCCGCGTCGCGGATTACGAAGCGGCCCTGGCCATGGCCAACGACACCGAATTCGGTCTGTCGGCGGGCATCGCCACCACCTCCTTGAAGTACGCCAACCACTTCAAGCGCCACTCCCAGGCAGGGATGGTGATGGTCAACCTGCCGACCGCCGGCGTCGATTACCACGTGCCGTTCGGTGGTCGCAAAGGTTCGTCTTACGGTTCGCGCGAGCAAGGTCGCTATGCGCAGGAGTTCTACACCGTGGTGAAGACCTCCTACATCGGATCCTGAGTCCGTTGTCTCCCCGGAAGGCCTTGGCCTGAGGTCTTTCGGGGCGTTTCAAAAAGAATGTTGACCCGCATAAAAATAATTCGTGGGAGTGCATCGTATGCAATCGACCAAGCCGACCCGTGTCCGCTATTTGATCTTGCTCATGCTGTTTCTGGTGACGACGATCAACTACGCCGACCGCGCCACCATCGCTATCGCGGGCTCCAGCCTGCAAAAAGACCTCGGCATTGATGCCGTCACCCTGGGCTACATCTTCTCCGCATTCGGCTGGGCCTACGTGGCCGGGCAGATCCCCGGCGGCTGGCTGCTGGACCGTTTCGGTTCGAAGAAAGTCTATGCCCTGAGCATTTTTACCTGGTCGCTGTTCACCGTGCTGCAAGGCTATGTCGGTGAGTTCGGTGTCTCCACGGCCGTCGTTGCGCTGTTTATGCTGCGCTTCCTGGTTGGCCTGGCCGAGGCGCCGTCCTTCCCTGGCAACGCGCGCATCGTCGCGGCCTGGTTCCCCACGTCCGAGCGCGGCACCGCCTCGGCGATCTTCAACTCGGCGCAGTACTTCGCCACGGTGTTGTTTGCCCCGCTGATGGGCTGGATCGTCTACCGCTTCGGCTGGCAGCACGTGTTTATCGTCATGGGTGTGATCGGCATCGTGTTCTCGCTGATCTGGCTGAAAGTCATCTACGGCCCGCGCCAGCACCCGCTGATCAACGAAGCCGAGTTCCAGCACATCGCTGACAACGGCGGCCTGGTGGACATGGATCAGGACAAGGTCAAAGGCAAGCGCAACGACGGTCCGAAGTGGGACTACCTGCGGCAGCTGCTGACCAACCGCATGATGCTTGGCGTCTACCTGGGCCAGTACTGCATCAACGGCATCACCTATTTCTTCCTCACCTGGTTCCCGGTGTACCTGGTGCAGGACCGCGGCATGACGATTCTCAAAGCAGGTTTCATTGCGTCCTTGCCGGCCATCTGCGGGTTTATCGGCGGGGTACTGGGTGGGGTGATTTCCGACTACCTGTTGCGCAAAGGCCACTCCCTGACCTTCGCCCGCAAGGCGCCGATCATCGCCGGCTTGCTGGTCTCCAGCAGCATCGTGGCCTGCAACTATGTCGAGATCGAATGGATGGTGGTGGGCTTCATGGCCCTGGCGTTCTTCGGCAAGGGCGTGGGTGCTCTGGGCTGGGCCGTGGTTTCCGACACTTCGCCGAAACAGATCGCCGGCCTCAGCGGCGGCCTGTTCAACACCTTCGGCAACCTGGCCTCGATCACCACGCCGATCGTCATCGGCTACATCATCACGGCCACCGGTTCGTTCAAATGGGCCTTGGTGTTCGTCGGCTGCAACGCCCTGGTGGCTGTGTTCAGCTACCTGGTCATCGTTGGCCCGATCAAGCGCGTGGTGCTCAAGGAACCGCCAAGCAGCGGTTCGCCAGTGACCCAGCTTTCTCATGCTAATTCCTGAAGGGGCGGCATCATGCAGTTGATTGAACATGCCGACTCGCCGCGTTACATCCGCCTGCACGAGCGCGATAACGTGGTGGTCGTGGTTAACGACCAAGGGGTGCCGGCCGGCACTGAATTCGATAACGGACTGGTCACCGTGGACTTCGTGCCGCAAAGCCACAAAGTCACCCTGGTGGACATTCCCCAGGGCGGTGAAGTGATCCGCTACGGCCAGACCATCGGCTACGCCTTGCAGCCGATCCCGCGTGGCAGTTGGGTCAAGGAAGACCAGTTGCGCATGCCCACCGCGCCGCCCCTGGACAGCCTGCCGCTGTCCACCGAGGTGCCCGAGGCCCAGGCGCCGCTGGAAGGCTTTACCTTCGAGGGTTATCGCAATGCCGACGGCACTGTGGGCACGCGCAATATCCTCGGCATCACCACCACGGTGCAGTGCGTCACCGGGGTTCTGGACCACGCGGTCAAGCGCATCAAAGACGAGTTGCTGCCCAAGTACCCCCACGTCGATGACGTGGTGGCCCTGACCCACAGCTACGGCTGCGGCGTGGCCATCACCGCCACCGACGCCTACATCCCGATTCGCACCGTGCGCAACCTGGCACGCAACCCTAACCTTGGCGGCGAAGCCCTGGTCATCAGCCTGGGCTGTGAAAAGCTGCAGGCCGGGCAGGTGATGCACGACAACGACAGTTCCGTGGACCTCAGCGAGCCCTGGCTGTATCGCCTGCAGGACGCCAGCCACGGTTTTGGCGAAATGATCGAGCAGATCATGGCCCTGGCTGAAGTGCGCTTGAAGAAGCTCGACCAGCGTCGCCGGGAAACCGTGCCTGCGTCGGAACTGATCCTCGGCATGCAATGCGGTGGCAGCGATGCCTTCTCCGGGATCACCGCCAACCCGGCGCTGGGCTTTGCCTCCGACCTGCTGTTGCGGGCCGGGGCCACGGTGATGTTTTCCGAAGTCACCGAGGTGCGCGATGCCATCTACCTGCTGACCTCGCGTGCCCAGGACCAGGACGTGGCCCGGGAGTTGGTGCGGGAGATGGACTGGTACGACCGTTACCTGGCCAAGGGTGAAGCGGACCGCAGTGCCAACACCACGCCCGGCAACAAGAAGGGCGGGCTGTCGAACATTGTCGAGAAGTCCCTGGGCTCCATTGTCAAATCCGGCAGCAGCGCGATCAATGGGGTGCTGGGCCCGGGCGAGCGCTTCAAGCGCAAGGGGCTGATCTTCTGCGCCACGCCGGCCAGTGATTTTGTCTGCGGCACCTTGCAGTTGGCGGCCGGGATGAACCTGCACGTGTTCACCACGGGGCGCGGCACGCCCTATGGCCTAGCCATGGCGCCGGTGGTCAAGGTGTCGACCCGCACCGAGCTGGCTCAGCGCTGGCCGGACTTGATCGATATCGACGCCGGGCGCATCGCCACCGGGCGCGCCACGATCGAGGAGTTGGGCTGGGAGCTGTTCCACTTCTACCTGGACGTGGCCAGTGGCAAGAAGCAAACCTGGGCCGAGCAGCAGAAACTGCACAACGACATCACCCTGTTCAATCCGGCGCCCATCACCTGAGGCTGGGTATCCGGGCTGACCGACCTGCGTCCACAGGCCTGTTAGCCCGGATGATGGATCTGCGACGTAAATCCATGAGGTTCAACCGCCGACGCTGGCTTATCATTAGCGTCCTAACGACACTCCTCAAGGTTCACCTTCCATGTTGGCCATTTTCCTCGCCACCCTGAGCATTACCGCACCGGTCTTTGCCATGTTGTTTCTCGGTGTGCTGCTCAAGCGCGTGGGTTGGATCAACGACAACTTTATCCACACCGCGTCGGCCCTGGTGTTCAACGTCACCATGCCGGCGTTGTTGTTTCTGGGCATCCTCCATGCCGACCTGCACTCGGCGCTCAAACCGGGCTTGTTGATCTATTTTGCCGTGGCCACTCTGGTGAGCTTTGCTGGCGCCTGGCTGTGGGCCATCTGGCGTTGCCCCAGGGAAGACCGCGGGATCTACACCCAGGGGGCGTTTCGCGGCAATAACGGGGTCATCGGCCTGGCGCTGGCGGCCAGCATGTACGGCGATTACGGGATTTCCCTGGGGGCAATCCTCGCGGCCCTGGTGATCCTTTTCTACAACACCCTGTCGACCATCGTCCTGGCGGTGTACAGCCCGGTGATCAAGTCTGATCCGTGGAGCATCTTCAAGAGCGTGGTCAGCAACCCCTTGATCATCAGCGTGCTGTCAGCGGCGCCCTTCGCTTATTGGCAAATCAGTCTGCCCGGCTGGCTGGACAGCGCCGGCCAGGACCTGGCGGCCATGACCCTGCCCCTGGCATTGATCTGCATCGGCGGCACCTTGTCCATGGCGGCGCTGCGCAAAAGCGGCAGCCTGGCCCTGAGTTCGAGCCTGGTGAAGATGGTCGGCTTGCCGGTGCTGGCGACCTTTGGCGCCTGGTGGTGCGGGTTTCGCGGGGCCGAGTTGGGGATTCTGTTTCTGTACTTCGGCAGCCCGACGGCAGCGGCCAGCTTTGTCATGGCCCGGGCGGCGAATGGCAATCACGAGCTGGCGGCGGCGATCATCGTCATCACCACGCTGATGGCGGCGCTGACCACCAACATCGGGATCTTCGTGCTGCAGTGGGGCGGGTGGATATAACGCTGTTCGCCGGCAAGCCAGCGAAGAACGGGGTCACTGCGGTTGCTGGTAGGCGTCGATCACTTCCTGGGCCGCGCGGAAGGCATCAATGGCCGCTGGCACGCCTGCGTAGACCGCGCAATGCAGCAGCGCTTCACGGATTTCCTCGACGGTGCAGCCATTGTTCAGCGCGCCGCGCACGTGGCCTTTCAACTCTTGCGGGCATTTCAATGCGGTCAGGGCGGCGAGGGTGATCAGGCTGCGGGTTTTCAGCGGCAAGCCTTCACGGTTCCAGACGCTGCCCCAGGCGTGTTCGTTGACGAAGTCCTGCAGCGGCTGGGTGAACTCGGTGGCGTTGCCCAAGGCGCGATCGACGAAGGCGTCGCCCATCACTTGGCGGCGCATTTCCACGCCGGGCTTTTTCTCTGCAGTCATTGGTTTTCCCTCTAGTGTTGGCGGCGCCAGGCTCGCAGCGAACTGAGCAGCAGAAACGCCACCAGCGCCGGCAGGACGAAAAACAGCATCAGGTGTTCCAGCTTGCCGGCCAGGGGCATGCCGGTGGTGAACGACACCACATGCAGCCCGTACGCCAGGTACAGGGCGAGAAACAGCAGGCCCTCGGCCCGGGTCACGCGGTAGCCAGAATAGAACACCGGCAGGCACAACAGCGTCACGCCGAGCATCACGGGCAAGTCGAAATCCAGGGCGTTGGGCGAGACCGACAGCGGTGTCGGCGCCACCAGGGCGGTGATCCCTAGTACCCCCAGCAGGTTGAACAGGTTGCTGCCGATCACGTTGCCCACGGCGATGTCGCGCTGCCCGCGCACGGCGGCGATCAGTGAGGTGGCCAGCGCCGGCAGCGAGGTGCTGACGGCGATGATGGTCAGGCCGATGATGCGTTCCGACAGCCCCAGGTCAGAGGCCACGGTCACCGCGGCCTGCAGCAGCCAGTGGCCGGCGAGGGCCAGCAGTGCCAGGCCCAGCAGCATCAGCAGCAGGCTGCTCAGCCACGGAGCGGGCGGCGTCTGTGTCAGGTGTGGTGGGCGGTGGGCATGGCGCGACTGGTACAGCAGCAGGCCCAGGTAGATGACCAGGGCCGTCAGCAGGATCAGGCCGTCCACGGGCGTCAGTTCTTCGTTGTAGGCCAGCACGAACACCAACAGGCTGGCGCCGATCATCAGCGGGATGTCCAGGCGCACCAGTTGCCGGGAAACCCTCAGGGGAATGATCAGGGCCGATAAGCCCAGGGTGACCAGGATGTTGAAGATGCTGCTGCCGATCACGCTGCCCACGGCGATGTCGGTGTTTTCCGCCAGGGTGGCTTGCAGGCTGACCGCCATCTGCGGCGCGCTGCTGCCGAAGGCGAGGATGGTCAGGCCGATAATCAGCGGGCGCACTTGCAGGCGTGCGGCCAGGCGCACCGCGGCCCGGACCAGGAGTTCGGCGCCGGCAATCAGCATCAGCAGGCCGCTGAAAAGCTGGAGCACGCTGAGCAGGGGCAAATCGGCTAGTCCGAAAATGGGCAGGGCTCCGTCGATCAGTCGCTGAGGGCTTGCACGCGCACCCGTGCGGTGCCGCTGCGCAGCATACCCAGTTGTTCGGCGGCGCCCCGTGACAGGTCGATCAAGCGGCCACGGGTGTGGGGGCCGCGATCGTTGATGCGAACCACGACGCTTTTGTCGTTGCCCAGGTTGGTGACCATCACCCGTGTGCCGAAGGGCAGTTCGCGATGGGCGGCGGTCATGCCGTGCTGGTCGAAGGGTTCGCCGCTGGCGGTGCGTTTGCCGTGATGCCGGGCACCGTAATAAGAGGCGGTGCCGGTCTGGTCATAACCGCGCGGGTCGACCACGTGGCTGGTGGCGCAGCCGGCGAGCAGGGAGAGCAGGGCACAGGCACTAAGCAGACGCTTCATGGGTGAACCGCTCTCTTTGAGGGGAATTCGAGTGAATCGGTGTGTCGCGGGTGAGCGGCGCGGGCTGACCGGCCAAAACGAGGTGTCAGGCACCCTGTTTTCTCCGGCCAGCCGCGCGTTCACTGGATCGTCAGCCTTCGAGCTTGCTTTTCAGCAACTCGTTGACCTGTTGCGGGTTGGCCTTGCCTTTGGACGCCTTCATCGCCTGGCCGACGAAGAAGCCGAACATCTTGCCGCGCTTGGCCTCATCGGCGGCACGGTATTGTTCGACCTGCTCGGCGTTGGCCGCGAGCATTTCGTCCAGCACCGCCGAGATCGCGCCGCTGTCGGTGACTTGCTTGAGGCCACGCTTGTCGATGATCTCGTCAGCGCTGCCTTCGCCATTGGCCATGGCTTCAAACACGGTCTTGGCGATTTTGCCGGAGATGGTGTTGTCTTTGATGCGCAGCAGCATGCCGCCCAGTTGCTCGGCGGAGACCGGCGCCGCGTCGATTTCCAGGCCTTGCTTGTTCAACAGGCTGCCCAGTTCGACCATGACCCAGTTGGCCGCCAGTTTGGCGTCGCCGGCAATCTTCACCACGTGCTCGAAGTAGTCAGCCTGCTCGCGGCTCGAGGCCAGGACGCTGGCGTCGTATACCGAGAGGCCGAACTGCTCCTGGAAGCGCTCGCGCTTCTGCGGTGGCAGTTCCGGCAGGGTGGCGCGAACGTCATCGATGAACGAGTCTTCGATGACCACCGGCAGCAGGTCCGGGTCGGGGAAGTAACGGTAGTCGTTGGCTTCCTCTTTGCTGCGCATCGGACGGGTTTCGTCCTTGTTCGGGTCGTAGAGGCGGGTCTGCTGGATGACTTTGCCACCGTCTTCGATCAGCTCGATCTGGCGCCGCACTTCGGTGTTGATGGCCTTCTCGATGAAGCGGAACGAGTTGACGTTCTTGATCTCGCAGCGGGTGCCGAACTCGACCTGGCCCTTGGGCCGGATCGACACGTTGCAGTCGCAACGCAGGGAGCCTTCGGCCATGTTGCCGTCGCAGATGCCCAGGTAGCGCACCATGGCGTGGATCGCCTTGACGTAAGCCACGGCTTCCTTGGCGTTGCGCATGTCCGGCTCGGAAACGATTTCCAGCAGCGGTGTGCCGGCGCGGTTCAGGTCGATGCCGCTGGCACCGTTGAATTCTTCATGCAGGCTCTTGCCGGCGTCTTCTTCCAGGTGCGCGCGGGTGATGCCGACGCGCTTCATGGTGCCGTCTTCCAGGGGGATGTCCAGGTGGCCCTTGCCAACGATCGGCAACTCCATCTGGCTGATCTGGTAGCCCTTGGGCAGGTCCGGGTAGAAGTAGTTCTTGCGGGCAAACACGTTGTGCTGGCCAATCTCGGCATCCACGGCCAGGCCGAACATCACCGCCATGCGCACCGCTTCCTGGTTCAGCACCGGCAGCACGCCGGGCATGCCCAGGTCTACCAGGCTGGCCTGGGTGTTGGGCTCGGCGCCGAAGGCGGTGGAGCTACCGGAGAAAATCTTCGATTTGGTGGTGAGCTGGGTATGAATCTCCAGCCCGATCACGACTTCCCATTGCATGTGTTTCTCCTCAGAAGCCGGTTGGGGTGCGGGTGTGCCAGTCAGTGTTGAGCTGATACTGGTGGGCGACGTTCAACAAGCGGCCTTCCTGGAAATACGGGGCGAGCAACTGCACGCCGACCGGCAAGCCATCGACAAAACCTGCTGGCATGGACAAGCCCGGCAGACCCGCGAGGTTGGCGGTGATGGTGTAGACGTCTTCCAGGTACGCGGCGACCGGGTCGCTGCTCTTGGCGCCGATTTTCCAGGCCGGGTTGGGCGTGGTTGGGCCGAGGATGACGTCGACTTCATTAAAGGCAGCCATGAAGTCGTTCTTGATCAGGCGACGGATTTTCTGCGCCTTGAGGTAGTAGGCGTCGTAGTAGCCGGCCGACAGGGCGTAGGCACCGACCATGATCCGGCGCTGGACTTCAGTGCCGAAGCCTTCGCCACGGGAGCGTTTGTACAGGTCGCTGAGGTTGACCGGGTTCTCGCAGCGGTAGCCGAAGCGCACGCCGTCGAAGCGCGACAGGTTGGAGGAGGCTTCCGCTGGGGCGATCACGTAGTACGCAGGAATCGCGTGCTGCATGTTCGGCAGGCTGATTTCCTTGATCACCGCGCCGAGCTTTTCCAGCTCCTTGACGCTGTTGTGAATCAGCTCGGCAATGCGCGGGTCGAGGCCGGCGCTGAAGTATTCCTTCGGCACACCGATGCGCAGGCCCTGCAGCGAACCGTTGAGGCTGGCGCTGTAGTCCGGCACAGGTTCGTCGATGCTGGTGGAGTCGTTCGGGTCGAAGCCGGCCATGCCTTGCAGCAGGATCGCGCAGTCTTCAGCGGTACGCGCCAACGGGCCACCCTGATCGAGGCTGGACGCGTAGGCGATCATGCCCCAGCGCGAAACACGACCGTAGGTCGGCTTGAGGCCGGTGAGGTTGGTCAGGGCCGCAGGCTGGCGAATCGAGCCGCCCGTGTCGGTGCCGGTAGCCGCCGGCAGCAGGCGCGCGGCCACGGCGGCGGCCGAACCGCCGGACGAACCGCCCGGCACGTGTTCCAGGTTCCACGGGTTTTTCGCCGCGCCGTAGTAGCTCGACTCGTTGCCCGAGCCCATGGCGAATTCGTCCATGTTGGTCTTGCCCAGGGTCACGGCCCCGGCAGCGGCCAGCTTGGCGACCACGGTGGCGTCGTAGGGCGCCTTGAAGTTGTCGAGCATCTTCGAGCCGCAACTGGTGCGGATGCCTTGGGTGCAGAACAAGTCTTTGTGGGCGATCGGCGCACCGAGCAGGGCGCCGCTCTCACCGTTGGCGCGACGGGCGTCGGCGCCTTGGCCTGGGTCAGCGCCAGGTCTTCGGTGAGGCTGATGAAACTGTTGAGCTGAGGGTCCAGCTGGGCGATACGCGCCAGCAGGGTTTGGGTCAGCTCTTCGGAGGAAAACTGTTTGTCGGCGAGTCCGCGGGCGATCTCGGCCAGGGTCATGTGATGCATTGCAGGCTCTTTCCCTTTAGTCGATGACTTTCGGAACCAGGTACAGGCCGTTTTCGACCGCTGGCGCGATGGACTGATAAGCCTCGCGGTGATTGGACTCGGTCACAACGTCTGCGCGCAGGCGCTGGCTGGCTTCCAGTGGGTGGGCCAGGGGCTCGATACCGTCGGTATCGACTGCCTGCATTTCATCCACCAGCCCCAGAATGCTGTTGAGGGCGGAGGTGATGTGTGGAAGATCGGCGTCATTGAGGCCAAGGCTGGCCAGATGCGCGATTTTTTCCACGTCGGAGCGTTCAAGCGCCATGGGATTCTCCAGTGGAAAACAGAACGGAAGTCGTCCGTGTGTTAGATTGTCGGAACACTACCGCATTTCTACGGTCTTATGGCCGCGATCGAGGGGGTTGGTGCACAGAAAAGCGGCCAATTTAACATATTGGCGCCTTGCCCAAAATCCCTGTCGTTGTTAGAGTTTGCCGCACTTTTTTACCCACGCGTTGCCTAGGGTCCCTTTCCCATGTTCAAGAAACTGCGTGGCATGTTTTCCAGCGATCTTTCCATTGACCTGGGCACTGCCAACACCCTTATTTACGTGCGCGAGCGCGGTATTGTCCTGAATGAACCATCGGTTGTGGCCATTCGGACCCACGGTAATCAGAAGAGTGTTGTCGCGGTTGGTACCGAAGCCAAGCGCATGCTCGGTCGTACACCGGGCAACATTGCCGCCATTCGTCCGATGAAGGACGGTGTGATCGCCGACTTCAGCGTCTGTGAAAAGATGCTGCAGTACTTCATCAACAAGGTTCACGAAAACAGCTTTCTGCAGCCTAGCCCTCGTGTGCTGATCTGCGTTCCATGCAAGTCCACTCAAGTTGAGCGTCGTGCCATCCGTGAATCGGCCCTGGGTGCCGGTGCCCGTGAAGTGTTCCTGATCGAAGAGCCAATGGCCGCTGCGATCGGTGCCGGCCTGCCGGTTGAAGAAGCCCGTGGTTCGATGGTCGTGGATATCGGTGGTGGTACCACTGAAATCGCGCTGATCTCCCTGAACGGTGTGGTCTACGCCGAATCCGTACGTGTTGGCGGTGACCGTTTCGACGAGGCAATCATCACTTACGTGCGTCGCAACTACGGCAGCCTGATCGGTGAATCCACCGCTGAGCGCATCAAGCAGGAAATCGGCACTGCCTACCCAGGTGGTGAAGTACGTGAAGTCGACGTACGTGGCCGTAACCTGGCCGAAGGTGTGCCACGTGCTTTCACCCTGAACTCCAATGAAGTGCTGGAAGCTCTGCAAGAGTCCCTGGCAACCATCGTTCAGGCCGTGAAGAGTGCCCTGGAGCAGTCGCCTCCGGAACTGGCTTCGGATATCGCCGAGCGTGGCCTGGTGCTGACCGGTGGTGGCGCCTTGCTGCGCGACCTCGACAAGTTGCTGGCCCAGGAAACCGGTCTGCCGGTGATCGTCGCCGAAGACCCGCTGACCTGTGTTGCTCGCGGCGGTGGCCGTGCATTGGAAATGATGGATAAGCACACCATGGACCTGCTCTCCAGCGAGTGATTTCGCTGCAGGCATCTATGCTGTTTCGCTCACAGGCAGCACTTTGCAGTGCTGCCTGTGGCGTTTAACTTCTGTCAATCTGCATCCAGGCCGGTTTGATGCCTTATGAATAAAGACAACATTTGCCTGGGAGGAGCGGCTTATTAAACCGCTTTTCGCCAAAGGCCCCTCATTGGGCGTGCGCCTGTTGGTGCTGGTCGTGCTGTCGGTCGCGCTGATGGTGGTCGATGCCCGCTTCACACTGTTCAAGCCAGTGCGTAGCCAGATGTCGCTGGTGCTGATGCAGTCCTACTGGATCACCGACCTGCCGCAACGGCTATGGCAGGGTGTGGCCAGCCAGTTTGGCAGCCGTACCGAATTGGTGGCCGAGAACGAAAAACTCAAGACCGAGAACCTGCTGCTGCAGGGGCGCATGCAAAAGCTCGCGGCCCTGACCGAGCAGAACGTCCGTCTGCGCGAGTTGCTCAATTCCTCTGCGTTGGTCAACGAGAAGGTCGAAGTGGCCGAGTTGATCGGCATGGACCCCAACCCCTTCACCCATCGCATCATCATTAATAAAGGTGAGCGTGACGGCGTGTTCCTGGGGCAGCCGGTGCTCGATGCCCGCGGTCTGATGGGGCAGGTGGTCGAACTGATGCCGTACACCTCCCGTGTGTTGCTGCTGACCGACACCACCCACAGCATTCCCGTGCAGGTCAATCGCAACGGCTTGCGGGCGATCGCCAGCGGCACCGGTAATCCGGAGCGCCTGGAGTTGCGCCATGTGGCCGACACCGCGGATATCAAGGAAGGCGATCTGCTGGTCAGCTCCGGTTTGGGCCAGCGGTTCCCGGCCGGCTATCCGGTGGCGACGGTCAAGGAAGTGATCCACGATTCCGGCCAGCCGTTCGCCATTGTGCGTGCCGTGCCGACCGCAGCGCTGAACCGCAGCCGCTACTTGCTGTTGGTGTTCAGCGACCCGCGCACTGCCGAAGAGCGCGCCAACGACGCCGCCCAGGCCCAGGAAGCCCAGGATCAGCAAGGCGCCGCACCGGTCGTGCCGGCCACTGTGCCCAAGCCTGCGACCGCCGCTCCGGCCACTCCGGCAGCGGCCACCACTGCGCCAGCGCCTGCGGCTACCCCGGCCAAGCCTGTGGCCACCCCGGTCAAACCGGTCACTAAACCTGTGGTGAAGCCGGCGGCCAGCAAGCCGCCCGCTGCAGCACCGGCCACCACCGGAGGACGAGAATAATGCCGGGTACCAAATACTCCCAGAATGGCTGGATGGTCTGGTTGACGTTCGCCGTCGGCATGTTGCTCAGCGTCTCGCCGTTGCCGCAATTCATGGAAATCCTGCGCCCACTCTGGCTGGCCCTGTTGCTGGCTTTCTGGGCCCTGGCCCTGCCGCACAAGGTGGGCATGGTCACCGCCTGGTGCCTGGGATTGGCAGAGGATGTGCTGTACGGCACCCTGCTGGGCCAGAACGCCTTGATCCTGACCCTGATCACCTTCCTGGTGCTGTCCTTGCAACAGCGCCTGCGCATGTTCCCGATGTGGCAGCAGAGCCTGGTGATCCTGGTGATCTTCGGCCTGGCGCAGTTGGTCCAGCTCTGGCTCAGCGCCCTGACCGGCAACCGCCAACCCACCCTGGCCCTGGTGCTGCCCGCCTTGGTCAGCGCCTTGCTCTGGCCGTGGGTCAGCTTCGGTCTGCGTGGCTTGCGCAGACGTTTCAAAATCAACTAATTCGGTCAGGCATTGGCCCGCACCTCGACAGGGAGATGTCTTGATGAGTCCGCTTTACCTCGCTTCCGGCTCGCCGCGTCGGCGTGAACTGCTGACGCAGATCGGCGTGCCGTTCACCGCCATCAGTGCGGACATCGATGAAACCCCTCTGCTTGATGAGTCGCCTGCGGCCTATGTCGAACGCCTGGCGCGTGGCAAGGCCGCCGCCGGCCTGGGCCTGATCGCCAGCAGCCATTCCCTGGCCCCAGCCTGTGTGCTGGGCGCCGACACCGCGGTGGTGCTCGACGGACGGATCCTCGGCAAGCCGTTGGATCAGGCTGACTCCCTGGCCATGCTCCTGGCGTTATCGGATCGCGAACATGAAGTGCTGACCGCCATTGCCGTGCTCGACAAGCAGCGTTGCGAGTCGCGAGTGGTGCGCAGCCTGGTGCGTTTTCGCTCCATCAGCCCTGAAGAGGCGGCGGCCTATTGGGCCAGCGGCGAGCCCCAGGACAAAGCCGGCGGTTATGGCATTCAGGGGCTTGCTGCGGTGTTTGTCGCGGGGCTCAATGGCAGCTATTCCGCTGTAGTTGGCCTGCCGCTGTGCGAAACCGCAGAACTGCTCGGCCATTTCGGCATACCCTGTTGGCAAAACCTTACAGTGCGCTAAGCGCCGTACTCACCGATGCGGCCTTCTTATCGTGAATATGCCTGAACGAGATCCTGCCATGAGTGAAGAGATTCTGATCAACATCACGCCGATGGAATCGCGCGTGGCGGTGGTCGAAAACGGAGTTCTGCAAGAAGTTCATGTCGAGCGCACCCAGCGTCGCGGCATCGTCGGCAACATCTATAAAGGCAAGGTGGTGCGGGTACTGCCCGGCATGCAGGCGGCCTTCGTCGATATTGGTCTGGATCGGGCGGCGTTTATCCACGCTTCGGAAATCTCCGTACGTGAAGGCCCGGCGGTGGAAAGCATCAGCGCCCTGGTGCACGAAGGGCAGAGCCTGGTGGTGCAGGTCACCAAGGACCCCATCGGTTCCAAGGGCGCGCGCCTGACTACTCAGTTGTCGATCCCTTCACGTTACCTGGTGTACATGCCGCGTACCGCCCATGTCGGGATTTCCCTGAAGATCGAAGACGAAGGCGAGCGCGAGCGCTTGAAGAAAGTGGTCAGCGACTGCGTGGCCCAGGAAGGCATCAAGGAAGCGGGCGGTTTTATCTTGCGCACGGCCGCCGAGGGCGCCGGGGTCGACGAGATCATGATGGACATCCGCTATCTGCGGCGTCTGTGGGACCAGATCGGCACCCAGATCAAGACCATCGGCGCCCCGAGCGTGATCTACGAAGACCTGGGTCTGGCCCTGCGTACCCTGCGTGACCTGGTCAGCCCGAAGATCGAGAAAATCCGTATCGACTCCCGGGAAACCTTCCAGAAGACCACTCAGTTTGTTGCCGAGCTGATGCCGGAAATCGCCGATCGCCTGGAGCATTATCCGGGTGAAAGGCCGATCTTCGATTTGTATGGGGTCGAGGACGAGATCCAGAAAGCGCTGGAGCGCAAGGTGCCGCTCAAGTCCGGTGGCTACCTGGTGGTGGACCCGGCGGAAGCCATGACCACCATCGACGTCAACACTGGCGCCTTTGTGGGCCATCGCAACCTTGAAGAAACCATCTTTAAGACCAACCTCGAAGCCGCCACTGCTATCGCTCGCCAACTGCGCCTGCGCAACCTGGGCGGCATCATCATCATCGACTTCATCGACATGGAAGATGAAGAGCATCAGCGTCAAGTCCTGCGCACCCTGGAAAAACAGCTGGAGCGGGACCACGCCAAGACCAACATCATCGGCATCACCGAGCTGGGCCTGGTGCAGATGACCCGCAAGCGCACCCGGGAAAGCCTGGAGCAAGTGCTGTGCGAACCCTGCAGCAGTTGCCAGGGACGGGGCAAATTGAAAACCCCGGAAACCATCTGTTACGAAATTTTCCGCGAGATTCTGCGTGAAGCCCGGGCTTATCAGGCAGAAGGGTATCGGGTGCTGGCCAATCAGAAAGTGGTCGACCGCTTGCTCGATGAAGAGTCAGGCAATGTCGCGGAGTTGGAAGGCTTTATCGGCCGGACCATCAGGTTCCAGGTCGAAACCATGTATTCCCAGGAACAATACGACGTGGTGCTGCTCTGAATCCGCGTGTTTTTCAGGATTGGAAACGGCTGGTCTCAGCTTTTTGCATGACTATTGCCTTGGGAGCCAACTGACATGGAGCGGCTGATCCGCGTGTTCTCCGCGCTGACTCGCTGGGGGCTGGGCCTCTGCGCATTGGCGCTGGTCCTGGCGGCCTTGTACGTCAGTCTCGGCCGGGAGTTGACCCCGCTGGTGGCCGAGTATCGAGCCGAGGTCCAGGCCAAGGCCGAGGATGCCCTGGGCATGCCCGTGCACATCGGTCGCCTGGAGGGCACCTGGAGCGGTTTCTCTCCGACCTTGTTGGCCCATGACGTGATGATCGGTGACGGTGCCAATGCCTTGCGCCTGGATCAGGTGCGGGTGGTGCCGGATATTTCCGCGAGCCTGCTGGCCCGTGAAGTGCGTATCGGGCTGCTGCAGCTCAGCGGCCTTAGCCTGAGCCTCAAGGAAGACCAGGATGGCCACTGGCGCCTGGAAGGCTTGCCGGTGCAGGACGACCAGCCGTTCGACCCCGAACAGATGCTCACCCGCATGCAGGTGCTTGGCGAACTGTCGCTGCTCGACAGCCAAGTAACGTTGCAGCCTTTTGAACACCCGGCCCTGACCCTGACCTACGTAGGCCTCAACCTGCGCACCGGCCCAAGCCGCCAGCGCCTGGACGCACGCCTGACTCTGCCCGACGGCCAGCCCCTGGCCTTGAGTTTGCGTACCCGCCTGAAGGCCAACGCCTGGCGCGAAGCTCGGGCCGATGGCTACGTGAGCCTGCCGCAAAGCGATTGGGCCCGGTGGCTGCCGCCGCGCCTGACCCGGCAGTGGCACTTCTCCGAACTCAAGGCCGGTGGCGAGCTGTGGTTCGCCTGGGACAAGGGCGCGTTGCAAAGCGCCAGCCTGCGCCTGAACGCACCGCAACTGACCGGCGCTTATGCGGAGCGCAAACCGATCACCCTCAAAAACCTGGCACTCAATGCCAACCTCCAGCGCAGCGACGATGGCCTGCGGGTGCAGCTCGACAGCCTGGCGATGAACCTCGGGGAAACCCGCTGGGAGTCCCGGCTGCAAGTGCAGCAGAAGCGGGCCGACGACCCGGCCCAGGAAGTGTGGAACTTGCAGGCCGACCGTCTCGACCTGACGCCCATCACCCCCGTGCTGGATGCCCTCGTGCCGCTGCCTGAAGGGGTGGCCAAGGCGGTGGACAGCCTCAAGGTCACGGGCGCGTTGCGCAATGTGTTGTTGGACGTGCGGCCCCAGGCCACGGGCGATCAGCGTCTGAGTTTCGCCGCCAACCTGGAGCGGGTCGGCTTTGATGCCTACCACGGCGCCCCGGCGGCACGGAATGTCACCGGCAGCATCAGTGGTGACCTGGGGCAGGGCGAGTTGCGCATGGACAGCAAGGATTTCTCCTTGCACCTGTATCCGATCTTCGCCAAGCCCTGGCAGTACATCCAGGCCAACGCCAAGCTCACCTGGAAGCTGGATCAGGACGGTTTTACCCTGATTTCCCCTTACCTGAAGGTACTGGGCGAGGAGGGCAAGATCGCTGGCGACTTCCTGATCCGCCTGCATTTCGATCACACCCAGGAAGACTACATGGACTTGCGGGTCGGGCTGCTGGAGGGGGACGGGCGCTACACCGCCAAGTACCTGCCGCAAGTCCTGAGCCCGGCATTGGATGAGTGGTTGCGCACGGCGATTCTCAAGGGTGCAGTGGACCAGGGCTTTTTCCAGTATCAGGGTTCGCTCAATCACGGCGCCCTCGACACGGCCCGCAGCATCAGCCTGTTCTTCAAGGTGCATGACGCCGAACTGGCCTTCCAGCCAGGCTGGCCGCACCTGACCAAAGTCAACGGTGATGTGTTTATCGAAGACAGCGGCGTGCGCATTGTTGCCAGCAAGGGGCAGTTGCTGGACACCCGGGTCCGCGATGTTTTCGTCAACATCCCCCATGTTGCCAGCGGCGAGCATTCCCATATGTTCATCGATGGCCAGTTTGCCGGCGGCCTTGGCGATGGCGTGAAGATTCTTCAGGAAGCGCCCATCGGCACCGGCTCGACCTTTGCCGGTTGGCAGGGAGAGGGCGACCTGCAGGGCAAGTTGAACCTGGACATCCCGCTGGTCAAAGGCGATACGCCGAAAATCCAGGTGGACTTCAAGACCGACAAGGCGCGACTCAAGTTGAGCGAGCCCGCCTTGGAGCTGACCCAGCTCAAGGGTGACTTCCGTTTTGACAGCAGCAAGGGCCTGAGTGGGCAGAACATCAGCGCCCAGGCGTTCGACCGGCCCGTGACGGCGCAGATCTTTGCCGATGGCAAGGCCGGCAAGCCCAACACCCGAGTGGTTGCCAAGGGCCAAGTGGCGGTGAAAAAACTCACCGACTGGCTGAGTGTCAGCCAGCCGTTACCCGTGTCGGGGGATGTGCCGTATCAGCTGCAACTGAATCTGGATGGCGCCGATAGCCAGTTGATCGTCAGTTCGAGCCTCAAGGGCGTGGCCGTGGACCTGCCGGCACCCTTCGGCATGGCCGCGAGCACCGGGCGCGAGAGTATTTTCCGCATGACCCTGCAAGGGGCCGAGCGCCGTTATTGGTTCGATTATGGCGACCTGGCCAACTTCACCTTTGCCGCGCCAGCGGGCAACTTCTCCGATGGGCGTGGCGAGTTGTTCCTGGGAGGGGGCGACGCACAGTTGCCGGCCGGCAAAGGCCTGCGGGTCCGCGGCGTGTTGTCGGAACTGGATGTCGAGCCCTGGAAGGCCCTGGTGGATCGTTACGCCGGCAAGGACCCGGGCGGCAGTGCCAAGCAACTGCTCAGCGGTGCCGATTTCAAAGTGGGCAAGCTCAGCGCCTTTGGCACCACCCTGGATCAAGTCAGCCTGCAACTGGACCGCAAGCCGGCGGCCTGGGCCCTGCAGATCGACAGCCAGCAAGCCAAGGGCAAGGTGAGCATCGCCGACGCCAAGGCGGTGCCGATGACCATCGACATGCAGTACATCCGCCTGCCGGCGGTCGATCCCCAGGTGCAGGCCGACGAGAATGCACCGGACCCCCTGGCCTCGGTGGACCCCAAGAATGTTCCGGCCATGGATATCTCCATTGCCCAGCTGTTCCAGGGGCCTGACCTGGTGGGCAAGTGGGCGCTCAAAGTGCGCCCCACCGCCAAGGGCATGGCCTTCAACAGCTTGAGCCTGGGGCTCAAGGGCATGGTGCTGGAGGGCGAGGGCGGCTGGGAAGGTGTGCCGGGTGCCCGCGGCAGTTGGTATCGCGGGCGCCTGGGCGGTGGCAACCTGGCCGATGTGCTCAAGGGCTGGGGCTTCGCGCCCACCGTGACCAGTGAGGATTTCCACCTGGATGTCGACGGTCGCTGGCCCGGCTCGCCGGCCTGGGTGGCGCTCAAGCGCTTCTCCGGAAGCCTGGATGCCACCTTGCGCAAAGGCCAGTTCGTCGAAGTGGAAGGCGGCGCCCAGGCGTTGCGGGTGTTTGGCCTGCTCAACTTCAACTCCATCGGCCGGCGCTTGCGCCTGGACTTCTCCGACCTGTTCGGCAAGGGCTTGAGCTATGACCGGGTCAAGGGCCTGCTGGTGGCCAGCGATGGCGTGTACGTCACCCGTGAACCCATCACCCTGACCGGACCTTCGAGCAATCTGGAACTCAATGGCACCCTGGACATGGTGGCCGACCAAGTGGACGCCAAGCTGGCAGTGACCCTGCCGGTGACCAATAACCTGCCGATCGCCGCGCTGCTGGTGGGCGCTCCGGCGGTGGGCGGTGCCTTGTTCCTGATCGACAAACTGATCGGTGACCGCGTGGCGCGCTTCGCCAGCGTCAAATACAACGTCAAAGGCCCTTGGAAAGAGCCGAAAATCACCTTCGACAAACCTTTTTGAGAGCCTTGGGTATTGCTCCATGGAGTAGCATGGCGGCCTACCCGATACGGAGTGCGCCATGTCTCTTGCGGTGATTCAAATGGTCAGCCAGAGCGATGTGCTGGCCAATCTGGCCCAGGCCCGACGCCTGCTTGAGCAGGCTGCGGCCGGTGGTGCGCGCCTGGCGGTCCTGCCGGAAAACTTCGCTGCCATGGGGCGTCGCGACGTGGCCGCTATCGGTCGCGCCGAAGCCTTGGGCGAAGGGCCGATCCTGCCCTGGTTGAAACAGACCGCCCGCGACCTCACGTTATGGATAGTGGGCGGCACGTTGCCGTTGCCACCGTTGCATCAGCCCGAAGGCAAAGCCAATGCCTGTTCGCTGTTGATCGACGAGCACGGCGAGGTGGCCGCCCGTTACGACAAGCTGCACTTGTTCGATGTGGACGTGGCCGATCAGCGTGGCCGTTACCGTGAATCCGATGACTATGCTCATGGCAGCCAAGTGGTGGTGGCGGATACCCCGGTCGGCCGCTTGGGCCTGACGGTCTGTTACGACCTGCGCTTTCCCGAGTTGTACAGCGAGTTGCGCGCTGCCGGGGCGGAGCTGATTACCGCGCCCTCGGCGTTCACCGCGGTAACCGGCGCGGCGCATTGGGAGGTGCTGATTCGCGCCCGTGCCATCGAGACCCAGTGCTACCTGCTGGCGGCTGCCCAGGGCGGCGTTCACCCAGGCCCCCGCGAGACCTTTGGCCATGCCGCCATTGTCGATCCCTGGGGGCGGGTGCTGGCAGAACAGGATCAAGGCGAGGCCGTGCTGCTGGCCCAACGCGATAGCAGCGAACAGGCGTCCATCCGGGCGCGGATGCCGGTGGCCAGTCACCGGCGCTTTTTCTCGCAAGGCGCCCAGCGACTTGCTTAAGAACGACGAATTTAAGGCGCAAAGCATATGAGCGGGTTGTTGTCCTCAGTCAGTGAACACCTTTTAGCCCCTGGTGGCGTGACCATTGAAAGCCTGCAGAGTGTGCTGGGCGATCTGGCCGGCCCTGGGATCGATGCTGCCGACCTGTATTTCCAGGGGCAGATTTCCGAGTCCTGGTCCCTGGAAGACGGCATCGTCAAGGAAGGCAGTTTCAACCTTGATCAGGGCGTTGGCGTGCGGGCGCAATCCGGTGAGAAGACCGGCTTTGCCTACAGCAATGCCATCACCCTCGAAGCGCTGGGCCAGGCGGCGCGTGCGGCGCGCTCGATTTCCCGGGCCGGGCAGAACGGCAGCGTGCAGGCCTTCAGCACTCAGGACGTGGCGCAGTTGTACGCGCCGGATAACCCCCTAGAAGTCATCAGTCGTGCCGAGAAGGTCGAGCTGCTCAAACGCATCGATGTCGCCACCCGTGCCCTGGACCCGCGCATCCAGCAGGTGAGCGTGAGCATGGCCGGGGTCTGGGAGCGCATCCTGGTGGCTTCCACCGATGGCGGCTTGAGCGCCGATGTGCGGCCGCTTGTGCGTTTCAATGTCAGCGTGATTGTCGAGCAGAACGGCCGGCGCGAGCGCGGCGGCCATGGTGGCGGTGGGCGCACCGACTACCGGTACTTCCTCAGTGAAGACCGCGCCATGGGGTATGCCCGTGAAGCGCTGCGCCAGGCCCTGGTGAACCTGGAAGCCATTCCGGCACCGGCCGGCACCTTGCCAGTGGTGCTGGGCTCCGGCTGGTCCGGGGTGTTGCTGCACGAAGCGGTGGGCCACGGCCTGGAAGGCGATTTCAACCGCAAGGGCAGTTCGGCCTACAGCGGGCGCATGGGTGAAATGGTCGCCTCCAAGCTGTGCACCATCGTCGATGATGGCACCCTGGCTGGCCGTCGCGGCTCACTGACCGTGGACGATGAAGGCACCCCGACCGAGTGCACCACCCTGATCGAAAACGGCGTGCTCAAAGGCTATATGCAGGACAAGCTCAACGCCCGCCTGATGGGCGTGGCGCGCACCGGCAACGGTCGTCGCGAATCCTATGCGCACCTGCCGATGCCGCGCATGACCAATACTTACATGCTGGCGGGCGAAAGCGACCCGGCGGAAATCATTGCCTCGGTGAAAAAGGGTATCTACTGCGCCAACCTGGGTGGCGGCCAAGTAGACATCACCAGCGGCAAGTTCGTGTTCTCCACCAGCGAGGCGTACCTGATCGAAGACGGCAAGATCACCGCTCCAGTCAAGGGCGCGACCCTGATCGGCAACGGCCCGGAAGCCATGAGCAAAGTGTCCATGGTCGGCAATGACTTGTCGCTGGACAGCGGCGTGGGGACCTGTGGCAAGGATGGCCAATCGGTGCCGGTGGGCGTGGGTCAGCCGACCCTGAAAATCGATGGCATCACAGTGGGTGGCACGGGGGCTTGAGGCGTGGAGCGGCGGGTGGGCTGCGTGGCAACCCACCCGGTGCGAGGATCAGCGCAGACCGCGTTGAACTTCGTCCAGCTCACGGATGTACTTGAAGATTTTACGGCTGGAGGCCGGCGCCTTGTTATGGGCCAGCTCATGCTGCGCCTGACGGATCAGGGAGCGCAGTTGTTGACGGTCCGCTTCCGGATAGTCAACGACGAACTTCTCCAGCACGCCGTCATCGCCTGCGATCAGGCGATCGCGCCAGCGTTCCAGGCCGTGGAAGCGTTCGTTGTACTGCCGGGTGGAGGCATCGAGTTGGTCAAGCAGTTGCAGAATCGCCGCAGTGTCCTGGTCACGCATCAGCTTGCCGATGAATTGCAGGTGGCGTTTACGGGCGATGTTCGCAGTGTGCTTGGGCGCATCGGCCAGAGCCCGGCGCATGGCGTCGGTCAACGGCAGTTTTGCCAGCAAGTCGGGTTTGAGTGTTGTAAGGCGCTCGCCGAGGTCAACCAGAGCATGCAGCTCGCGTTTGACCTGGGATTTGCTTTTCTCCCCATCGAGGGAGTCATCGTAAGAATCAACCATGGTGGCAGTCCGCAAAGAAACGCCGCCATGATAACCAGTCGGGGGCCGCTTGTCCGGCCTGGTCGCTCGAAGGCCTTAACCGAAAGCAGAATTTGAGTGGAGAAAACCATGAGTGCAGCAGAAAGCGTCGGCCCACAAGCTTTGCCGGCACTGCAGGAACAGGTTGAGCAGATCATCGCCGAGGCCAAGCGCCAGGGCGCCAGCGCCTGTGAGGTCGCGGTTTCTCTGGAGCAGGGCCTGTCCACGTCGGTGCGTCAGCGGGAAGTGGAAACCGTCGAGTTCAATCGCGACCAGGGCTTTGGCATCACCTTGTATGTCGGCCAGCGCAAGGGCTCGGCCAGCACCTCCGCCAGCGGCCCGGATGCCATTCGCGAGACCGTCGCCGCGGCGCTGGCCATTGCCAAGCACACCTCGGAAGACGAGGCGTCGGGCCTGGCCGATGCGGCGCTGATGGCCAAGGACCTGAAGGACTTCGATCTGTTCCACGCCTGGGACATCACCCCGGAGCAAGCTATCGAGCAGGCGCTGGCCTGCGAAGCGGCAGCCTTTGCCGCTGACAGCCGGATCAAGAACGCCGATGGCACCACCCTGAGCACCCATCAAGGTTGCCGCGTCTATGGCAACAGCCACGGCTTTGTTGGCGGTTATGCCTCGACCCGGCACAGCCTGAGCTGCGTGATGATTGCCGAGGCCAATGGCCAGATGCAGCGTGATTATTGGTACGACGTCAGCCGCCAGGGCAACCTGCTGGCTGACCCGGCCAGCATCGGCCAGAAAGCTGCACAGCGGGCCGCCAGCCGTCTGGGCGCGCGCCCGGTGCCGACCTGTGAAGTGCCTGTGCTGTTCTCCGCAGAACTGGCCGGTGGCTTGTTCGGCAGCTTCCTGGGGGCGATTTCCGGTGGCAATCTGTACCGCAAATCGTCATTTCTGGAGGGCGCCCTGGGCCAGCAACTGTTCCCGGAATGGCTGACCATCGACGAGCGCCCACACCTGATGCAGGCCATGGGCAGCGCGGCTTTCGACGGTGATGGCCTGGCCACTTACGCCAAGCCGTTCGTCGAGAAGGGCGAGTTGGTGTCTTACATTCTTGGCACTTACTCCGGGCGCAAGCTGGGGCTGCCGAGCACCGCCAACGCCGGCGGTGTGCACAACCTGTTTGTCACCCACGGCGACGAAGACCAGGCGGCGTTGTTGCGGCGCATGGGCCGCGGCCTGTTGGTCACCGAGTTGATGGGCCATGGCTTGAACATGGTCACCGGCGACTACTCCCGCGGCGCGGCGGGCTTCTGGGTGGAGAACGGCGAGATCCAGTTCGCGGTCCAGGAAGTGACCATCGCCGGCAACATGCGCGACATGTTCAAGCAGATCGTTGCCGTGGGTAATGACCTGGAACTGCGCAGCAATATCCGCACCGGTTCGGTGTTGATTGAGCGGATGACCGTCGCGGGCAGCTGATCTGATTGCAGGGCCCCAGGCGCGCCACCTTTTCGGGTGGCGCGCTTTTTTTTGAGCAAAATTCGTACACGCCAGATTGATTTGATTATCAATATCAGATAACAATGAGTCTCATTTCGTAGATGAGCCCCGGTCATGAGTACTGCCCTGCACGAGCAGCATTACCTCGAAAGCTGGCGTTGGATGAGCCGCCAGATCCGTTGTGCCCTTGATCCAGACGAGCCTCGCCTGATCGAACATTACCTGGCCGAGGGGCGCTATCTGGCCTGTTGCACCAGCACTTCCGCCTGGACCGTGGCTGAAACCTCCTTCCGTTTGTTGCTCGATACCGCGCTCGACACGGCCTTGCCCTGGCATTGGCGCAGCCAGTGCCTGGACCAGGCCTGGCGCCCCCTGCGTGATCTGGAGCGACTCTCTTTGTGCAAATGCCGGCTCAAGCGCTGGCAAAGCTATGCCTGGCAGTTGGCGACGTGCTCGCTGCTGCCTTCCATCCCCCTGATCGAACTGGTGCAAGGATTTCCCGATGAGTAATACCCGTATCGAACGCGACAGCATGGGCGAGTTGCAGGTCCCCGAGCACGCGTTGTATGGCGCGCAAACCCAGCGTGCGGTGGATAACTTTCCCATCAGCGGGCAGCGCATGCCGGCGCAGTTCATTCGCGCCTTGATCCTGGCGAAGGCTGCTGCGGCCAAGGCCAACGTCGAACTCCAGCAACTGAGCGAGTCGCAGGGCAAGGCCATTGTCGATGCCGCCCAGGGCCTGCTGGAAGGCGACTACATGCAGCACTTCCCGGTGGATATCTTCCAGACCGGTTCCGGAACCAGTTCGAACATGAACGCCAACGAAGTGCTGGCAACCCTGGCCAGCCGCCTGTTGGGCGAGGCGGTGAACGCCAACGACCATGTCAACTGCGGCCAGAGCAGCAACGACATTATCCCTACCACCATTCACGTCAGTGCCGCCTTGACCCTGCACGAACAACTGCTGCCGGCGCTGTTGCACCTGGTGGCAGTGATCGAGCGCAAGGCGGTCGAAGTTCATCCGTTCATCAAGACCGGGCGTACTCACCTCATGGACGCGATGCCAGTGCGTATGAGCCAGGTGCTGGAAGGCTGGGCCCAGCAACTCAAGGCCAATATCGGTCACCTGCAAGACCTGCTGCCGAGCCTGCAGGCGCTGGCGCAGGGCGGCACGGCCGTCGGCACCGGGATCAACGCTCACCCTGAATTCGCCGCGCGGTTCAGCCAGCAGTTGAGCCGCTTGACCCAAGTGACCTTCACCCCGGGTGTGAACCTGTTCGCCCTGATCGGCTCCCAGGACACCGCTGTAGCAGTGTCCGGCCAGCTCAAGGCGATTGCGGTCTCGCTGATGAAGATCGCCAACGACTTGCGCTGGATGAACTCCGGTCCGCTGGCGGGCCTCGGCGAGATCGAACTGGAAGGCCTGCAGCCGGGCTCCTCGATCATGCCGGGCAAGGTCAACCCGGTGATACCGGAAGCCACCGCCATGGTGGCGGCGCAAGTGATTGGCAATGACTCGGTGATCACCGTGGCCGGCCAGTCGGGCAACTTCGAACTCAACGTGATGCTGCCGATCATTGCCCAGAATTTGCTGAGCAGTATCGAGTTGCTGGCCAACTCCAGCCGCCTGCTGGCCGACAAGGCCATCGCCAGCTTCAAGGTCAATGAACCCAAGCTCAAGGAAGCGCTGTCGCGCAACCCGATCCTGGTAACCGCCTTGAACCCGATCATCGGTTATCAAAAAGCCGCGGAAATCGCCAAGACCGCCTACAAGCAAGGGCGTCCGGTGATCGATGTGGCCCTGGAACACACCGATCTTTCCCGTAGCCAGCTGGAAGTCCTGCTGGATCCGGAAAAGCTCACCGCCGGCGGCGTGTAATCCCCGATCCGGCTTTGGAGGCTCACCATGGAACACTGGAAACGCACGATCGAAAGGGCCAATCGCTTCTTCATTCAGGGCGATCTTGTGGATGCTCGCGAGTATTACCTGCAGGCGCTGGCCTTGGCCCAGGTGCTGTTCGAGCGCTGGTCGGATGCCGACGAAGCCGTTGCGGCCTGCGTCATTTCCCACCACAACCTGGCCGACCTGCACTTGCGCCTGAACCAGCCGGAGGAAAGCGCGGAGTACCTCTGCGCGATCCACCAGCGCCTGTTGCAGACCCTGCAGGACAACCGGCTGCCTCTCGCTTTGCGCGAAGCGGCGTTTCGCCAAAGCAGCAAGACCTACGTTGAGCTGCTGAATTTCATCAGTGAACACGGCGAATACCCGCGTACGCATCGCCTGCTGGAGAACCACGTCGCGCAAATGGCGCCTGACGTCGCGATCCCGAATGGCCCACATTACGGAGCACATTGAATGTCCTTTACCTTGCCTGCACTGCCTTACGCCTACGACGCCCTGGAACCGCACATCGATGCACAGACCATGGAAATTCACTACAGCAAGCACCACCAGACGTACATCAACAACCTCAATGCCGCGGTAGAAGGCACCGAGTGGGCTGACTGGTCGGTTGAAAAGCTGGTGGCCAGCGTCCAGCAGCTTCCAGAAAAACTCCGCGCAGCGGTGATCAACCAGGGTGGCGGGCATGCCAACCATTCGCTGTTCTGGGCGGTCATGACGCCGTCGGGTGGCGGCAAACCCGAGGGCGCTCTGTGGCAGGCCATCGAGGAACAACTGGGGGGCTTCGACAACTTCAAAGAGGCGTTCACCAAAGCGGCGCTGACCCGTTTCGGTAGCGGCTGGGCCTGGCTCAGCGTGACCCCGGAGAAAAAGCTGGTGGTGGAGAGCAGCGGCAATCAGGACAGCCCGCTGATGAACGGCAACACCCCAATCCTTGGCCTGGACGTGTGGGAACACGCTTATTACCTGCGTTACCAGAACCGCCGGCCGGAATACATCAACGCGTTCTACAACGTCATCAACTGGCCTGAAGTGGCTCAGCGCTATCAAGCAGCCGTGGCTTGAGTCTCCAACTTGACAAGATCTAAGGCCGACTATGGGCACTGAAACACTGGCGATCAGCGGCGGACGAATGTTTCGTTATGCGTTCGGTTCGCTGTTGCTGTTGGCGGGGACCGCATTGCTGGTGGCTCAAGGACTGAGCTGGCTGAACCTGGAGCCGCGACTGTTGCGGGCGTTACAAGGCGGGGCGATCTGTGCCCTGGGCACGGCCCTTGGGGCTGTGCCGGTGCTGGTGATCCGCCGGATGCCTGTGGCGTTGAGCGACACATTGTTGGGGTTTGGTGCGGGCGTGATGCTGGCGGCCACCGCCTTTTCATTGATTGTGCCGGGTATTGCGGCCGCTGAAAGCCTGGGGCTTTCGCCTTGGGCCTCCAGTGGCCTGATCAGCTTGGGCATCATGCTGGGCGCGTTCTGCCTGTTTCTCGTGGACCGCCGGCTCTCCGGCGTCACTCCGGAGGTGCTGGTGGGCACGCCGCAGCACCCGTTGATTCCGCCGCGTATCTGGCTGTTTGTGTTTGCGATCATCGCCCACAACATTCCCGAAGGCATGGCGGTGGGGGTGTCGGCCGGTGGCGGTATGGCCGACGCTGACAGCCTGGCCATGGGCATTGCCCTGCAGGATGTGCCAGAGGGGCTGGTGATCGCGTTGGTGTTGGCAGGGGCGGGGATGTCGCGGGTCAGGGCGTTCCTGATCGGTGCGGCGTCCGGCCTGGTTGAGCCGGTCTTCGCCCTGCTCTGTGCCTGGCTGGTCAGCCTTGCCGAGCTGTTGTTGCCCTTGGGCTTGGCCTTGGCGGCGGGGGCGATGCTCTTGGTGGTGACTCAGGAAGTGATTCCGGAGTCGCGACGCAACGGCAATGAAAAACTCGCCAGCCTTGGGCTGTGCATCGGCTTTTGTCTGATGATGGTGATGGATACGGCACTCGCTTGAGTGCCTGGCGGCAGGCTTGCCCTGTCGCCTTTACTCGCCTTCGTCGAAATAATTGTTGATCAGTGCCACCAGCGCATCCAGCGCTTCCTGCTCCTGCTCGCCTTCGGTTTTCAAATGAATCTTGGTGCCCTTGCCGGCGGCCAGCATCATCATGGCCATGATGCTTTTGCCGTCGACCATGGATTCCGGGGTTCTGCCCGCTCTGATCTGGCAAGGAAACTGACCGGCAACGCCGACGAATTTGGCTGAAGCACGGGCATGCAAGCCCAGTTTGTTGATGATTTCAATTTCCAGAGCAGGCATCGCGGGGTAGATCCTTTCAGCTAAGGTCGCGGTGGCGAACCTGGACGTTCTTCAGGGATTGTTGCAGCACCTGACCCAGGCGTTCGGTCAGGTAGACGGAGCGGTGATGCCCGCCCGTGCAGCCAATGGCAATAGTGACGTAGGCGCGGTTGCTGGCAGCGAAGCGCGGCAACCACTTGAGCAGGTAGCTGGAGATGTCCTGGAACATCTCCTCGACATCCGGCTGTGCCGCCAGGTACTCGGCAACCGGTTGATCCAGCCCCGACTGGTCGCGCAGCTCGGGTTTCCAATAGGGGTTGGGCAGGCAGCGCACATCGAATACCAGGTCCGCATCCACCGGCATCCCGCGTTTGAACCCGAAGGACTCCACCAGGAACGCCGTGCCCGGTTCAGGCTGGTTCAACAGGCGCAACTTGATGGTGTCGCGCAGTTGGTACAGGTTCAGGTTGGTGGTGTTGACCTTGAGGTCGGCCAGATCGACGATCGGCCCGAGCAATTGGGTTTCGTCGTGAATGGCCTCCGCCAGGGAGCGATTAGCGCTGCTGAGCGGATGGCGCCGGCGGGTTTCCGAGAAGCGCTTGAGCAGGGTTTCCTCGTCGGCGTCCAGGTACAGCACATCGCACTGGATGTGCCGGGCACGGACTTCTTCCAGGAGCTCGGGGAAGCGCGACAAGTGGCTGGGCAGGTTGCGTGCGTCAATGGACACCGCCACCAGCGGTTGTGCCAGCTCGGTGTGGATCAACGCACGCTCGGCCAGTTCGGGCAGCAACCCGGCGGGCAAGTTGTCGATGCAGTAGTAACCGTGGTCCTCAAGAACATCGAGGGCGGTGCTTTTACCCGAGCCGGAACGGCCGCTGACGATGATCAAACGCATGGCTAGTGACCGTTCTGTTCGTCCAGGACAACCTGATACAGGGCTTCATTGCTGGAGGCGCTGCGCAGCCGGTCACGCACTTCCTTGCGATCCAGCATGCTGGCGATCTGCCGGAGCAGTTCCAAGTGAGCATCGGTGGCCGCTTCCGGGACCAGCAATACGAACAGCAGGTCGACCGGAGCGCCATCAATGGCGTCGAAATCGATAGGGGCGTCCAGGTGCATCAAGGCGCTGATAGGCGACGCGCACCCTTTTAGACGGCAGTGAGGAATAGCGATGCCGTTGCCAAAACCCGTAGAACCGAGTTTTTCACGGGCAATCAGGCTCTCGAAGACATCCTGCATCTCCAGATCAGGCACTTCGCGGCTGATCAGGTTGGCAATTTGTTCGAGGGCGCGTTTTTTACTGCCGCCCGGCACGTTCACGAGGGAACGGCCGGGGGTCAGGATGCTTTCAAGTCGGATCATGGGAGGGGAGTGTTAGCGACCCGTGCCTTGGAGAAGGTGGAGTTGCTTTTCCTTATGCTTTTTCAGTTGGCGGTCGAGCTTGTCCGTGAGCAGGTCAATCGCAGCATACATATCGTCATGTTCTGCATTGGCGACAACCTCCCCACCGTGGATGTGCAGCGTGGCTTCGATTTTCTGTTTCAGTTTCTCGACAGCCATCGTTACCTGCACATTGGTAATCTTGTCAAAGTGGCGCTCCAGTCGGTCGAGTTTTTCGCCGATATAAGCGCGCAGGGGTTCGGTCACTTCCAGTTGGTGTCCACTGATGTTGACTTGCATACAGCTTCTCCTTCGTTGCCAGTGCATAAGGCGGCAGGCTGGGTTGCCTGCCACTTAGGTTGTGTCCGAAATCATCCTTGCCTGATTGCTGCTCGGTTGCTTTCGAACACACCCTGGAACGCTGTGGCTAGCCCGGCGACTACATCAACCGCTTCCGTTCGCTGGAAGGCGCGATCCCAAGGGATTCGCGGTACTTGGCGACGGTACGACGGGCTACCTGAATGCCTTGTGCCTCCAGTAAACCAGCGATCTTGCTGTCACTCAACGGCTTTTTCTGATTTTCCGCAGCGACCAGTTTTTTGATGATCGCGCGGATCGCCGTGGACGAGCATTCGCCGCCTTCGGAGGTGCTGACGTGGCTGGAGAAAAAGTATTTCAGTTCATATATGCCCCGTGGGGTATGCATGAATTTTTGCGTGGTCACCCGGGAAATGGTCGATTCGTGCATGCCCACCGCCTCAGCGATATCGTGCAGGACCAACGGCTTCATCGCTTCGTCACCGTACTCGAGGAAGCCCCGCTGGTGTTCGACGATCTGGGTGGCGACCTTCATCAGGGTTTCGTTGCGGCTTTGCAGGCTCTTGATGAACCAGCGCGCTTCCTGCAGTTGGTTGCGCATGAAGGTGTTGTCGGCGCTGGTGTCGGCGCGGCGGACAAAACCAGCGTATTGCGCATTCACTCGCAGGCGCGGTACGGATTCCTGATTGAGCTCTACCAGCCAGCGCTCGTTGTCCTTGCGCACAATAACGTCGGGCACAACGTATTCGGCTTCGCTGGACTCGATTTGCGAGCCCGGGCGCGGGTTGAGGCTCTGTACCAGTTCGATGACTTGGCGCAGCTCGTCTTCCTTGAGCTTCATGCGCCGCATCAGTTGGCTGTAGTCGCGGCTGCCCAGCAGGTCAATGTAGTCGGTGACCAGGCGCTGGGCTTCGGCCAGCCATGGGGTCTTGGCCGGCAGTTGACGCAATTGCAGGAGCAGGCATTCGCCTAGGTTGCGGGCGCCGATGCCGGCCGGTTCGAATTGCTGGATGCGGTGCAGGACGGCTTCGATCTCGTCCAGTTCGATGTCCAGTTCCGGATCGAAGGCGTCGAGGATCTCCTCGAGGGTTTCATCCAGGTAGCCCTGATTGTTGATGCAATCGATCAGGGTCACGGCGATCAGGCGATCGGTGTCCGACATCGGGGCCAGGTTCAATTGCCAGAGCAGATGGCTCTGCAGGCTTTCGCCGGCGGAGGTACGGGTGGTGAAGTCCCACTCGTCGTCATCGTTGCTCGGCAGGCTGCTGGCGCTGGTCTGGTAGACGTCTTCCCAGGCAGTGTCGACGGGCAGCTCGTTGGGGATGCGCTCGTTCCATTCGCCTTCCTCGAGGTTGTCCACCGTGGGGGCGGTTTCCTGGTAGGAGGGTTCCTGGATGTCGGTGTTGGGTTTCTGCTCGGCGTTGTCGGCCAATGGGTCGCTGTTATCGAAGTCGTCGCCTTCTTCCTGGCGTTCGAGCATCGGATTGGACTCCAGGGCCTCCTGGATTTCCTGTTGCAGGTCCAGGGTCGACAATTGGAGCAGGCGGATGGCCTGTTGCAGCTGCGGTGTCATCGTCAGCTGCTGGCCCATTCTCAGGACTAGCGATGGTTTCATGGCAGGGGCTTAACACCTTATTCGCCGGCGCACATGCGCCATCCACTACAGGGCGCCGAGGCGCCAAACATAAGCAAATTATATGCCTGAAACTGAAGTGTTTGCCTAGAGCGCTGTAACAATAAAAATTGCAGGATTTTATTGCTTGCGGCGCCCCGGCGACTGGCCAAACACCTCAGTGCTTACAGGCGGAACTCATGGCCCAGGTAGACTTCCTTGACCAATTCATTGGCCAGGATGGTCTCGGAGTCGCCTTCGGCAATCAGCTGGCCGTCGTTGACGATGTAAGCGGTTTCGCAGATATCCAGGGTTTCACGGACGTTATGGTCGGTGATCAGCACACCAATGCCCTTGGCCTTGAGGTGATGAATGATCTGCTTGATGTCGCCGACCGAGATCGGGTCGACACCGGCGAAGGGTTCGTCCAGCAGGATGAACTTTGGTGCGGTAGCCAGGGCGCGAGCAATTTCCACACGGCGGCGTTCACCACCGGACAGGCTCATGCCCAGGTTGTCGCGGATGTGGTTGATGTGGAATTCCTGCAGCAGGCTCTCCAGCTCTTTGCGCCGACCGGCCTTGTCGAGTTCCTTGCGGGTCTCGAGGATGGCCATGATGTTGTCGGCCACCGACAGCTTGCGAAAGATCGAGGCTTCCTGGGGCAGATAACCGATACCGGCACGGGCGCGGCCGTGCATGGGTTGGTGGCTGACATCCAGGTCGTCGATCATGACCCGGCCCTGATCCGCCTGGACCAGGCCGACGATCATGTAGAAGCAGGTGGTCTTGCCGGCGCCGTTGGGACCGAGCAGGCCGACGATCTGGCCGCTGTCGATGGACAGGCTGACGTCACGCACGACCTGACGGCTCTTGTAGCTCTTGGCCAGATGCTGAGCTTTCAGAGTTGCCATTACTGGGCCTTCTGCTCTTCAGTTTTCTTTTTCGGCTGGATCACCATGTCGATCCGCGGACGTGGCGCGGTTACCGAGCTGCCATTGGCGCGGCCGGCATTGGCGACCTGCTTGACGGTGTCGTAGACGATTTTCTCGCCTTCGGTGGTGTTGCCGTCATTGATGACCTTGGCTTTGTCGATCAGCACGATGCGGTTCTGCTGGGCGTGGTACTGGATGGTCACTGCGTAGGCCTGGACCGGTTTCTGGTCGGTGGCTTTCTGCAGTTGCTCGAAGTAGGCCAGGTTGCCCACCGAGGTCACCACGTCGATCTCGCCCGAGTTGGCGCGGGTGATGGTCACGGTGTTGCCGGTGATCTTCATCGAACCTTGGGTAATGATCACGTCACCCTTGTAGGTGGCGATGCCTTGTTTGTCATCCAGTTGCGCGTCATCGGCCTGGATGCGGATGGGTTGCTGGCTATCGTTCGGCAGAGCCCAGGCGCTCACGCTTCCCAGTGCTGCGCCCAGACTGAGCAAAATAGGGAGGGTTTTAACGAGCCTCATACTGTCCTCTTACGTTCGATAGCAGGTTCATCCTGCCGTCTTTCAAATACGCTTTCATTCCCTTGGCAGTCGTCACGCCGCCGGCGCCGTCGATTCTAACGGCTTGCTCGGTCTGCGCATATTGCTTCTGCGGGAATACTGTCATCCGGCTGGTGGTGATCAGCAGGTTGCGATTCTTGTCGTCTTTGCGGGCAACCCGTACCGAATCGATCAGCTCGACCTGGGTGCCGTCCGGGTTGACCTCGCCACGCTCGCTCTGGACGTGCCAGGGGAAGGTGGTGCCGCGGTACATCTGCAGGTCAGGCTTGGTCAGCAGGGTGACTTCGGTGGTCTTGACGTGCTCGACCTTGTCCGAGGTCATTTCGTACTGCATCTTGCCGTCGGGCAGGTACTGCACGCTGCGGGCGTTGATCACGTAATAGTCGATGGCGCTTTCGTCGACCTGGGCCACAGGCTTGTCGAGAAAACGTTCCGGGCTGATGTTCCAGTAGCCCACGGCCGCGAACAAAGCGGCGATGACCCCGAAAATCAGGATGTTGCGAATCTTTTTGCTCAGCATAAGGGGCTCTATAAGTAAGCGGCGTTGGCCGCATCGAGGCTGCCTTGGGCACGCAGGATCAATTCGCAGAACTCACGTGCGGCGCCTTCGCCGCCCCGGGCCTGGGTGATGCCGTGGGCGTGCTCGCGGACGAAGCTGGCCGCATTGGCCACAGCCATGCCCAGGCCGACGCGACGGATCACGGGCAGGTCCGGCAGATCGTCACCCAGGTACGCGACCTGTTCGTAGCTTAGGTTGAGTTGGCCGAGAAGCTCGTCCAGGACCACCAATTTATCCTCGCGGCCCTGATACAGGTGGGGAATCCCCAGGTTCTTGGCGCGGCGCTCGACCACCGGGGTCTTGCGCCCGCTGATGATTGCCGTCTGCACGCCGGCGGCCATCAGCATCTTGATGCCTTGGCCATCCAGGGTGTTGAAGGTCTTGAATTCGCTGCCGTCTTCGAGAAAGTACAGGCGGCCATCGGTGAGCACGCCGTCGACGTCGAACACCGCCAGTTTGATGTGTTTGCCACGTTGCAGCAGATCGTCGCTCATTACATGACTCCCGCGCGCAGCAGGTCGTGCATGTTCAAGGCGCCGATGGGGCGGTCATCCTTGTCCACCACCACCAGGGCGCTGATTTTGTGATCTTCCATGATTTTCAGGGCTTCGGCCGCGAGCATGTCGGCGCGGGCGGTCTTGCCGTGAGGGGTCATGACGTCATCGATGCTGGCTTCATGGATGTTGATGGCGCGGTCCAGGGTCCGGCGCAAGTCACCGTCGGTGAAGATCCCGGCCAGGCGGCCATCGGCTTCGAGGACCACGGTCATGCCCAAACCTTTACGAGTCATTTCCATGAGCGCGTCTTTAAGCAGGGTGCCGCGCTGCACGTTCGGCAGTTCGGCGCCTTCGTGCATCACGTTCTCGACTTTCAGCAGCAGGCGACGGCCCAGCGCGCCACCTGGGTGCGAGAAGGCGAAGTCTTCGGCGGTGAAGCCACGGGCTTCCAGCAGGGCCACGGCCAGGGCATCACCCATTACCAGGGCGGCGGTGGTCGAGGAGGTTGGTGCCAGGTTCAGCGGGCAGGCCTCGGTCTCGACGTGCACGTTGAGGTTGACCTCGGCGGCCTTGGCCAGCGGCGAGTTCGGGTTGCCGGTGATGCTGATCAGCTGGATGCCCAGGCGTTTGATCAGCGGCAGCAGGGTGACGATTTCGTTGGTGGAGCCGGAGTTGGACAGCGCCAGGATCACGTCATCCCGGGTGATCATGCCCATGTCGCCGTGGCTGGCTTCGGCTGGGTGGACAAAAAATGCCGTGGTGCCGGTGCTGGCCAGGGTGGCGGCAATCTTGTTGCCGATGTGCCCGGACTTGCCCATGCCGACCACGACCACTCGGCCCTTGCTGGCCAGAATCATCTCGCAAGCGCGTACGAAATCTGCGTCGATATGGGGCAGCAAGCCTTCTACGGCCTGAATTTCGAGGCGGATGGTGCGTTGTGCTGATTGAATCAGGTCGCTGGATTGGCTCATGTCTGAAATCGTATAGCCCGATGAAAAGGCGGCGATTATAGCGGTAATGAACAAATCCCTCACGCAAGTTCGTCAGGCTTTGTTGCGTCGGGCTAGGGAAAGCGCTGAATCGCCTGTCCTCGACCTGAACGGCCTCGGCTTCGGCCTTGGGCGCTCCGTATCAGCAGTGATATAGTTCGCCGCCAGTTCGGCCTGCCCTGAGGATGTACTCCCGGCAGGGAGCCAAGCGTCCGAGTGAAAGGCTGCATCGCAAGGAGTTTAGATGAGTGCCGATAACGCCTACGCGGTCGAGCTGAAGGGGCTGTCCTTCAAGCGCGGTGCGCGCAGCATCTTCAATAATGTCGATATCCGTATTCAGCGGGGCAAGGTCACCGGCATCATGGGGCCTTCCGGCTGCGGGAAAACCACGCTGCTGCGGCTGATGGGCGCGCAATTGCGGCCCAGCGCCGGCGAAGTGTGGGTCAACGGGCAGAACCTGCCCGCGCTGTCGCGCAGTGACCTGTTCGATGCCCGCAAGCAAATGGGCGTGCTGTTCCAGAGCGGGGCCCTGTTCACCGACCTCGACGTCTTCGAGAACGTGGCTTTCCCCTTGCGGGTTCATACCGAGCTGCCGGAAGAGATGATCCGCGACATCGTCCTGCTCAAGTTGCAGGCCGTCGGGCTGCGCGGCGCCATCGACCTGATGCCGGATGAGCTGTCCGGGGGCATGAAGCGCCGGGTGGCCCTGGCGCGCGCCATTGCCCTGGATCCGCAGATTCTTATGTACGACGAGCCGTTCGTGGGCCAGGACCCGATTGCCATGGGCGTCCTGGTGCGCCTGATCCGCTTGCTCAATGATGCCCTGGGCATCACCAGCATCGTGGTCTCCCACGATCTGGCCGAAACGGCGAGCATCGCTGACTACATCTATGTGGTGGGCGATGGCCAGGTGCTGGGCCAGGGAACTCCTGCCGAGCTGATGGACTCCGACAATCCGCGCATCCGTCAATTCATGAAAGGCGATCCTGACGGCCCGGTACCGTTCCACTTTCCAGCGCCGGACTACCGCGCAGATCTCCTGGGGAAGCGCTGATGCGCAAAATATCGTTACTCGAACGGGTTCGCCTCTTCGGTCGTTCAGGCATTGATGTCCTGGCGGTACTGGGGCGTTCCAGTCTGTTTCTGTTCCATGCCTTGTTGGGGCGCGGCGGCATTGGCGGTGGCTTTGGCCTGTTGGTCAAGCAACTGCACTCGGTGGGGGTGATGTCCCTGGTGATCATCGTGGTTTCCGGGGTGTTCATCGGCATGGTGCTGGCCCTGCAGGGGTTCAACATCCTGTCCAGCTACGGTTCCGAGCAAGCGGTGGGGCAGATGGTCGCCCTGACGTTGCTGCGTGAACTCGGCCCGGTGGTGACGGCGCTGCTGTTCGCCGGTCGCGCGGGTTCGGCCCTGACCGCGGAAATCGGCAACATGAAGTCCACCGAGCAACTCTCCAGCCTGGAGATGATCGGTGTCGACCCGCTCAAATACATCATTGCCCCGCGCCTGTGGGCGGGTTTCATTTCCCTGCCGTTGCTGGCGATGATTTTCAGCGTAGTGGGGATCTGGGGTGGCTCCTGGGTGGCAGTCGACTGGCTGGGGGTCTATGAAGGTTCCTACTGGTCGAACATGCAAAACAGCGTGACCTTCAGTGGTGACGTGCTCAATGGTGTGATTAAAAGTATTGTTTTCGCCTTTGTAGTGACCTGGATCGCCGTATTCCAAGGCTACGACTGTGAGCCCACTTCAGAGGGGATCAGCCGTGCCACTACCAAGACCGTGGTGTACGCCTCCCTGGCGGTGCTCGGCTTGGACTTTATTCTGACCGCCTTGATGTTTGGAGATTTCTGATGCAAAACCGCACCCTGGAAATCGGTGTCGGCCTTTTCTTGCTGGCTGGCATCCTGGCTTTGCTGTTGCTGGCCTTGCGGGTCAGTGGCTTGTCGGCCGCCGCGAGCACCGATACCTACAAACTTTACGCGTACTTCGACAATATCGCCGGTTTGACTGTCAGAGCTAAAGTGACCATGGCCGGTGTGACTATCGGCAAGGTCACGGCTATCGATCTGGACCGCGACAGCTTCACCGGCCGGGTGACGATGCAACTGGAAAAGCGCGTGGATAATCTGCCGACTGACTCCACTGCATCTATTCTGACTGCGGGCTTGTTGGGTGAGAAATACATCGGCATCAGCGTGGGTGGGGAAGAGTCCCTGCTCAAGGATGGTGGCACCATCCATGACACTCAGTCGTCGCTGGTACTGGAGGACCTGATCGGTAAGTTCCTGCTCAATACCGTTAGCAAAGACGCTAAATGAGGAGTTTGTTCATGATCTCTACCTTGCGACGTGGCCTGTTGGTGTTGCTTGCGGCGCTACCTTTGATGGCTAACGCCGTGACCGGGCCTTCCGCCCATGAACTGGTTCAAGACACCACCAACCGCCTGCTGGCGGACCTGGCGGCCAATAAAGAACAGTACAAGCAGAGCCCGAGCGCCTTCTACGATGCCTTGAACGGTATCGTCGGCCCGGTGGTGGATGCCGATGGCATCTCCCGCAGCATCATGACCGTGAAGTACTCGCGCAAAGCCACCCCGGAGCAGATGACCCGCTTCCAGGAAAACTTCAAGCGCAGCCTGATGCAGTTCTATGGCAACGCCTTGCTCGAGTACAACAACCAGGGCATTACGGTGTCCCCGGCCAAGGATGAAAGCGGCACCCGCACCAGCGTCGATATGCAGGTCAAGGGCAATAACGGGGCGATTTACCCCGTGTCCTACACCCTGGAGAAGATCAACGACCAGTGGAAAGTGCGCAACGTGATCATCAACGGCATCAACATCGGCAAGCTGTTCCGTGATCAGTTCGCCGATGCCATGCAGCGCAATGGCAATAACCTAGACAAGACCATCGACGGTTGGGCCGGGGAAGTGGCCAAGGCCAAGGAAGTGACCGAAGACGCCGCGCAGAAGGCTGCGCAATGAGTGAGGCGGCCGTCCGTTCCGGGGCTGCTGGCGAACTGTTGCTCAGTGGCGTGCTGGACTATCGCACCGGCCCTGGCCTGCGCAAGCAGGGCCAGGCCCTGATCAAGTCCAGCGCGGTGCCGGACCTGGTTGTGGATTGTTCGGCAGTGTCGAAGTCCAGCAGTGTCGGCCTTGCGCTGTTGCTGGCGTTCATGCGTGATGCCCAGGCGGCCGGCAAGGCCCTGAGCATCCGCGCCTTGCCCGAGGACATGCGCGAAATCGCCGAGGTTTCTGGCTTGACCGAAATCCTCACCCATCCTTAGTAACCCACATCTATATAGAAGCCCCCCGTCAGAGTCCTGCTATGCGGGGTTCGCAGGCGCGGGGCTTTTTTGTATGATGTGCGACCCGCGCGCACAGGGCGCCGATTGAGGTTGAGCATGCAGGCCACCGAAGTGAAGAGCTTCCTTGAAGGAAAGCTGTCCGAGACTCTTTTATCCGTACAGGTAGAAGTTGAGGGCGAAGGCTGCAACTTTCAGCTGAACGTGATTAGTGACGAACTGGCGGCCTTGAGCCCGGTTAAGCGTCAGCAGAGCATCTATGCCCATTTGAACCCATGGATCGCCGATGGCAGCATCCACGCGGTCACTATGAAATTTTTCAGCCGCGCGGCCTGGGCCGAGCGCACCTGAGCAGCCCAAGGGCGTCGAGATTCTTATGGATAAATTGATTATTACCGGCGGCGTTCGCCTTGATGGCGAAATCCGCATTTCCGGGGCCAAGAACTCCGCGCTGCCGATCCTGGCGGCAACCCTGCTGTGCGATGGCCCGGTCACTGTGGCCAACCTGCCGCACCTGCACGACATCACCACCATGATCGAGCTGTTCGGTCGCATGGGCATCGAGCCGGTGATCGACGAGAAACTCAGCGTCGAAATCGACCCACGCACCATCAAGACCCTGATCGCGCCGTACGAGCTGGTGAAAACCATGCGTGCCTCGATCCTGGTACTGGGCCCGATGGTTGCCCGTTTCGGTGAAGCTGAAGTCGCCCTGCCTGGCGGTTGCGCCATCGGCTCGCGTCCGGTGGACCTGCACATCCGTGGCCTGGAAGCCATGGGCGCGGTGATCGACGTCGAAGGCGGCTACATCAAGGCCAAGGCCCCTGAAGGCGGCCTGCGCGGTGCGAACTTCTTCTTCGATACCGTGAGTGTGACCGGTACCGAGAACATCATGATGGCCGCTGCCCTGGCCAAAGGCCGCAGCGTGCTGCAAAACGCCGCCCGCGAGCCTGAAGTCGTGGACCTGGCGAACTTCCTGATCGCCATGGGCGCGAAGATCTCCGGTGCCGGCACCGACACCATCACCATCGATGGCGTCGAGCGCCTGCATCCGGCGTTCTACAAAGTCATGCCGGACCGCATCGAAACCGGCACCTACCTGGTGGCGGCTGCCGTCACCGGCGGCCGGGTCAAGGTCAAGGACACCGATCCGACCATCCTTGAAGCGGTCCTGGAAAAGCTCAAGGAAGCCGGTGCAGAAGTCACCACCGGTACCGACTGGATCGAGCTCAACATGCACGGCAAGCGCCCCAAGGCTGTCAACGTGCGTACCGCGCCGTACCCGGCGTTCCCGACGGACATGCAAGCGCAGTTCATTTCCCTGAACGCCATTGCCGAAGGCACGGGTGCGGTCATCGAGACGATCTTCGAAAACCGCTTCATGCACGTTTACGAACTGCACCGCATGGGCGCCAAGATCCAGGTCGAAGGCAACACTGCCATCGTGACCGGCACTGAAATCCTCAAGGGCGCGCCCGTCATGGCCACCGACCTGCGGGCTTCGGCCAGCCTGGTGATTTCGGCTCTGATGGCCGAAGGCGACACCCTGATCGATCGCATTTACCACATAGATCGTGGTTATGAGTGCATCGAAGAGAAGCTGCAGATGCTCGGCGCCAAGATTCGCCGCGTACCGGGCTAGTCGGTGTCATGGGCACAAGGACGTGCCCACACCTTGATTGAGTTTCAAGTCGAGCCTGTCATCAGGCTCGATCTGTGTCTGGCGCCATTTGCGACCGGGCATCAGTAGCCTGATAAGGACTGACGTTTCCCATGTTGACCATCGCATTGTCCAAGGGCCGTATCCTTGACGACACGCTGCCGCTTCTGGCTGAAGCGGGCATCGTGCCGACCGAGAATCCGGACAAGAGCCGCAAGCTGATCATTCCCACGACCCAGGCCGATGTGCGCCTGCTGATCGTGCGCGCCACCGATGTGCCGACCTACGTCGAGCATGGGGCCGCTGACCTCGGGGTCGCTGGCAAGGACGTGCTGATGGAATACACCGGCCAGGGCCTGTACGAACCGCTGGACCTGCAGATTGCTAAGTGCAAGCTGATGACCGCCGGTGCCATCGGTGCCGCCGAGCCCAAGGGCCGGCTGCGCGTGGCCACCAAGTTCGTCAATGTGGCCAAGCGTTACTACGCCGAACAGGGTCGCCAGGTCGACATCATCAAGCTCTACGGTTCGATGGAGCTGGCGCCGCTGATCGGCCTGGCGGACAAGATCATCGACGTGGTCGACACCGGCAACACCTTGCGGGCCAATGGCCTGGAGCCCCAGGAGCTGATCGCCACCATCAGTTCGCGCCTGGTGGTCAACAAGGCTTCGATGAAAATGCAGCACGCCCGCATCCAGGCGTTGATCGACACCCTGCGCAAAGCAGTGGAGTCGCGACACCGCGGCTGATTCACATGCGTGGCCTTGAGCCACGCCCATCTATCCGCGTCATAGCCAGAATGCTCAGGTGCCCACGCGGATGGCTTGGTAGTCTTGCGGCGCCTGAGCTTTGCAAAACCAAGCTTGTCCTTTTGAGCACTCGCCAATAAATGAGGCCTTCGCTATGACCGCTCCCACTGCAATTCGCCGACTCAACGCTGCCGACCCGGATTTCGCCCAGCATCTGGATCATCTGCTGAGCTGGGAAAGTGTCTCTGACGACTCGGTCAATCAGCGGGTGTTGGACATCATCAAGGCCGTGCGTGAACGCGGCGATGCGGCGCTGGTGGAATTCACCGAGCGCTTCGATGGCTTGCAGGTCAGCTCCATGGCCGACCTGATCCTGCCCCGCGAGCGCCTGGAACTGGCCCTGACCCGCATCACCGTGCCCCAGCGCGAAGCCCTGGAAAAAGCCGCCGCGCGGGTCCGCAGCTACCACGAAAAACAGAAACAGGATTCCTGGACCTACACCGAGGCCGACGGCACCGTGCTGGGGCAGAAAGTCACCCCGTTGGACCGTGCCGGCCTGTATGTGCCCGGTGGCAAGGCGTCCTACCCGTCCTCGGTGTTGATGAACGCGATCCCGGCCAAAGTGGCGGGGGTCACCGAGGTGGTGATGGTGGTGCCTACGCCGCGTGGCGAGGTCAATGAGCTGGTGCTGGCCGCAGCCTGCATCGCCGGGGTCGACCGGGTGTTTACCATCGGTGGCGCCCAAGCGGTTGCCGCCCTGGCCTATGGCACCGAAAGCGTGCCCCAGGTGGACAAGGTGGTCGGCCCGGGCAACATCTATGTGGCCACCGCCAAGCGCCACGTGTTTGGCCAGGTGGGCATCGACATGATTGCCGGCCCCTCCGAGATCCTCGTGGTCTGTGACGGCCAGACCGACCCGGACTGGATCGCCATGGACCTGTTTTCCCAGGCTGAGCACGACGAAGACGCCCAGGCGATCCTGGTCAGCCCGGACGCCGAGTTCCTCGACCAAGTGGCGGCGAGCATCGCCAAGCTGCTGCCGACCATGGAGCGTGCCGAAATCATCAATACCTCGATCAATGGCCGTGGCGCCCTGATCAAAGTGCGCGACATGCAGCAGGCCATCGACGTGGCCAATCGCATTGCACCGGAGCACCTGGAGTTGTCTGTGGCCGATCCGCAAGCCTGGCTGCCGCAGATTCGTCACGCGGGGGCGATCTTCATGGGGCGTCACACCTCCGAAGCCCTGGGCGACTACTGTGCCGGCCCGAACCACGTGCTGCCGACCTCCGGCACCGCGCGTTTCTCCTCGCCACTGGGCGTGTACGACTTCCAGAAACGTTCGTCGATCATCTTCTGCTCCGAGCAGGGCGCATCCGAACTGGGCAAGACCGCGTCGGTTCTGGCTCGTGGCGAGTCGCTGACCGCCCACGCCCGCAGTGCCGAATACCGCATCGTCGACGATCAAGCAAAGGGGCAATGAGCATGAGCAAATTCTGGAGTCCGTTCGTCAAGGATCTGGTGCCTTATGTGCCGGGTGAACAGCCAAAGCTGACCAAGCTGGTCAAGCTCAACACCAACGAAAACCCTTATGGCCCGTCGCCCAAGGCCCTGTCGGCGATGCAGGCCGAGCTCAATGACAACCTGCGCCTGTACCCGGACCCCAACAGCGACCTGCTGAAGCAGGCGGTGGCTGGCTATTACGGCGTGCAGAGCAACCAGGTGTTCCTCGGCAACGGTTCGGATGAAGTCCTGGCGCACATTTTCCACGGCTTGCTGCAACACGATCAGCCGTTGCTGTTCCCGGACATCAGCTACAGCTTCTACCCGGTGTATTGCGGCCTGTACGGCATCGACTTCGAAGCGGTGCCCCTGGATGAGCAGTTCCAGATCCGCACGGCGGACTATGCCAAGCCCAATGGCGGGATCATCTTCCCTAACCCGAACGCGCCCACCGGCTGCCTGCTGCCCCTGGACGCGGTGGAGCAGATCCTCAAGGCCAGCCCGGATTCGGTGGTGGTGGTCGACGAAGCCTATATCGACTTTGGCGGTGAGACGGCCATTGGCCTGGTGGATCGCTATCCGAACCTGCTGGTGACCCAGACCCTGTCCAAGTCGCGCTCCCTGGCGGGCTTGCGGGTCGGCCTGGCGGTGGGTCATCCGGACCTGATCGAGGCCTTGGAGCGGATCAAGAACAGCTTCAATTCCTACCCCCTGGACCGCTTGGCGATTGTCGGTGCAACCGCCGCGTTCGAAGACCACGAGTACTTCCAGAGCACCTGCCAGCGGGTGATCGACAGCCGCGACTACGTGGTGGCGCAACTGCAGGCCAAGGGGTTCGAGGTGCTGCCGTCGGCGGCCAACTTCATCTTTGCCCGCCACCCTGGGCACGACGCGGCCGGCCTGGCGGCCAAGCTGCGGGAGCAAGGAGTGATCGTCCGCCACTTCAAGCAGCAGCGCATTGCCCAGTTCCTGCGTATCTCCATCGGTACGCCGGAGCAGAACCAGGCGCTGATTGACGGACTGGGCGAGCTTTAAGCCCTTGAAGATAGAAAGCCCGCTCCCTCACAGGAGCGGGCTTTTTTATAGGCTGAGGGTCAGGCTCAGGGTGAAGTTGCGCGGCTCCCCGGGGTTGACCCAGTAGTTGCTGTAAGAGCGCTCGTAGTACTTCTCATCGAACACATTGTTCAGGTTCAGGCCCAGGGTCACCTGCTCACTGGCCTTGTAGTGGGCCAGCAGGTCCACGGTCTGGTAGGCCGGCAACTCGAAGCGCCCCCCGGCTTCCCCGGAGCGGTCGCCCACGTACGTGAAGGCTGCGCCGACATCAGAGCCGCGCAATGTCCCCTCCTGGAACTCATAGACCCCCAGCACGCTGCCGCTGCGCTTGGCCACGCCAAGAATGCGGCTGCCGGCGGGAATTGACCTATCGCCCTCAGTGACCTTGGCGTCGATGTAGGCGAAGGCGCCGATCAGCCGCACCGCATCGGTGAGCTGCCCGGTCACTTGCAGGTCCAGGCCCTGGCTGCGGGCTTTGCCCATGGCCCGGTTGCTGTTGGTGGCGGGGTCGAGGGCCAAGACGTTTTCCTTTTCGATGTGGAAAGCGGCGAGGGTGCTGCTCAGGCGCTCGTCGAACAGCTCGCTCTTGATCCCCACTTCATAACCGACGCCTTCTTCGGGCTTGAAGGTTTTGCTCTCGGCGTCCAGGCCGTTGTTGGGCTTGAACGAGGTGGAGGCGTTGGCGAATAGGCCCACTTGAGGGGTCAGTTGGTACAGCAGGCCGGCGCGCTGGGTCAGGGCGTCGTGAGTCTGGCGCGAGGGGAGGCCACTGACGTGGTCGTCGATGCGTTGTTCGAAGTGTTCGAAGCGCGCCCCGAGCATGCCCCGCAGGCGGTCGCTGAAGATGATCTGGTCCTGCAGGTTCAACGCCTGGCTTTGTACGTGCTCGGAGAAGTCGGTGCCGGAGCGCAGGCCATTTGGCTTGGGTTGGCCGTACACCGGGTTATAGATGTCGATGGGGTAGGTGCTGCCCGCAATGGTGGTGACCCGTTCGTTCTTGCGGTAGTTCTCGTATTCGCTGCCGATCAGCAACTGGTGTTGCCAACTGCCGATATCCACCAGACCGTGGAGTTCCAGCTGGGTGATGCTGTCATGCCAGTTGCTGTCGCGCTCGCGATAGCGCCGATTGACCGTGTGCTGGTCGGCATTCAGAGGCCGGGCTTCCGAGGCGAACCCCCAGAGCTTGCCCTCCTTGTAGTGGCTGGCCAGGCGCAACTTCCAGGCGTCGTTGAGGTGATGCTCCAGGGCTGCTTGCAGCATGTTGTTGTGGTTGTCGATGTTGCCGTCATTGGGTTCGCCGAGGAAGGTCGAGCGTGACACGCCGCTCCAGCGATTGTTCGGCGCGACGATGCCGCGATCGAAGGTCGAGCTGTGGCGCACGAATTCGCTTTCCAGCAACAGGTGGGTGTCTGGGTTGATCTGCCAGCTCAGGGAGGGTGCGACGAACACCCGTTGGCTGTCGACGTGATCGCGGAAACTCTGGTTGTCTTCGACTGCCAGGTTGACCCGGGACAGGACCTGGCCTTGCTCGTCCAGCGGCGTGTTGAGGTCCAGGGCGGTGCGGTAGCGGTCCCAGCTGCCGACGCTGCTCTGCAGGGTGGTGAAGGCTTCCGGCTGAGGCTTCTTGCTGACAATGTTCACCGTGCCACCCGGGTCGCCACGGCCATAGAGACTGGCGGCGGGGCCTTTGAGCACTTCGATGCGTTCGATATTGGCCGCATCCGGTGTGCTCGGGTAGCCGCGGTTGGCGCTGAAGCCATCCTTGTAGAACTCCGACGTGGTGAAGCCGCGCACGCTGTATTCGTAGAGCGTCAGGCCGCCGAAGTTGTTTTGCTTGGAGACACCGCCGGCGAATTCCAGGGCGCGCTCGACACTCGTGCTGCCCAAGTCCTTGAGCACGCTGGCCGGGATCACGCTGATGGACTGGGGAATGTCACGGATCGCTGTGTCGGTCTTGGTCGCACTGGAGGCGCGGCTTGCCCGATAACCCTTGAGCGGGTCGTTGGCGGATTCGTATTCGGAGGTGATGCTGGTGGCGTCGAGTTCGAGCGGCTGGGGTTCTTCGGCGAGCAGGGGATCGGCCAGCAGGCCCAGGGTCAGGCCTGCCAGGGAGGCAAATGTTCGAGACGTCATGAAAGGGTTCCAATATCGATATTGAAACAATATAACATGACCAATGAGAATTTATATTGTTAGCCCGGCGTGCCGGGCTACGACTTACTCTTCTTCTTTGACCGGCGCCGGTGGCGGACGCAGGCCGATCTCGGCGGTGAGCTTGATCTCCTTGCCATTGCGCATCACCAGGATGCTCACCTTGTCGCTGGGCTTGATCCGCGCGACCTGGTTCATCGAGCGGCGACCGTCGCCGGCGGGTTCTCCGTCGATGCTGAGAATCACGTCACCCAATTGCATGCCGGCCTTCTGCGCCGGGCCATCGCGGAAAATCCCCGCAACCACGATCCCGGGGCGCCCGGACAGGCCAAAGGACTCCGCCAGTTCCTGGGTAAGTGGCTGCACTTCGATGCCCAGCCAGCCACGAATGACCTGGCCGTGCTCGATGATCGACTTCATCACCTCCATGGCCAGCTTGATCGGGATGGCGAAGCCGATGCCCTGGGAGCCGCCGGACTTGGAGAAGATCGCGGTGTTGATCCCGGTCAGGTTGCCGTTGGCATCCACCAGGGCGCCGCCGGAGTTGCCCGGGTTGATCGCCGCGTCGGTCTGGATGAAGTCTTCGTAGTTGTTCAGGCCCAACTGGTTGCGCCCGGTGGCGCTGATGATGCCCATGGTCACGGTCTGGCCGACACCAAAGGGGTTGCCGATGGCCAGCGCAACGTCACCCACGCGGATGTTTTCCGAGCGGCCAATGGTGATCGATGGCAGGTTTTTCAGGTCGATCTTGAGGACTGCGAGGTCGGTTTCCGGGTCGCTGCCGATGACGCGGGCCAGGGTTTCACGGCCGTCCTTGAGTGCCACCACGATTTGCTCGGCGCCGGAGGTCACATGGTTGTTGGTCAGCAGGTAGCCTTCGGGGCTCATGATCACCCCCGAACCCAGGCTCGACTCCATGCGCTGCTGCTTGGGCAGGTTATCGCCGAAGAACCGGCGAAATTGCGGGTCCTCGAACAACGGGTGGGCGGGTTTGTTGATGACCTTGGTGGTGTAGAGGTTGACCACTGCCGGCGCGGCAATCACCACAGCGTCCGCGTAAGAGACCGGGCCCTGCTGAGTGTTGCTGGTCTGCGGCGCCTGTTGCAGGTTGACGTCCAGGCTGGGCAGCCCGACCCACTCCGGATAACGCTGGATAATCAGTAACGCGATAAGCACACCGGCCAGCAGCGGCCAGCCAAAAAAACGCAGAGCCTTGAACATTGAGCAAGTCCTGGGTGGTTGCGAAGGACCGCGCACGGCCCATAATGTCGCGCATTATACGAGGCCAAGCGCGCCTCTGAACGGGATATTTAGGAGACTTTTATGGCCGTTGCCCTGAGCACCCTGGTGGAAGAAGCCGACCGTTATCTGGGCAGTTCGCGGATTGCCGACTATTGCCCCAATGGCCTGCAGGTCGAGGGGCGCCCGCAGGTGATGCGCATCGTCAGTGGGGTCACCGCCAGCCAGGCATTGCTCGATGCTGCCGTCGAGGCCAAGGCCGATCTGGTGCTGGTGCACCATGGTTACTTCTGGAAAGGCGAGAACCCGTGCATCACGGGCATGAAGCAGCGGCGCCTGAAAACCCTGCTCAAGCACGACATCAGCCTGCTGGCCTACCACTTGCCCCTGGATCTGCATCCGGACGTGGGCAACAACGTGCAACTGGCGCGGCAACTGGACATCACCGTCGAAGGGCCCTTGGACCCGGACAACCTGAAAATCGTCGGCCTGGTGGGCTCACTCAACGAACCCATGACGCCACGGGACTTTGCCCGACGCGTGCAGGAAGTCATGGGGCGCGAGCCGTTGTTGATCGAAGGCGAGGACATGATCCGCCGCGTCGGCTGGTGCACCGGCGGTGGCCAGGGCTACATCGACCAGGCCGTGCAGGCCGGCGTCGACCTGTACCTGAGCGGCGAAGCCTCGGAGCAGACCTATCACAGCGCCCGGGAGAACGGCATCAGTTTTATTGCCGCCGGCCATCACGCCACCGAGCGTTATGGCGTCCAGGCCCTGGGTGATTACCTGGCCCGGCGCTTCGCCCTGGAGCACCTGTTCATCGACTGCCCCAACCCCATCTAACGCTCCGCCTGTTGGCGCCGGCTTGTCGGCGATCGCCGTTTGAGGGGCATCCGACGTCGCCGCCCCCGGCGATTTCACGATCGCCAACCTCGGCCAGCCGGCACCCCACAAGCCACGGACAGACCCAAACGAGGCGATATATTCATATATCGTTTCGTTCTATTTGGCGCCCTGAATAGAAGCGGCACGCTGTGCTAGCATGCCCCGCTCGAACACGGCCCGATGGCCGTTCATAAGAAAGCTTTCGTGAGTAGCCATGGTCGACAAACTGACGCATCTGAAACAGCTGGAGGCGGAAAGCATCCACATCATCCGCGAGGTGGCCGCCGAGTTCGATAACCCGGTGATGCTGTACTCCATCGGTAAAGACTCCGCCGTGATGCTGCATCTGGCACGCAAGGCGTTCTTCCCGGGCAAGCTGCCGTTTCCGGTGATGCACGTCGATACCCAGTGGAAATTCCAGGAAATGTACAAGTTCCGCGATCGCATGGTCGAAGAGCTTGGCCTGGACCTCATCACCCACGTCAATCCTGACGGTGTGGCGCAGGGTATCAACCCCTTCACCCACGGCAGTGCCAAGCACACCGACATCATGAAGACCGAGGGCCTGAAACAGGCACTGGACAAGCATGGTTTCGACGCAGCGTTCGGCGGTGCCCGTCGCGATGAAGAGAAGTCCCGCGCCAAAGAGCGCGTGTATTCCTTCCGCGACAGCAAGCACCGTTGGGACCCGAAGAACCAGCGCCCCGAGCTGTGGAACGTCTACAACGGCAACGTCAACAAGGGCGAGTCGATCCGCGTGTTCCCGCTGTCGAACTGGACCGAGTTGGACATCTGGCAGTACATCTACCTGGAAGGCATCCCGATCGTGCCGCTGTACTTCGCTGCCGAACGTGAAGTGATCGAGAAGAACGGCACGTTGATCATGATCGACGACGACCGCATCCTCGAACACCTGTCCGACGAAGACAAAGCCCGAATCGTCAAAAAGAAAGTACGTTTCCGTACCCTTGGCTGCTACCCGTTGACGGGTGCGGTGGAGTCCGAAGCCGAGACGCTGACGGACATCATTCAGGAAATGCTCCTGACGCGAACTTCCGAGCGCCAGGGCCGTGTCATCGACCACGATGGTGCAGGCTCGATGGAAGACAAGAAGCGTCAGGGGTACTTCTAAGCTTCGAGTTACAAGCGGCAAGCTGCAAGTTAAAGGCGGTATGCGTAACTTCGCAGCTTGGCGCTTGCGGCCTGTTGCTGTGAGCCGGGATCGAGTGACTCGTAATGGATTTCGAGAAGCTGATTGTTTGGCAGCGAAGCAAGTGTTTGGCAGTAGGGATCTACAAAGAATTTGCGCGATGTGGGGATTTTGGGTTCAAGGATCAAATCACCCGCTCGGCACTTTCAGTGCCTTCCAATATTGCTGAAGGCATGGAACGTCGCAGTGCCAAGGAGAAGGTTCGTTTTCTCTGGATTGCGAAAGCGTCCTGTGGGGAGTTACGTACCCAAGTCCTTATTGGTCGAGACATTGCTTACATCGCAGACCCGCTGGCCGAAAATTGGATTATGGAAACCCGCGAACTCTCAAGAATGCTGCGCGGGTTGATCAACAAAATTTCTGACTAGCTGTACGCCGACAAGCTTGCCGCTTGAAGCTTACAGCTCGGAGCTTGAACCCAATGAGCCACCAATCTGATTTGATCAGCGAGGACATCCTCGCCTACCTGGGCCAGCACGAGCGCAAGGAAATGTTGCGCTTCCTGACCTGCGGCAACGTCGACGACGGCAAGAGCACCCTGATCGGGCGCCTGCTGCACGACTCCAAGATGATCTACGAAGATCACCTGGAAGCCATCACCCGCGACTCGAAGAAAGTCGGCACCACCGGCGACGATATCGACCTGGCGTTGCTGGTTGACGGCCTGCAGGCCGAGCGTGAGCAGGGCATCACCATCGATGTTGCCTACCGCTACTTCTCCACTGCCAAGCGTAAATTCATCATCGCCGACACTCCCGGCCATGAGCAGTACACCCGTAACATGGCCACCGGTGCGTCCACCTGTGACCTGGCGATCATCCTGATCGACGCCCGCTACGGCGTGCAGACCCAGACCCGTCGCCACAGCTTTATCGCCTCGTTGCTGGGGATCAAACACATCGTGGTGGCCGTCAACAAGATGGACATCAATGGCTTCGATCAAAGCGTATTCGAGCAGATCAAGGCCGATTACCTGAAGTTCGCCGACGGTATTGCCTTCAAGCCGAGCACCCTGGCTTTCGTGCCGATGTCGGCGCTCAAGGGCGACAACGTGGTGAACAAGAGCGAGCGCTCGCCTTGGTACACCGGCCAGTCGTTGATGGAGATTCTGGAAACCGTCGAGATCGCCAACGACCGCAACTACACCGACCTGCGTTTCCCGGTGCAGTACGTCAACCGTCCGAACCTGAACTTCCGCGGTTTCGCCGGCACCCTGGCTAGCGGCATCGTGCACAAGGGCGACGAAGTCGTGGTCCTGCCGTCGGGCAAGAGCAGCCGGGTCAAATCCATCGTCACCTTCGAAGGTGAGCTGGAGCACGCCGGCCCAGGCCAGGCCGTGACCCTGACCATGGAAGACGAGATCGACATCTCCCGTGGCGACCTGCTGGTACATGCCGACAACGTGCCGCAAGTGACCGACGCCTTCGACGCCATGCTGGTGTGGATGGCCGAAGAGCCGATGCTGCCCGGCAAGAAGTACGACATCAAGCGCGCCACCAGCTACGTGCCGGGTTCCATCACCAGCATCGTGCACCGTGTGGATGTGAACACCCTGGCCGAAGGCCCGGCGAGTTCGCTGCAACTGAACGAGATCGGCCGGGTCAAGGTCAGCCTCGACGCCGCCATCGCGTTGGACGGTTACGACAGCAACCGCACCACTGGTGCGTTCATCGTGATCGACCGTTTGACCAACGGCACCGTGGCGGCGGGCATGATCATCGCTCCGCCGGTCACCCACGGCAGCTCGGCTCAGCACGGCAAGTTGGCCCACGTGGCCACCGAAGAGCGCGCCCTGCGCTTCGGCCAGCAACCGGCTACCGTGCTGTTCAGCGGCCTGTCGGGTGCTGGCAAAAGCACCCTGGCTTATGCGGTTGAGCGTCGCCTGTTCGACATGGGCCGCGCGGTGTTCGTCCTCGATGGCCAGAACCTGCGTCACGACCTGAACAAGGGCCTGCCTCAGGACCGCGCCGGGCGTACCGAGAACTGGCGTCGTGCGGCCCACGTGGCCCGTCAGTTCAACGAAGCCGGCCTGCTGACCCTGGCCGCTTTTGTTGCACCGGACGCTGAAGGCCGTGAACAGGCCAAGGCGCTGATCGGCAAGGAGCGTTTGCTGACCGTTTACGTCCAGGCTTCTCCAGCGGTGTGCGCCGAGCGCGATCCGCAAGGCCTGTACGCGGCGGGCGGGGATAACATCCCGGGCGAGTCCTTCCCTTACGACGTGCCGTTGAATGCCGATCTGGTGATCGACACCCAGGCCCTGTCGCTGGAAGAAAGCGTCAAGCAGGTGCTGGATCTGTTGCGTCAACGCGGCGCGATCTAAACCACGCGGCCACAAAAAAGCCCGCCACCGAGTGATCGGTGGCGGGCTTTTGCATTGTGGGTGTTGCGGCTGATGTCATCGCCGGCAAGTCGCCTCCTACATGGGAATGCGATCAACCGTAGGAGCCGGCTTGCCGGCGATGGAACCCTCAAGACCGGCCAGGATATTCCTGATGCAACCGCTCGAGCAGTGCATCTTTGTCTTCCCACAGCTTATTGATCCACCCCTGGAACGCCAACCGGTACTCCCCATCCTGCTCATAATTCTTGCCAATGAACTGTGGCGGAATCTGCACTTCTTCAAACTGCACCACCACGTCTTTGACTCGACCGCACAGCAGGTCCCAGTAACCGGGCCGTCCGGCTGGGTAGTGGATGGTCACGTTGACGATGGACTCCAACTGTTCGCCCATGGCATCCAGCACAAAAGCAATGCCGCCGGCCTTGGGTTTGAGCAGGTAGCGAAACGGTGATTGCTGCTGGGCGTGCTTGCCCTCGGTAAAGCGCGTGCCTTCAGCGAAGTTGAAGATGCCCACCGGCTGGTTGCGAAACTTCGCGCAGGTCTTGCGGGTGGTTTCCAGGTCCTTGCCTTTCTTTTCCGGGTACTTCTCCAGGTAGGCCTTGGAATAGCGCTTCATAAAGGGAAAGCCCAATGCCCACCAGGCCAGGCCGATGACCGGCACCCAGATCAGTTCCTGCTTGAGAAAGAACTTCAGCGGGCGGATGCGTCGGTTGAGCACGTACTGCAGCACCATGATGTCGACCCAGCTCTGGTGGTTGCTGGTCACCAGATAAGAGTGCTGGTAGTCCAGGCCCTCCAGGCCGCGCAGGTGCCAGCGGGTGCGGCAGACCAGTTGCATCCAGGCCTTGTTGTTGCTGATCCAGGCCTCGTGGGTGTGGTTCATCAGCCAGATGCTCAAGCGCTGGGTGAGGGCGAAGGGCAGGGCCTTGACGATCGCCACGCAGAACAGAAACGAGCACAGCAGGATGGTGTTCAGCGCCAGGAGCAGCGAGGCGATGACCCCGCGCAGGGCGGCAGGCAGAAATTCCAGCATTTAGACATCCATAGGTCGGTTGGCGGCTTGGATCGCGGTGAGGGCGATGGTGTAGACGATGTCATCGACCTGGGCGCCGCGCGGCAGGTCGTTCACCGGTTTGCGCAGGCCTTGCAGCATCGGCCCCAGGCTCACGCAATCGGCGCTGCGTTGCACCGCCTTGTGGGTGGTGTTGCCGGTGTTCAGGTCGGGGAACACAAAGACCGTGGCCTTGCCGGCGACCTGGCTGTTGGGGGCCAGTTGCCGGGCCACGTTTTCATTGGCAGCGGCGTCATATTGCAGCGGGCCGTCGATCAGCAGCGTGCTTTGCGCTTCATGGGCCAGCAAGGTGGCTTCGCGGACCTTTTCCACTTCTTCGCCGCTGGCCGAGTCGCCGCTGGAATAGCTGATCATCGCCACTCGCGGGGTGATGCCGAAGGCGGCGGCCGAGTCGGCGCTTTGCAGGGCAATCTCCGCCAGTTCGCTGGCGCTGGGGTGCGGGTTCATCACGCAGTCGCCGTACACTAGCACCTGCTCGGGGAACAGCATGAAAAACACGGAGGACACCAGGGTGCAGCCGGGTGCGGTCTTGATCAGTTGCAGGGCCGGGCGAATGGTGTTGGCGGTGGAGTGAATGACCCCCGAGACCAGGCCGTCGACTTCATCCAGGGCCAGCATCATGGTGCCGATCACCACCGGGTCTTCCAGTTGCTGCTCGGCCATGGGCGCGTTGAGGCTTTTACTCTTGCGCAAAGCCACCATGGGCTCCACGTAGCGCTCGCGCACCAGGTCCGGGTCGAGGATCTCCAGGCCCGGCGGCAACTCGATGCCGTGGGCGCGGGCCACGGCCTGCACGTCTTCCGGTTTGGCCAGGAGCACGCAGCGGGCAATGCCCCGGGCCTGGCAGATAGCCGCCGCTTGTACGGTCAACGGCTCGCTGCCTTCCGGCAGGACGATGCGTTTGTTGGCCTCCTGGGCACGCTGGATCAACTGATAGCGGAACACCGCCGGTGACAGGCGCATTTCCCGCGGGGTGCCGCAGCGCTGGTGCAGCCAGCGGGCGTCCAGGTGGCTGGCGACGAAGTCGGTGATGATTTCCGCGCGCTCGCGGTCATCGATGGGGATTTCCTTGTTCAGGCCATTGAGCTGGTTGGCGGTGTCGTAAGAGCCGGAGCTCACCGACAGCACCGGCAGGCCGGCATTCAGCGCGCCGCGGCACAGCTCCATGATCCGTGGGTCGGGCAGGGTGTCACTGGTCAGCAGCAGTCCGGCCAGAGGCACGCCGTTGATCGCTGCCAGGCTGACAGCGAGGATGATGTCGTCGCGGTCGCCCGGGGTTACCACCAGCACGCCGGGCTTGAGCAGTTCCACGGTGTTGCGCATGGTGCGCGCGCAAATGATGATTTTGCTCATGCGCCGGCTTTCATAGTCGCCGGCATTGAGCACTTGGGCGCCCATCAGGTCCGCCACATCGCGGGTGCGCGGGGCATTCAGTTCCGGCTGGAAGGGGATGCAGCCCAGCAGGCGGAAGTCGCCGCTGCGCAACAGCGGCGAGTGTTCTTTCAGGCGCGCGGAGAATTGCTCCATGCTTTCGTCGGTGCGCACCTTGTTGAGGATCACCCCGAGCACTTTCGGGTCTCGCGGGCCGCCAAACAGCTGCGCTTGCAACTCCACGCGCCCGGACAGTTCGGTGAGCACTTCGTTTTCCGGCGCCGAGACCAGGATCACCTCGGCATCCAGGCTTTTCGCCAGGTGCAGGTTGACCCGGGCCGCGTAGCTGGCGCTGCGGGTCGGCACCATGCCCTCGACGATCAGCACGTCCTTGCCGATGGCGGCTTCCTGATAGAGGGTGATGATTTCTTCCAGCAGCTCATCCAACTGACCGTCGCCGAGCATCCGCTCGACATGGGCCAGCGCCAGGGGCTGCGGCGGCTTGAGGCCGTGGGTGCGGGCCACCAGCTCAGTGGAGCGCTCGGGGCCGGTATCGCCGGGATGGGGCTGGGCAATGGGCTTGAAAAAGCCGACTTTCAGGCCGGCCCGTTCCAGGGTACGCACCAGCCCGAGGCTGATGGAGGTCAGACCCACACCAAAATCGGTGGGCGCGATAAAAAAAGTTTGCATGCGAATTCTCAGAAGGTGCATGGCAAAGGTGGCGGTCTATGGCTGGCCGCCTACCTGATCGTCAGGCGCTAAGGTTATCGTTATCCGCGCCCTGCGCACACCAGCCACAGGCAAAGGCCTGGCCTATTTTTTCCTGGCGTTGCGCGGGGTCCAGGACCCAGCTGCGGGATTGCCAGGGCGGCAGGTGGCGCAAGTGCTGGGTGTGGCCGCAGGACAGTTCGACGACCCAATGGCTGTCTTCATCCTGATGAAAACCGGTGACTGTGGAGGGTTTCATGGGTGTCCGTCTGTCTGGGTTCCGTTCGCTTTCGAGCGATGGCTTCGCTAAACTTGCGGCTCTTCATTTCTAATGCAAAAGGTCTCGCCCCATGCTGATCGCCGCCAATAAGGCTGTCTCCATCGACTATACCCTGACCAACGACGCTGGTGAGGTCATCGACAGCTCTGCCGGCGGCGCCCCGCTGGTCTACCTGCAAGGCGCAGGTAACATCATCCCAGGCCTGGAAAAAGCCCTGGAAGGCAAGCAGGTTGGTGATGAACTGACCGTTGCCGTAGAACCTGAAGATGCCTACGGCGAATACGCGGCCGAACTGGTCAGCACCTTGAGCCGCAGCATGTTCGAAGGCGTCGACGAGCTGGAAGTGGGCATGCAGTTCCACGCGTCCGCTCCGGACGGCCAGATGCAGATCGTCACCATCCGTGACCTGGACGGCGACGACGTGACCGTTGACGGCAACCACCCGTTGGCCGGCCAGCGTCTGAACTTCCAAGTAAAAATCGTCGCCATCCGCGACGCCAGCCAGGAAGAAATCGCTCATGGCCACGTCCATGGCGAAGGTGGCCATCACCACTGATTTTCTGCGCTAAGCTCAAGTTGACTGGAGAGCGCCCGAGGGCGCCTTTTTAGTCGGCGCGGTTATTGCCGTGGGCACAGGGTGTGCTGTCGAGAGGCTGTTTTCTGTTAGAACACGGGAATTTGGAGTTCGTCATGAGTGCTTTTCACGACCTTAAATTGAAAGCCCTGGATGGTCAGGAGCTACCGCTCGCCCCTTTCAAAGGGCACGTCGTGCTGGTGGTCAACGTCGCCTCCAAGTGTGGCCTGACACCACAATACGCGGCGCTGGAGAACCTCTATCAGCAGTACAAGGGCCAGGGGTTCAGTGTCCTGGGCCTGCCGTGCAATCAGTTCGCCGGGCAGGAGCCGGGCTCCGAGCAGGAGATTCAGGACTTCTGCAGCCTCAACTATGGCGTGACCTTTCCGCTGAGCAGCAAGCTGGAGGTGAATGGTCCGGAGCGTCACCAGTTGTACCGTCTGCTGGCGGGCGAAGGCGCGGAGTTCCCTGGGGATATCACCTGGAACTTCGAGAAATTCCTCCTGGGCAAGGACGGTCGCGTCCTGGCGCGTTTCTCCCCACGCACGGCACCGGATGATCCGGCGGTGGTTCAGGCGATCGAAAAAGCCCTGAGCTGACCCTGACTGCCGGGCCCCGCTGCCCGGCCAGTTCCCCCGAGTTTCCTTGAATTCCCTTCTGCGCTTTTGCACCTTAATCACCCTGATCAATAGTGCTGTGCTGCGCTTCAGGCGATGAATATTATCGCCATCATAAGTTTGTCGGCCCGCGTCCTGTCGGGTGTCGACGTCCCGATCAATGATCCGAGCCCGCTGATCCCCGGAGTGCCGCATGCCTGTACAAGCCTTGTTCAAACCCTTCCAGCTCGGTGCCTTGGAGTTGCCGACCCGTGTGGTCATGGCGCCCATGACCCGCTCGTTTTCCCCGGGTGGTGTCCCCAACTCGAAAGTCATCGAATATTACCGGCGTCGTGCCGCAGCCGGCGTGGGCCTGATCATCACCGAAGGCACCACCGTCGGGCATCCGGCCGCCAACGGCTACCCGAACGTGCCGCATTTCTACGGTGAGGCGGCCTTGGCCGGCTGGAAGAAGGTGGTGGATGCGGTCCACGCCGCAGGTGGCAAGATCGTTCCGCAACTCTGGCACGTGGGTAACGTGCGACGCCTGGGCACTGAGCCGGACGCCAGCGTGCCGGGCTTTGGCCCCAGCGAGAAGCTCAAGGACGGGCAGGTGGTGGTGCATGGCATGACCCATCAAGACATTCAGCAGGTCATCGCAGCGTTCGCCCAGGCGGCCAAGGATGCCCAGAGCATCGGCATGGACGGCGTGGAGATCCACGGCGCCCATGGCTACCTGGTGGATCAGTTCTTCTGGGAAGGCAGCAACCAGCGCACCGACGAGTACGGCGGCGACCTGGCCCAGCGTTCGCGTTTTGCCATTGAGTTGATCCAGGCGGTGCGTGCGGCGGTGGGCCCGGACTTCCCGATCATCTTCCGTTTCTCCCAGTGGAAGCAGCAGGATTACAGCGCTCGCCTGGTGCAAACCCCGGAAGCCCTGGGCGCGTTCCTCAAGCCTCTGGCGGATGCCGGCGTGGATATTTTCCACTGCTCGACGCGGCGTTTCTGGGAGCCGGAGTTCGAAGGTTCCGAGCTCAACCTGGCTGGCTGGACCCGCAAGCTCACCGGCAAACCCACCATCACCGTGGGCAGCGTCGGCCTGGACGGCGAGTTCCTGCAGTTCATGGTCAACACCGACAAGGTGGCGCAGCCGGCGAGTCTGGAAAAGCTCCTGGAGCGCCTGAACAACGACGAGTTCGACCTGGTGGCCGTGGGCCGCGCCCTGTTGGTGGATCCGGATTGGGCGCAGAAGGTGCGTGAAGGTCGTGAGCAAGACATCCTGCCCTTCAGCCGCGAGGCGTTGATGACCTTGGTTTAAGCGCGACCTGATCACGGGCAGGCCCACGCCTTCGACCGAGATGGCGTGGGTTTGCCGATGATGGGTTCAGATCAGCCCGGTCTCAGTGCTGCAGTGTTCAAGGCAGTAACCGGCCGTCAGGCAGCCCTTGCTCGACCTGGCAGGCCCCGCGCAATTGGTTCTCAAACTGCTCGATGATTGCCGGCCAGCCCTGGCGGCTGGCATGTTGCCGAGCATTGAGCCGCACCCGACGCAGGGTTTCCTGCTCCTCCAGCAGCCAGGTGGCGGCGTCGCAGAAGGCGCTTTCATCCCCCGGCATGGCCAGCACCCCGTTATAGCCGTGGCGAATGTGCTGGGCGGCCGCGGCTTGGTCATACGCCACCACGCCCAACCCCGATGCCAGGGCTTCGAGCACCACGTTGCCGAAGGTCTCGGTCAGGCTGGGAAAAAGAAACAAGTCCCCCGACGCGTAATGACTGGCCAGGGTTTCGCCGCGCTGGCTGCCACAAAAAATCGCCTCGGGCAGTTCCTGTTGCAAGCTCGCCCGCTGTGGCCCATCGCCCACCACAATCAGCTTCATCCGCCGTTGTGGATAGGCGTTGCTCAGGCTGTTGAAGCAGCGCTTGAGCAGGCCGAGGTTCTTCTCCGGTGCCAGGCGCCCGACATGGATCACCGCAATGTCGTCGGGCCCCAGGCCCCAGCTTTCTCGCAGGTCGTTGCGGCGCCTGGTGGGGTGGAAGAGTTGGCTGTCGACGCCTCGGGCCAGCAGGGCCAGGCGTTCGAAATGCCGACGTTCCAATTCCAGGCGCTGGCTGGTGCTGGGCACCAGGGTCAATTGGGAGCGGTTGTGAAACCAGCGCAGGTAATGGGTCAGCAGGCGGGTCAGCAGGCCCAGGCCGTACTGGCTGGAGTACTGTTGGAAGTTGGTGTGGAAACCGCTGACCACGGAAATCCCCAGGCGCCGCGCCGCCCGTAGGGCAGACAGCCCCAAGGGACCTTCGGTGGCGATGTACAACACGTCCGGGCGCTGGCGCTTCCAGCGGCGTAACAGCTTGTGCATCGACGACTGGCCCCATTGCAGGCCTGGATACCCCGGCAGCGGCCAGCCGCGGCATAACAGCAAGGCGTCGTCGCTGGGGCGGGTCTGATCACAACCCTGGCGTGGGCGGATCAGCTCAACCTGGTGTCCACGGGCGCGCAGGCCGTCGCACAGGCGGCCCAGGGTATTGGCCACGCCGTTGATTTCCGGGGGGAAGGTTTCGGTGATCAGGGTGATGTGCAGGGCTGTCGTCATGACCTCAGTGTCGGCTGAGGCCATGTCGCCCGCATGACGTTGCGATGATGGATTTGTGACCCGATCAGCGTTGCTCGGCCACCAGCTTCTCGGCCCCGCGTTCGCGGACCCAGAACAGGGTGGCCCCGGCCACGGCGGCCGGCATCATGAGGATATTGACGAAGGGGATCATCAGCGCCAGGTAGACGATGCCGCCGAACCCCAGGCTCTGCCAGCGCTTCTCACGCAGCCAGGCGAGCATTTCGTTCCAGCCCAGCTTGTGGTTGTCCGCCGGGTAGTCGATGTATTGGATTGCCATCATCCACACGCCGAACAACAGCCACAGCGGTGCGGCAATCAGGTTCACCACGGGAATGAACGAGAGAATGAACAGGCCGATGGCCCGGGGCAGGAAATACCCCAGTTTGCGCATTTCCCGCGCCAGGGTGCGAGGGATCATGGCGATCAGCTCGCCCCAACTGAACGCCGGGAACTCGTCGGTGCCACGTACCACGATCTCGACTTTCTCCGCGAGAAAACCGTTGAAGGGCGCGGCGATGATATTGGCCAGCATGGTGAAGCTGAAAAACACCATCAGCGCCACCAGCACCACGAACAGCGGCCAGAGCAGGTAGCTGAGGAAACTCAGCCAATCGGGGAGTGAGGGCATCAGGGTGTCGACCCACAGACTGAACTGATGGCCGGCCAGATAGATCAATCCGACGAACAACACCAGGTTGATCATCAGGGGCAGGAGGACGAACAAGCGCAGGCCCGGGCTGAGGACCAGCTTCAGGCCTTCACGCAGGTATTGCGGGCCGGACAGTACGGGGGCGGGCATAAAGTGCTCCGAGCAGTGGAAAACGCGCCGACCTTACCGGCTTTGCCCGAACGGTGAAAGCGCGGTGAACAGGTCGACATCAACGGTAACAAAGCCCCTTTGAAATGGAGCGTTACCGGATAGAGACCGCCTATGAGCTGGATTGTTAAACCGTATTTCCTTAATCTTCGCCCCCTCTATACGCTTCACCCATATTTTTTGGGACGGGCGAGTTTTAACCTTCCCCAAGGTTTCGCCGTCCTTTTTTATTCCAGCCGGCTATCCGGCGTTCCGCGCCAGGTCACCCGGGCCGGTCGATAGGAGTGACTCATGTCTGAAGTACGCCATTCGCGTGTGATTATTCTCGGTTCCGGCCCTGCCGGTTACAGCGCAGCGGTCTACGCGGCCCGTGCCAACCTCAAGCCATTGCTGATCACCGGCATGCAGGCTGGCGGCCAACTGACCACCACCACCGAAGTCGACAACTGGCCGGGCGACGTCCATGGCCTGACCGGCCCGGCGCTGATGGAGCGTATGCGTGAGCACGCCGAGCGTTTCGAGACCGAGATCGTTTTCGATCACATCAACGCCGTGGACTTCGCCGCCAAGCCTTACACCCTGACTGGCGACAGCGCGACCTACACCTGCGATGCGCTGATCATTGCCACTGGCGCCAGCGCTCGTTACCTGGGCCTGCCATCGGAAGAAGCGTTCATGGGTAAAGGCGTTTCCGCTTGCGCCACCTGCGACGGTTTCTTCTATCGCAACAAGCCTGTGGCCGTGGTCGGTGGCGGTAACACCGCTGTCGAAGAAGCCCTGTACCTGGCCAACATCGCCAGCAAGGTCACCCTGATCCACCGTCGCGATACCTTCCGCGCCGAGAAGATTCTGATCGACAAGCTGAATGCCCGGGTTGCCGAAGGCAAAATCGAGCTCAAGCTGAACTCCAACCTGGACGAAGTGCTGGGCGACAACATGGGCGTGACCGGTGCGCGCTTGAAGAACAACGACGGCAGCTTCGACGAACTGAAAGTCGACGGCGTGTTCATCGCCATCGGCCACACCCCGAACACCTCGCTGTTCGAAGGCCAGCTGGCGCTCAAGGACGGTTACCTGGTGGTGCAGGGCGGTCGTGATGGTAATGCCACCGCCACCAGCGTCGAAGGCATCTTCGCGGCCGGTGACGTGGCTGACCACGTTTACCGCCAGGCCATCACCTCGGCCGGTGCCGGCTGCATGGCGGCACTGGACACCGAGCGTTACCTGGACGGCCTGCAGAACGCTTCGTTCTAAATCCGTTGCAATAAAAAAACCGGCGCAAGCCGGTTTTTTTATGGGCAACCCTCTGACCAACGCCGCTCCTACGGGGTGGCGTGTGGGGCAGGGATCAGCGCCGGGTCAGGGGCTGGGCCGCCAGCTTCACGCCGGCCAGGCCATGGGCGATCAGGGCGCGGATGTTGCCGTGGTCGCTGCCTTGCGGGGTGGCCAGTACGGAGCGGTAATGCTCACCGAAGGCCAGCAGGGCTTCTTCATCGCTCAAGCCTTCCAGCAGGGCCAGGCCCAGGGTCTTGCACGAGCCTTCGTTCTGCCCGGCGGCGTTTTCCACGTCGCCATTGGTGAAGGCTTGCGGCTGGTAGTCGTAACCGGCGGCGATAAAGGCCAGTGTGTCAGCGAAGGCGTGTTCGCCGCTCTTGAGGCTGGCGCGCAGGGTGTTCAGGTCAGTCATGGGTTTTTCCTTTGGCGAACGCCGCTTGCTGCTCGGCGCTGGCTTCTTTCTGGTAGAGATTTTTCCATTCGGCGTAGGGCATGCCGTACACCACTTCACGGGCGTCATCGAGGCTGAGCTCGATCTGGCGCTCGTCGGCCTCGGCCTTGTACCACTTGGACAGGCAATTGCGGCAGAAACCGGACAGGTTCATCAGGTCGATATTCTGCACATCCTTGCGGCTGTCCAGGTGCGCCACCAAGCGGCGAAAGGCCGCGGCCTCAAGTTCAAGACGTTCTTGGGAAGTCATAAGGTTCACTGCGAAAAAAGTGGAAGACAGCAGCCGCTGCAAGCCAAAGCCGTTCGGCTTTCGACGTGCAGCTTGCCGCTAACGACTGGCCGCCAAGGTAATTGACACCGACTCGGCAAAACGCAGGGCGTGGGGTTTGTCGACTTCGACTTCGGCGTACAGCACCGACCCATTGCTCATCACCAGGTCCAGCAACTCCTGGGTCAGGCGTTCGAGCAGGGCAAAACGGTTGCCCTCCACATGGGCGATCACCGCCTTGGTGATGGTGCGGTAGTTCAGGGCGTGGTCGATGTCGTTATCGCGCACGGCTTCCTGGGCGGCATAGAGGATGGTCAGGTTGATCAACACATCCTGCTTGTTGAGGATTTCGTCCTCGTTGATGCCGATAAAGGTTCGCAGGCGCAGGTCCTTGACCCGGATGCGAGCCATTCCTGGCTGAAGTTGTGGCATTGCTACTTACTCCGTCCAATCAATTGCAGGAATTCCTGGCGTGTGGTGCTCGAGTCGCGGAAGGCGCCGAGCATCACCGAGGTGTGCATGGTGGAATTCTGTTTCTCGACGCCGCGCATCATCATGCACATGTGCTTGGCCTCGATCACTACGGCCACGCCGGCGGCCTGGGTTACACGCTGCACCGCGTCGGCGATTTCCCGGGTGAGGTTCTCCTGGATCTGCAGGCGCCGGGCGAACATGTCGACGATTCGCGCGATCTTCGACAGGCCCAGCACTTTGCCGGTGGGAATATAAGCCACATGGGCCTTGCCGATGAAGGGCAGCAAGTGGTGTTCGCACAGTGAATACAGTTCGATGTCGGCCACGATCACCATTTCATCGCTTTGCGAGGCAAACAGGGCGCCGTTGACGATTTCTTCCAGCGACTGCTCATAACCGTGACACAGGTATTGCATGGCCTTGGCCGCGCGTTGCGGCGTATCGAGCAGGCCCTCGCGTTCGGGGTCCTCGCCAAGACCCTTGAGGATCTCGCGGTAGTGCTGGGGCAGGGTTAAAGACATACAACATCCTCGCGGGAAGGCTTATTTGACGTGTCTTCCGCCATTAACGGTCAGGGTCGTGCCGGTGACATAGGGGTTGTCCAGCAGATAGCGCAGGCTCTGGTAGATCACTTCGCTGCCGGGTTCGATGCCCAGCGCGGATTTGGCCAGGGCCTTGGCGCGGTACGCCGCGTCGTCGTCGGGGTTGAACAATAGCAGGGCCGGGGCTATGCCGTTGACCTTGATCTGCGGCGCGTACTGGGCGGCGAACGACAGGGTCAGGCTCTCCAGGCCGGCTTTACTGGCGCAGTAGGCGATGTGCTTGCTGCTGCCTTTGCGGGTCACGTCGTCGCTGATATGGACGATGTCCGCCGGTGTGGAGCGTTCCAGCAGTTCGGCGCAATGCAAGTTAATCAGGTAGGGCGCGAGCATGTGCACGTTGAACATACGGGTGAAGGCAGCGCCTTCCTGGTCCTGGGTTTCCGCCAGCCACTCTGAAGCGTTATGGACGATGGCCCGCAAGCGGTCGGTATGGTTTTTCAACTCGCCGATCAAGGCCAGGATTCCGGCTTCACTGGAGAAGTCGGCGAACAGCAGGGTGGCGCCCTTTTCGCGCAAGGTCTGCAGGCCGGGGCGATCGCTGCGATAGGTGACAATGACCGGGTGCCCGTCTTCCAGCAGGCGCAGGGCGCAATGCAGGCCGACACGCTGGCTGGCACCCGTGATCAGGATCGGGGCGGAGGAGGGGTTCATGGAGGGCTCGCGTCGCGGGTGGAGCAAAACTATACCAGCGGGTGGCGCGCTGTGCCTGTTGTGGCTGTTGCGCCCAGGGGGAGCATCGCTGGCAAGCCGGCTCCTACAGGTGGGAGCCGGCTCGCTGGCGAATCACGGGTTTTGGGTCGATGGAGTGGCTGGCAGCGTGCGGACCGGGGTGCTGTGGAGCCAGTTGGCCAGCAACCGGGTCGACAGCGGGATGAACAGGTAGACCATCAGCGGCGTCAGGGCCAGGGTGCTGACGAAGACCCGGGGCAGCAGGCTCAGGTCGCTCAGCAGCGGGCCGAGGACGAAGTTGAACAGCAGGGACACCGGAAAGAATGCCAGCCAGATCGCCACGGCCTGTTTCCAGCGCGGTGGGCGTTGATCGATGGCGCCAAACCAGCCGTCGATGCCACTGACCCGATGCTCGGACGGGTGGGCGAACAGGTCGCTGCCGCGGGCCAGCCAGGCGGTGCGCGACGCCGAGTGCTCCCAGGTGTGCAGGGTCTGCTCGTCGGCAAAGCGGAAGATGATCTGGAATTCGTCATCGTCGGGCGGCGGGGCCAGGACGCCGGAGCCCAGGTAGCCGGGAAAGTCGGTGGCCAGTTGCTCGCCTTCGCGCAGCCAGGCGATCAGATCCTGGTAACGCCCGTCGGCAACGCGCCGGGCAACCATCAAGGTGACGGGTGAGGTAGACATTATGTATCTCCGTAAAGCCTATGCGCTGCCTGGATAAGGCAGGCGCCGAACGTGGCCCGGGGTGTTGGGCCGCGTTTGCGAACAAGCAAGGATTATTCCTGATTCCTGGCCAACCACCAACGACATTGGTCGGCTTTTGTCTGGCTTGAGGCACAGCGGCCCAGGAAGAGTAGAATGGCCGCCACTTTGCTTAATCGGTGTTTTCTCCCCAGATGCCCGTCATGACTGAACTTGCCCGCGTCTCCCAGCCCGCCAGCCCCCTGGTGCAGGACGATCTGTTTCCGATCCGCGAAGTTTCGCGGCTGACCGGGATCAACCCTGTGACCTTGCGCGCCTGGGAGCGGCGCTATGGTTTGATCCAGCCCACGCGCACTGAAAGTGGGCATCGCCTGTACTCCATGGGCGATGTCGAGACGGTCCGCGAGATCCTCGGCTGGATCGAGCGCGGCGTGTCGGTGAGCAAGGTTGGCAAGATCCTGGCCAAGACCCAGGTGGCCCAGAACCTGGACCGTGTGGCGCCGGATGAGGGGTTGCAGGGCGAATACGCGCAGTGGCGCAGCCAGTTGGGGGTGGCGGTCAGTGCCTTTGACGAGGCGCAACTGGAGCGGTTGTACGGGCAGATTTTTTCCAGCTATTCACTGACCGTGGTGTTCCAGGACATTCTCATGCCGTTCTGGAGGCAACTGCTGCAGGCCCAGGAAGCGTTTGGACGTGCCTGTGAGTGGTTGTTTCTCGACGGCTTTTTGCGGGCGCGGATCAGTCAGCGCCTGGCCTTGCAACGAGGTGCCCAGGCGCGGCCGTTGCTGTTGGCGGCGCTGGGTGATCAGGGGCGTGAGTTGGAGTTGCTGGTGACGGCCCTGATGCTGGGCAGCGGCGAGTTCGAGGTCCGGGTGCTGGGGCAGGGTGCGCCCCTGGATGAATTGACCCTGGTTTGCGAGAAGATCAAGCCGGCGGCGCTGGTGCTGTTTTCCAACCATGCGCCGGCCGCCGAGCTGCCACGACGCCTGAATCGCCTGGCCATGACCCTGGATTGTCCTTTGATGCTGGCCGGCGATACCGCCGAACTGGCCCAGGACAGTCTCGCCACTTCACCGGTGGCCTGCCTGGGTAACGACGCACGGGTGATCCCACAACGGCTGCGGCAGTTTCTCAGCGGCAAGTTGGATACCTGAGCGCGGGTCAGGCGTGAAGGGCGGGATGGGTCAGGCGATGTTGTTGCAGGATGAACTGGCGTAGCCGCTCGGTTTCTTCCAGATCGCTCTGGTCCAGCCGGTAGGCATAAAAGCCGCTGTCAGTCTCGCGCTCGAACTTGCCATGCAAGGCGATGCGCTCATAACCCGACGGGCTGAACCACAAGGCGAACTGCTTGGGCGGTTTGGTGCGGTTGCGGATCTCCAGCAGCACCCCTTTGAACGACACCTCGTGAACCCACAGCTGCCCGGGTTGGCCTTTGGCGTTTTCCAGCGCGACCGGCTCCTCCAGAATCAGGCGCCATGGCCGCACCATCGGGCCGTCCTCGTAGATGCTCGGCACGCCCAGGCGCAGGTGCAGGGCATGGAACTCGTCTTCCACGAGGTGCAGGGGGAAGGTCATTTGCTGATTTTCGAAATGCGCCTGGATGGTGACCTTTTCATTGGCGGCCAGCCGCGTGAGCAAATCACGAATCTGCGCGCCACCATTGACCATCAGGCTCGAGTTGGCATCCCGCATGTTGAGTTGCGGGTTGTGCTGCATGGTCTGAATGAAGTCCAGTTCATCCTGGGTCAGTAGGGCATCGCGCATGGTCTGCTCGAAAGAAAAGGTTACAAAGTCGTCGGGGGAATATAGCTACTGACCACTAATTCGATAAATTGTTTTCGCCGTTTGTCGCCTTTATTGCAGCCAGCTCAGCCTGGGCTTCGGCCAGTTGCTGCTCCAGCTGGGCCAGTCGCTGTTGTGCCTTGACCTGCGCGGTGACGTCTTTCTGCACCCCAATGAAGTAGGTCAGTTGGTCGCTGTCGTTGAACACCGGGGTGATCGACAGCTCATTCCAGAAGTGGCTGCCGTCCTTGCGGTAATTGCGCAGGACCTGACGGCACGGCTGGCCTTGGCTCAGGGCCTGACGAATCGCCACCAGGCCCGGCTGGTCGCGATCGCCGGACTGGAGAAAGCGGCAATCCTGGTACAGCACTTCGTCGGCGCTGTAGCCCGTGAGCCGCTCGAACGCCGGGTTCACGTAGATCACGATGTTGTCTTCGCCTTCCTGTTCGGCGACCACAATGCCGTCGTTGGAGGCGTTGATCATCCGTTGCAGCAAGTGAGCATTGATCATCATCAGGTTCCGCAATCGTTCGGCAGGTGCCGCATTTTAAGAGATGCCGGCAAGCTGTCCACTTGCCATTAGCTTTTGGGACGACCGCCCAGGGTCCGGATTTTAGCGCCTAGCTGTTAATATCCCAGTCTTTTACTCAGCTTCAGGATCAGATTGATGAAAGTCGCCATCCTTTCCGGCTCGGTGTACGGCACGGCTGAAGAAGTCGCCCGGCACGCTGCCAACCTTCTCAAAGCCGCAGGTTTCGAGGCCTTGCACAACCCCCGCGCGACCCTGGCGGAGCTCCAGGCGTTCGCCCCACAAGCCTTTTTGGCCGTGACCTCCACCACGGGCATGGGTGAGCTGCCGGACAACCTGGTGCCGCTGTATTCGACCCTTCGTGACCAATTGCCCGCCGCTTGGCGTGGCCTGCCTGGGGCGGTGATCGGCCTAGGCGACTCCAGTTACGGCGACACCTTCTGTGGTGGTGGCGAGCAGATGCGCGAGCTGTTTGCCGAGCTTGGGGTTACCGAGGTGCTGCCGATGCTGCGCCTGGACGCGAGTGAAAGCGTGACCCCGGAAACCGATGCCGAGCCTTGGCTGGGCGATCTGGTCAAGGCGCTGCGCGGCTGACCCTGCGCTCGCGCAGCAACGCCAGCCAGGCTTGCGCGGCCTTGGACAGATAGGCCCCGCGACGCCAGATAAAGGCAATGTCCCAGCGCAGGTACTCGGGGGCCTTGAGGGTCAGGCGCACCACGCCTGGCCTCACCAGGCCCCGGGCGACCACGCTGGGCAGCAGCACCACGCCTTGCCCGGCAGCCACCAGGGCCGCGAGAAAATCCGCCTGGCCGCTGCGCCCGCCTTCCTTGGGGGTAAAGCCCACTTGCTGGCAGGCCTGGAGCAGGCGATCGTTGAGCACGAAGCTGCGCTGATACAGCAGGAAGGGCGTCTCGGCCAATTCCTCCAGCCGCACCTGAGCATTCATCGCCAAGGGGTGGTCGGCCGGCAGCAGGGCGTCCAGAGGTTCGTCGCAAAAAGACTGGTAGTCGAACAGCGGGTCTTTGGGCGTCAGGCTGCCGCCCAGTTCCAGCTCGCCGGTTTGCACCGCCTGCTCGATGTTCAGGCTGCCGCCTTCCAGCAGTTGCACACTGATGTTCGGGTAGCGTCGGCGGTATTCGGCGAACAACCCGGCAAACAGGGCATCGCTGCCCAGCAGCGGCAAGCCCAGGCGCAACTCGCCACGGGCCAATTGGCTCAAGTCATCCAATTCACTGAGCAATTCGCTGCGCAGCCGGAGCATGCCTTCGGCCCGTTGCAGGACCACGTTGCCGGCCGCCGTCAGGTGAATATGGGAACCCTGGCGATCCAGCAGCGGGGTTCCAAGGCTCTGCTCCAGCTGGGCGATCTGCTTGCTGACCGCCGACTGGCTGATGTGCAGGGTCTTGGCCGCTTGGGTAAAACCGCCTTGATGGATCACTTCGACAAAACTGCGCAGTTGCTTGAAGTCCATAGCCTGAATTCCATTTTGGAATGGCTTCCAGTCTAACAATTCGCTTCGGTGATGGTGGGCGCTTCTTTAACATGAACGCCTGCGAGGACCGAAGCCGATGAACATTGCCACCTTCAAACACCTGGGCCGACTGCTGGCCGAACTGGCCATCCTGCTGGCGATTTACCTGCTGGGCTGCCAGTTGGCGAGCTGGCTGGCCTGGCCGATTCCCGGTGGGGTGATCGGGCTGGCGTTGCTGTTGCTGGTGTTCGCCCTGGGTTGGGTCAAGCCGGCGGCGTTGCAGTTGGGCGCGGGGTTGTTGATGGCCGAGATGTTGCTGTTTTTCATCCCCGCGCTGATGAGCCTGCTGGACTACGGCGGCCTGCTGCGCGAGGACGGTTGGCGGATCCTGTTGGTGATCGGCGTCAGCACCTTGATGGTGATGCTGGTCACGGCCTTTACCGTGGAGTGGGCTTGCCGCTGGCGGATGCGCCATGACGCTTGAGCTGATGCCGATGTTCTGGCTGGCCCTGACGCTGGGCGCGTACCTGTTCAGCCGCTGGCTGTATGCCCGCAGCGGACGCTACTTGCTCTCGCCGCTGATCCTGGTGCCGGCCCTGTTGTTGGCGATTGCTGTGCCGATGCACACGGCGTACGCCGAATACGCCGCCAACACCCACTGGCTGATGCTGGTGTTGGGGCCGGTGACCGTGGCCTTCGCGGTGCCGATCTGGCAGCAACGGCATTTGCTGATGCGCCATTGGTCGGCGCTGTTGCTCGGGATGCTGGCCGGCAGCACCGCCTCCATTGCCAGTTCCTTTGGCCTGGCCAGGGTCCTGGCGCTGGACAGCTCGGTGACCTTGTCCCTGGTGCCGCGCTCCATCACCACACCCTTCGCCATGCCCCTGGCCCATGACCTGGGCGGCGTGCCTGAATTGACCGCGGTGTTCGTGATGTTCACCGGCGTCTTTGGGGCCCTGCTGGGTGGCGTGCTGCTGCGTTGGCTGCCCTTGCGCAGTGCCCTGGCTCGCGGTGCCCTGTTTGGCGTTGGGGCCCACGGTGCGGGCGTTAGCCGGGCCCGTGAAGTGGGCGGTGAAGAGGGTTCGGTGGCTGGGCTGGTGATGGTCCTCACCGGGCTGCTGAATCTGTTTGCCGCGCCGGTGCTGGCCTGGTTGTTATGAGCGCCATCGGCTGCGTCAGGGGCCATTCTCGGCACTGACTCGCTCGGTCAGTAAGCTGGCTGCCAATGCAACTACGCCAGCCTCGGCGGCTGGCTAGACTGCTGTTCATGCCTGCCCACACATAACAAAAAAAACCAGCATCGAGGTCCTTGCCGTGAGCCTAGCCCCCGTTCCATCGACGCAGAGTGTGAAAGAGCAAGTCAGCGCGGCCGAGTGGCAAACCCGCGTCGACCTGGCGGCCTGTTATCGCCTGGTGGCGATGCATGGCTGGGACGACCTGATTTTCACCCATATTTCCGCCAAGGTACCGGGCACTGAAGACTTCCTCATCAACCCCTTCGGCTTGATGTTCCACGAGATCACCGCCTCCAGCCTGGTGAAGGTTGACCAGGCCGGCAACAAGCTGATGGCCAGCCCCTACGAGATCAACCCGGCCGGCTACACCATTCACAGCGCGGTGCATGAAGTACGCCATGACGTGGTCTGTGTGCTGCACACCCACACGGCTTCCGGGGTGGCGGTGTCGGCGCAGCAGCAGGGTGTGTTGCCCATCAGCCAGCAATCCCTGTTCGTGCTGTCGAGCCTGGGTTACCACGCCTACGAAGGGGTGGCCCTGAACCCTGAAGAGAAGGTGCGCTTGCAGGCGGACCTGGGGCCGAACAATTTCCTGATGCTGCACAACCACGGGCTGCTCACCTGCGGCAGCACCATCGCCGACACTTTCCTGATGATGTTCACCTTCCAGCGCGCCTGCGATATCCAGGTGCTGGCCCAGGGCGGCGGCGCGGCCTTGATCGCCATCGAACCGCAGGTCCTGGCTGGTGCCCGGGCGATGATCGCCGGGGTGACCAAAAGCGCCCAGGGCATGGGCGGGGCACTGGCCTGGCCGGCGTTGCTGCGCAAGCTCGATCAACAAGACTCGGGTTACAAACTCTAATGCCACTGGCCGAGATTCCCCTCTGCGTCTGGCGCAAGCGCGGGCGCAGTTTCATGTTTCGCGGGCAGGCCATTCGCTATTGGGTGGCCGGTCACGGCGAGCCGCTGCTGCTGATCCATGGTTTCCCCACGGCCAGTTGGGATTGGCATTACCTGTGGCAACCCCTGGCCCAGCGCTACCAAGTGATTGCCTGCGACATGCTGGGGTTTGGCGATTCGGCCAAGCCGCTGGACCATGCCTACAGCCTGCTGGAACAGGCGGACTTGCAGCAGGCATTGCTGGCCCACTTGAATATCGAGTCGCCGCTGCATGTGCTGGCCCACGATTATGGCGACAGCGTTGCCCAGGAGCTGTTGGCCCGGCATTACGAGGCGCGGCTGACCCTGGCCAGTTGCGTGTTTCTCAACGGCGGCCTGTTCCCCGAAGCCCATCGCCCGGTGTTGATGCAAAAACTGCTGCTCAGCCCGGTGGGCTGGATGCTTGGGCGCACCTTCAGTCGTGATGCGCTGGTGAAGAGTTTCAGCCAGATTTTCGGCCCGCAGACCCGCCCCAGTGAAAGCGCCCTGGATGACTTCTGGAGCCTGGTGGAAAGCAATCATGGGCCGCGCATCCTGCACAAATTGATCGCCTACATCCCCGAACGCCGGCTCCTGCGTGAACGCTGGGTCGCCGCGATGCAGCGCAACGACGTGCCGCTGAGCTTGATCAGTGGCGCGTTGGGCTGCACCTCCGGGGCCGACATGGTCGAGCGTTACCGCGAACTGATCCCCAATCCGCAGACCGTGCTGCTGGCCGGGATCGGTCAATATCCGCAAACCGAAGCCCCGGTCCAGGTACTCCGGCATTACCTGGGTTTTCGCGAAAAGATCGTGCTGCCGCCGCTGAAAATGGCCTGACTGCGACGCATCGCCTAGGCCCTGTTCCGTGCGTTCTGCCCGATCCTGCGGGCCCTGCTTGCCCCGACCTGGGCGATCATCCTGCTGCCTTATTGCCCACCATTCAGCCGCAAACGTATTTATTGTGACCAGAAGCCGCCTGCCTGACACTCGGGGCATTGTCCATTGCCCCCGTTGGAGTTCGGTATGAGTGAGTCTGTACGCTTCGAAGATAAAGTCGTGGTCATTACCGGCGCTGGCGGTGGCCTGGGGCGGGCTCATGCATTGCTGTTCGCCAAACACGGGGCGCGGGTGCTGGTCAACGACCTGGGCGGATCCACTCAAGGCGAGGGCGCCAATGCCTCGGCGGCGGATCGGGTGGTGGCGCAAATTCGTGAGGCCGGCGGCATTGCCGAGGCCAACCATGATTCGGTGACCGACGGGGAAAAGATCGTGCAGCACGCCCTGGATGTCTTTGGCCGGGTCGATGTGGTGGTCAATAACGCTGGCATCTTGCGGGACAAAACCTTTCACAAGATGGACGACGCCGATTGGGACCTGGTGTACCGGGTGCATGTCGAGGGTGCCTATAAAGTCACCCGCGCCGCCTGGCCTCATCTGCGTGAGCAGGGTTATGGCCGGGTGATTTTCACCGCGTCCACTTCAGGCATCTACGGCAACTTCGGCCAGTCCAACTACGGCATGGCCAAGTTGGGGCTGTACGGCCTGACCCGCACCCTGGCGATCGAGGGCCGCAAGAACAACATCCTGGTCAACGCCATCGCACCCACCGGCGGCACGCGCATGACCGAGGGGCTGATTCCGCCGCAAGTCTTCGAACAGCTGAAGCCGGAACTGGTGAGCCCGCTGGTGGTGTACCTGGGCAGCGAGCAATGCCAGGAAACTTCCGGCCTGTTCGAAGTGGGCGGGGGCTGGATGGGCAAGGTGCGCTGGGAGCGCAGCCTGGGGGTGGGCTTCGATCCGCGCCAGGGCTTTTCACCGGAGGAAGTGGCGGCCCACTGGCAGCAGATCTGCGACTTCGAAGGCGCGGCCCACCCTGGGGATAACATCGAAGCCCTGAAGGAAATGATGCACAACCTGCAAAAGTACGCCCTCTGAAACTCGGCACAGGGCGGGCCGGGAGAGCGCGGTTTTACTCCTGAGGCCGGGCTCTTTATGCTCGATGGGCAGTGGACGCCCCCGACGCATAAGGAGCCGTAGGCATGTACGAGTCAAAAGACCAGCCCGTGTTATCCCGCTTGTTGTTTGTCCGCCGGTTGTTTCTCCACGCCCTGGTGGTGCTGGCGCTGATTGGTTTTTCCATCGGCCTGGGCATCATCGGGTACCTGTATTTCGAAGAAGGAATGCCCCTTCACGACGCCCTGATCAATGCCGCCATGCTCTTGGGCGGCGTGGGGCCCGCCAGCTTGCCGACCACCCCCGGCGGCAAGCTGTTCCTCGCCGGTTATGGCCTTTACGCCAACATCGTGTTTGCTGCGACCATCGGCCTGCTGCTGTCGCCAGTGGCGCATCGGCTGCTGCACCGGTTTCATTACGATGACGGCGACACCGCCTGGGCGCCTGCCCTGGCCCGTGTTTTCCACAGGCATAAAAAAGGCCGCTGCAAGAGCAGCGGCCGAAGTAAGACGTTAGATCAAGGAGCTACCAATCAACGTCAGTGAACCTGGGGGAGCGGCCTGAACCCAAGGGCTTCAGGCGCGCTGGAAAGGGTTATGCCCCGGTGCTGCAACAGCACCTCGGCGGCAGTGACGGGCGCTTTGCCGTGACTGCGCGACAAGAATAAGTGCTTGTTGCGTAATGAAAAATAGTCAATTGGGACAAGGACTTTTACATCCTGGGCAACAGTGTCCCGCTCCAGGCTTCATCCCCGCCATCCATTCCCCTGATGCAGCGGCATCCAGCCCATGCATAAGCCTCTGAACAGCCCCGCTGGCGCAGGCATTCACTCCTTTGAGCGACACTGCGAATACCTCCTTGGTGCGCTTATCGCACCCGGTACAGCGGCAGTAGGGTGAGGCCTTCTGTCACTCACCGGGGAAGACGCATGACAAAAACAACAATGCGCGCCATCTTCACGCCGCAGGCGCTGGCCGTCGCGGTGGCCATGGGCTGCAGTGCCCAGGCTCAGGCGGTTTCATTCAATATTGGCGAGATCGAGGGGCAGTTCGATTCGTCGCTGTCCGTCGGCGCCAGTTGGGGCATGCGCAATGCCGACAAGGACTATGTGGGCACGGTCAATGGCGGCCGTGGCCAGTCCTCCACCGGTGATGACGGACGCCTGAATTTCAAGAAGGGCGAGACCTTCTCGAAAATCTTCAAGGGCCTGCACGACCTGGAACTCAAGTACGGTGACACCGGCGTGTTCGTGCGTGGCAAGTACTGGTACGACTTCGAACTCAAGGATGAAGACCGCGAGTTCAAGCCCATCAGTGACCACAATCGCAAGGAAGGCTCCAAGTCGTCCGGTGCGCAGATCCTCGATGCCTTCGTCTATCACAACTACTCCATCGCCGACCTGCCCGGCACCGTACGCGCCGGCAAGCAAGTGGTCAGCTGGGGCGAAAGCACCTTCATCGGCAACTCCATCAACAGCATCAACCCGATCGACGTGTCGGCATTCCGGCGCCCCGGTGCCGAGATCAAGGAAGGCCTGATCCCGGTGAACATGCTGTTCGCCTCCCAAGGGCTGACCAACCAATTGACTGTGGAAGGCTTCTATCAACTGGAGTGGGACCAGACGGTCCTGGACAACTGCGGCACCTTCTTTGGTGGCGACGTGGCAGCGGACGGCTGCACCACCGGCTACACCGTCGGCAGCCCGGCCATCAGCCCGTTGCAACCCTTGGCCGCCGGCGCCGGCCTGGGCTTCGAGGTCAGCCGCGAGGGGGTGATCCTGCCCCGGGGCGGCGACCGTGATGCGCGGGATTCCGGCCAGTGGGGCGCGGCCCTGCGCTGGCTTGGCGACGAAACCGAGTACGGCCTGTACTTCATGAACTATCACGCCCGTACCCCGATCGTCGGCACCACCACCGCCAACGTCAGCCTTGCCACGCTGGGGGCGCTGGCTGCGGCCGCCAACGGCATTGTTCCGGGCAGCGGCGCGGGCCTGGTGCAAAGCGTGATGCTCGGCCGCGGCCAGTACTACCTGGAATACCCGGAAGACATCCGCCTGTACGGCGCCAGCTTCTCCACCACCTTGCCCACCGGCACCGCGTGGAGCGGCGAGATCAGCTACCGGCCCAACGCCCCGGTGCAAATCAACACCAACGACGTGACCCTGGCCCTGCTCAACCCCATCGCGGGCGGTGCAGCTTCACCGATTTCAAGCGCCATGGGCGCCGACAATACCGGCTACCGGCGCAAGGAAATCACCCAACTGCAAAGCAGCATGACCCAGTTCTTCGACCACGTACTGGGGGCCGATCGCCTGACCCTGGTGGGCGAAGCCGCGATCGTCCACGTCGGCGGCCTGGAGTCGAAAAGCCAGCTGCGTTATGGCCGCGACTCGGTCTACGGGCAATACGGGTTCAACGGTGACACCGACGGTTTTGTCACCGCGACTTCCTGGGGTTATCGCGCCCGGGCCATCCTCGACTACAACAACGTGATCGCCGGGATCAACCTCAAGCCCAACCTGTCCTGGTCCCACGACGTCAACGGCTACGGCCCCAACGGCCTGTTCAACCAGGGCGCCAAGGCGGTGAGCCTCGGGGTGGATGCCGACTACCGCAACACCTACACCGCGAGCCTCAGTTACACCGACTTTTTCGGCGGTGACTACAACACCCTCACCGACCGTGACTTCCTCGCGTTGAGCTTCGGCGTGAACTTCTGATCCGGCTAAGAGAAGGACGACTTTGATGCGCAAGATGATTCTGCAATGCAGTGCCTTGGCCCTGAGTTTGCTGGCCGCCAACGTGATGGCGGCGGTCTCCCCCGACGAGGCGGCCAAGTTGGGCACCAGCCTGACCCCGCTGGGGGCGGAGAAGGCCGGGAATGCCGATGGCTCGATCCCGGCCTGGACCGGTGGCATTCCGAAAAACGCCGGTGCGGTGGACAGCAAGGGCTTCCTGGCCGACCCGTTCGCCAATGAAAAGCCCCTGTTCATCATCACCGCCGCCACGGTGGACAAGTACAAGGACAAGCTCTCGGACGGCCAGGTGGCGATGTTCAAGCGCTACCCGGAAACCTACAAGATCCCGGTCTACACCAGCCATCGCACCGTGGGCCTGCCGGCGGAAATCTACGAGTCGGCCAAGCGCAGTGCGCTGAATGTGCAGGCGATCAACGACGGTAACGGCCTGGCCAACTTCACCGGCAATCGCTACTACGCCTTCCCGATTCCGAAGAACGGCGTGGAGGTGCTGTGGAACCACATCACCCGTTATCACGGCGGCAACCTGCGCCGCATCATCACCCAGGCCACGCCCCAGACCAACGGCAGCTACACGCCGATCCGCTTCGAGGAAGAAGTGGCGGTGCCGCAGCAGATTCCGGACATGGACCCGGCCAAGGCGGCCAACGTGCTGACCTTCTTCAAGCAGTCGGTGACCGCACCGGCGCGCCTGGCGGGCAACGTGCTGCTGGTCCACGAGACCCTCGACCAGGTCAAGGAACCGCGTTCGGCGTGGATCTACAACGCCGGTCAGCGCCGGGTGCGCCGGGCCCCGCAAGTGGCCTATGACGGCCCGGGCACCGCCGCCGACGGCCTGCGCACCTCGGACAACTTCGACATGTTCTCCGGCGCGCCGGACCGCTACGACTGGAAGCTGGTGGGCAAGAAGGAGATGTACATCCCCTACAACAGCTACAAGCTGGATTCCCCCAGCCTCAAGTACGACGACATCATCAAGGCCGGGCATATCAACCAGGACCTGACCCGTTATGAGCTGCACCGGGTCTGGGAAGTGGTGGGAACGGTCAAGCCCAGCGAGCGGCACATCTACGCCAAGCGCCACATGTACCTCGACGAGGACAGCTGGCAGGTGGCCCTGGCGGACCACTACGACGGTCGCGGTCAGCTGTGGCGGGTCGCCGAAGGCCACGCTCAGTTCTACTACGACCACCAGGTGCCGGCGTACACCGTGGAAACCCTGTACGACATCATCGCCGGCCGTTACATCGCCCTGGGCATGAAGAACGAGGAGAAGCACAGCTTCGAATTCGGCTTCGCGGCCAAGGCGGCGGACTACACCCCGGCGGCACTGCGAGCCAGCGGCGTGCGGTAACGCGGTGGATACATTTGATGGCAAAAGGCGACCTTTGGGTCGCCTTTTTTATGGCTGCCGATCAGCGCACTGAATGTTTCTCAACAAGCGCCAAGGACAGGGCTAGGGTGAGTCCACGCAGGCTAAAACTATAAAAAGGCACGCCGCAATGACCGCCATGAGTCACCGTCTGGACCGCCCTGGATTCATGCCTCGCTTGTCCGCTCACCATCTGTCCCGCCCTCGCTTGAGCACGCCCTTGCTGGCCTCCACGGCCCGGGTCAAGGTGCTGTGCGCGCCACCCGGCAGTGGCAAGACTGCGCTGCTGGTCGAGTGCCTGTCCCAGGCGCCGGCGTCGATCCACATCTGTTGGTTGTCCCTGTCTGGCATGCCGCGCAGCCCCGAGGATTTCTGCGGGCAACTGGCCGCTGCCCTGGGCCTGGCGGAAGGCGATGAGCGAGCGCTGCTGGATCACCTGGCACAACGGCAGACGCCGACTTGGTTGTGCCTCGATGACTATTGCCGGGTTGCTGCTCCCGAACTGGACCTGATGCTCGATCGCTTGCTGGCGGTGGATAACCCGGCCCTGAGCTGGTGGCTGGGCACCCGGCGGCGGCCTCAATGCAATTGGCCGCGCCTGTTGCTCGACGATGAGTTGTACGAGTGCGACGGCCCGGCCCTGGCCTTCGGCCTGGAGGATATCCAACAGTTGTTGCAGCAGTTGCCCCAACCCCTGGGCGCACAGACCGCCAGCCGGATTCTGCAACGCAGTGCCGGCTGGTGCGCCGGGGTGCGCATTGCCCTGCTTGAAGGCAGCGAGTGGGTGGCCACGCCCTGCAAGCCGGGGCGGCCCAATACCTTGCTGGAATACCTGGAGCACGAACTGTTCGGCGTGCTGGCGCCGGAGTTGGCGGAAACCTGGCAGGTACTGGCGCACTTGCCGCGCTTCAATCCTGCGCTGTGCGAGCACTTGTTCGGGGCCGGTGAAGGCGCTCAGTACCTGCGCACGCTGCAGGAGCAAGGTTGCTTTATCGAGCCCTGGCAGGGCTCGTCCGAATGGCTGCAAGTCTTTACTCCGCTGGCCCGCTTGATGCGCGACGAGCCTTGGCCGGCAGGGCGTTCCTGGCATCGGCGGGCCTGCCAGTGGTTCACCGCCGAGCAGGATTGGCAAGCGGCGTTCGAGCAAGCCTTGCTGGCCCATGAATATGAAGTGGCGGTCAGCCTGTTGCAGCACTTCAGCTTCGAGTCGCTGTTCCAGCAGCAGAACCTGGTGCTGCTGTTGCGCCTGTATGAGCAGCATGGGGCCGAGTTGCTGGTGGGCAGCCCGCATCTGGTGGGGCTGGTGACGGCGGCGTTGTTGTTTGCCGGGCGCTTCGCCCAGGCGCAACAGTGCATCGAGCACATGGCGCGTTTTGCGCCGCAGCCTTCGGCCGATCTGCAACGCCAGCTGCTGGCGCGCTGGCAAGCCCAGCAAGGCTGGCTATTGCATCTGCAAGGCCAGATGGAGCCAGCCCGTGAGCATTTTCTCCAGGCGCTGTGCGTGCTGGCCGACAATGCCTGGCCGACCCGTTTGTTGTGCCTGTCCGGGCTGACCCAGCAGGCCCTGCTCAAGGGCGAATTGGACGTGGCCCAGGGCCTGAACCGTGAGGCGTTGTGCCTGGCGCGGGCCCAGGACTCCTTGCTGTTTGAGGCCTTGCTGGAGTTGGATCATGGGCAACTGCTGGAGCAGCGTGGGGCGCCCCATCGGGCGCAGGCCCTGCTCGACGACGTGGCCGAACTCCTGGCCCGACAGCCGGTGCCGGCCACGCCGCTGTTGGGGCGCATAGCCCTGCGTCGTGGGCACTTGGCGTTGCGTCAGGGACGCGAGAGCGAGGCGGCGGGTTACTTTCAGGTGGGCCTGGAAGACTGCCTGCTGAGCCATGACAAACGCGCGTTGTACGGCTTTCTCGGGCAGGCGCAGTTGGCTGCCAACCAGCGCGATTACGCCCAGGCCTTTGTGCGCCTGCGTGATGCCGAACGCCTGATGCAGCAACGGCAGATTCCAGACACCGTGTACCGCGGGGTGTTGTTGCAGGTCAGCAGTCATTTCTGGCTCCAGCAGGGCCGACCGGAGTTGGCCCTCGAAGCCTTGAGCCGAGTCTTGCGGCACTACCGTGGCCCGCAGGCCGTGCAGGCGCCCCCGGCGACGCTGGAGCTGATCCCGCGGATTGAATACCTGCTGGTGCTGGCCGAAGTCTATTTGGGGCAGGCGCCGGCCGCGATGGCGACCTTGCAGGAGAGAGTGGAGTGGGCCCGCTGCCATGGCATGTCAGGGCTGGAGACCGAGTTGCAACTGGCCTTGGCCGAGGTCGCGTATCTGCAAGGCGACCGGCGCGTGTCTGCCCAGGCCCTGGAGGCCGGGTTGCAACTGGTGCAGCGTTGCCATTTACCCCAGGCGCTGCTGGACTTGCGCCTGCGGCAACCGGAGCTGTTGCAGACGCTGGAGGGCCTTGAATCCCCTGCGCCCGGCTTGCCAGGCCCTCAAGCCGACGCCGGGGCCAACCCGTTGAGCCTGCGTGAACTGGAAGTCCTGCAGTTGATCGCCCAGGGCAGTTCCAACCTGCAGATTGCCGAGCAGTTATTTATATCCCTGCACACGGTCAAGACCCACGCCCGGCGCATTCACAGCAAGCTGGGGGTGGAGCGGCGCACCCAGGCCGTGGCTCGGGCCAAGTCCCTGGGGTTGATGGGCTGAGCGAGGGCCGTCACCCGGCACTCAGGGTTGGTAACCCATGCGCCAGCTCACGGCCTGGCTCGCCGTCAGCAGGCGCTGGGCCGCCGGGCCATGTTCATCGGCGTGAAACAGCGAGGCCGGTCCCACCACCGTGAGCACGGCGGCGATCTTGCCGGTGGCATCGAACACCGGCGCCGACAAGGCATCCACCCCCGGCATCAGCAAACCATGCACATGGTGCAGGCCGCGGGCGCGGATCTGTTCGCCGAGCTCGGCGTACTCGCCCTCATCGGCCAGTGCATGGGCGCTGTTGGCCTGTAGTTCCTGCTGGCGCAGTTCGAGGGTTTCCCGGGCGGGCAGGTAAGCACCAAACACCAGGCCGGTGGACGAACTGAGCAGGGGCAGGACCGAGCCCAACTGGGTGACCACGGTCACCGCCCGCACGGCCGGTTCGATGTGCACCACGGTCGCGCCCTGATTGCCCCAGACCGCTAGGAAACAGGTTTCATTCAGCTCATCGCGCAGATCGGCCAGGGGCAGGGCGCTGACCTTCAACACGTCCATGCTGTTCAAGGCGGCCAGGCCCACCCGCAGGGCTTCGCGGCCCAGGCCATAGTGGTTGGTGGCGCTGTTCTGCTCGGCGAAGCCACTGGCGATCAAGGCTTGCAGGTAGCGGTGGACCTTACTGGCCGGCATCTGCACATGTTCGGCCAGGCGCGACAGGGAAGTGGACGGCGACAGTTCGGCCAGGGCCTTGAGGATGTCCGTACCGACCTCCGCCGAGCGGACTTTCTGTTTGCCGGTACTGTCGCTGGTGCTGCGGGGCTTTTCCATGGCGGTGCTGTGATCCCGGGACGAATGGCGGTCTTTATAGCTTGACGCTATTCGGCAATCAAATTACGTTGTGCGTAATTCAATTACGATAAAAATAAACCTGGCGTGCCGAGCACTCTCACAACGGAGTCGTCGGCCACCGCCTGCTCCCTGCATAGGAGGCTCCATGAATCTCGATTCCACGGCGACGGTGCTCGCCTATCAGTCGGGTTTTGGTAATGAATTTTCCAGCGAGGCCCTGCCAGGCGCCTTGCCGGTTGGCCAGAACTCCCCGCAAAAGGCCCCCTACGGCCTGTACACCGAACTGTTCTCCGGCACCGCCTTCACCATGGCCCGCAGCGAAGCCCGGCGCACCTGGATGTACCGTATCCTGCCTTCGGCCAACCACCCGTCCTTTACCAAACTTGAACGTCAATTGGCGGGTGGGCCCCTGGGCGAGGTGACGCCCAATCGCCTGCGCTGGAACCCGTTGACCATTCCCGCTGAGCCGACCGATTTCATCGATGGCCTGGTGAGCATGGCGGCCAACTCGGCGGCGCAGAAACCGGCGGGTATCAGCCTCTATCACTATGGCGCCAACCGCTCCATGGAACGGGTGTTCTTCAACGCCGACGGCGAGCTGCTGCTGGTGCCGGAGTTGGGGCGGCTGCGCATCGCCACCGAATTGGGGGTGCTGGATATTGAGCCCCTGGAAATCGCAGTCTTGCCCCGTGGCCTGAAATTTCGCGTCGAATTGCTGGACCCCCAGGCGCGTGGTTACGTTGCCGAAAACCATGGCGCGCCCTTGCGCCTGCCGGACCTGGGGCCCATCGGCAGCAACGGCCTGGCCAACCCGCGGGACTTCCTGACCCCGGTGGCCCATTACGAAGACCTCCAGCAGCCCACGCCCTTGGTACAGAAGTTCCTGGGCGAACTCTGGGGCTGCGAGCTGGACCATTCGCCGCTCAACGTGGTGGCCTGGCACGGCAACAACGTGCCCTACAAATATGACCTGCGGCGTTTCAACACCCTTGGCACTGTCAGCTTCGATCACCCGGACCCGTCGATCTTCACGGTGCTGACCTCGCCCACCAGCGTGCACGGCCTGGCCAACCTCGACTTCGTGATTTTCCCGCCGCGCTGGATGGTGGCCGAGAACACCTTTCGGCCCCCGTGGTTCCACCGCAACCTGATGAACGAATACATGGGCCTGATCCAGGGGGCCTACGACGCCAAGGCCGAAGGCTTCCTGCCCGGCGGCGCGTCGCTGCACAGTTGCATGAGTGCCCACGGGCCCGATGGCGAAACCTGCAGCAAGGCCATCAACGCCGAACTGCAGCCGGCCAAGATCGACAACACCATGGCGTTCATGTTCGAGACCAGCCAGGTGTTGCGCCCCAGCCAGTTCGCCCTGGCCTGCCCGCAATTGCAGAACAACTACGACGCCTGCTGGGCCACGCTGCCCAGCACCTTCAACCCGAATCGGAGATAACCCATGAATCAGCCATCCTTGACCCGCAGTTGGGTTGCCTCCGCCAACGGTCATGCCGATTTCCCCCTGCAAAACCTGCCGCTGGGGGGGTTCAGCACCCCAGGTTCGGCGGCCCGCAGTGGCGTCGCCATTGGTGAGCATATTCTTGACTTGGACGCGGCCCTGGACGCCGGCCTGTTCGACGGCGCGGCCCGTACCGCAGTGGAAGCCACCCGTGGCGGGCAACTTAACGCCTTCTTCGAGTTGGGCCGTGGGGCCCGGGTCGCCCTGCGTGAGCGGCTGCTGGAACTGCTCGGCGAAGGCAGCAGCCTGCGCGGAAAAATGGAAGCCCTGGGGGCCAGATTGTTGCCCTTGGCGGCGGATTGCCAACTGCACCTGCCGGCCCGCATCAGCGACTACACCGACTTTTACGTCGGCATCGAGCACGCGCAAAACGTCGGCAAACTGTTCCGTCCGGACAACCCGCTGCTGCCGAACTACAAGCATGTGCCCATCGGTTATCACGGCCGCGCGTCGACCGTCCGTGCGTCGGGCACCGAGGTCCGCCGTCCCAAGGGCCAGACCCTGCCGGCCGGGCAGAGCGAGCCGGTTTTCGGCCCCTGCGCACGCCTGGACTACGAGCTGGAACTGGGGATCTGGATCGGCCAGGGCAACGAGATGGGCGAGCCGATCGCCATTAGCGAAGCCGCTGAGCATATCGCCGGTTTCTGCCTGCTCAATGACTGGTCGGCGCGGGACATCCAGGCCTGGGAATACCAGCCGTTGGGGCCGTTCCTGTCGAAAAGCTTTATCACCAGCATCTCGCCCTGGGTGGTGACCGCCGAAGCCCTGGAGCCGTTCCGCCGTGCCCAGCCGGCACGCCCGCAAGGCGACCCGCAGCCGCTGCCGTATCTGCTGGACCCGCGCGACCAGGCGGGCGGCGGCTTCGATATCGAACTGGAAGTGCTGCTGCTGACCGAGGCCATGGCCGAGCAGGGCCTGGCTCCCCAGCGCCTGACCCTGAGCAACACCCAGCACATGTACTGGACCGTGGCGCAAATGGTCGCCCACCACAGCGTCAACGGTTGCCAGTTGCAGGCCGGTGACCTGTTCGGTTCGGGCACTTTGTCCGGGCCGCAAGAAGGGCAGTTCGGCAGCCTGCTGGAAATCACCGAGGGCGGCAAAAAGCCCATCGAACTGGCGTCCGGCGAAGTGCGCAAATTCCTTGAAGACGGCGACGAAATCATCCTGCGCGGGCGCTGCCGCCGTGAAGGTTTTGCCTCCATCGGCTTCGGCGAGTGCCGCGGCAAAGTCGTGCCTGCCCGTTAAGAGGTCGTGCCATGGAGCTCTATACCTACTACCGCTCGACCGCGTCGTACCGGGTGCGCCTGGCCCTGGCCCTCAAGGGCCTGGATTTCCAGGCGGTGCCGGTCAACCTCCTGGTGCCCAAGGGCGGTGCCAATCGGCAGCCGGAGTACCTGCGCATCAACCCCCAGGGCCGGGTGCCGGCCTTGCGCACCAACGAGGGGGCGGTGCTGATCCAGTCTCTGGCGATCATCGAATACCTGGAGGAATGTTATCCACAGGTGCCGTTGCTTTCCCGTGACCTGCTCAGCCGCGCCCATGAACGGGCGGTGGCGGCGGTGATCGGTTGCGATATCCATCCGCTGCACAACTCCAGTACCCAGAACCTGCTGCGTGACTGGGGCCACGATGACGGGCAAGTGCAGGTGTGGATCGACCATTGGATCAGCCAGGGGCTGGGAGCCGTGGAGCAATTGATCGGCGATCGGGGCTTCTGCTTTGGCGAGCAGCCGGGGTTGGCGGATGTGTTTCTGATTCCGCAGCTGTACGCCGCCGAACGTTTCAAGGTGCCCTTGGCGAGTTACCCACGGATTCTCCGGGTGGCTGCCCTGGCGGCTGAGCACCCGGCGTTCCAGGCGGCCCATCCGGCTCATCAGCCCGACACCCCCTGAGGCCTGCGGCAGTCTTGCCGGTGGGGCCTTGCGGGTTCAATGCACGATGCTGCTGGGCGGCAAGTGCCCGAGGCGCTCGGTCAGGCGCAAGCGCTGGATCGGGTCCTCGCTGAGCAGCAGCGCATGCTCCAGATCGAAGCGTTCGGCATTGGGGCATTCCAGGCGTTGGTACAGGCTGGCCCGGGCCAAGTAGTCGGCGGCGCTGCCATTGCCCAGCTCCAGCACCCGCTCGGCATTGATCAGGGCCCCCAGGTTGTCATCGCAGGCCAGGTGCAATTGGCGCAGGTTGCGTGACAGGCGCTGAAGCATCTGCTGTGGTTCGGCGGTCACCAGGTGCTCGGCCGAGAGTTTGAAGTTTGCGCCGTACTGGCGCTGCAGCAATTCCCGGCAATCGTTGGGGTACAGGCGGCGCCCGCCGCAAGGGTCCAGCAGGTGGTCGGCGCCGGGCACCCGCAGCAGAAAATGCCCGGGGAAATTCACCCCGACCATGGGGATCTCCAGCCGACGGGCCAGTTCCAGGGCAATCAGGCCGAGGGCCAGTGGCTGTCCGCGGCGCCGTTGCAGGACCTTGTCCAGCAGGGCGGCGTGGGGGCGCAAGGGTAGGTGCTCGTCCTGCTGAAAACCCAGGTCGTTCATCTGCCGCAGCAAGGGTTGGCCCAACTCGCTGACCGGCAACAGCGGCAAGCCGGCACTCACCCGTTGCTGCAGCGCCTTCATTTCCTCGAGCAACAGGCCTGGCACGACCTGTGGGTCATGCTCGGCGGCAATCCACAGCGCGGCTTCGAACAGGGCGGGCGGGGAGCGGTGCAGGCAGGCGAAAAAAGCTTGGCGCGGGTTCATCTCAACCTCCGACGGATGCCTCGTTTTAGCCTCGTCTCAAGCGTTCGTCCAGTGCTGTACATAGTCGGTAGCAGGTTATTTCCCAAAGGCTGCAAACCGGCGCTGCTTATTCTTGCGTGCTCCAGCAATTTTCAGGCGCAGGCCTATACTGGCGACTACAAGAAGTGACTCGGGAGCCCGACAATGTTCGCTCTCATGCAAAGCACTCGCCTTGAATCGCTGCACTTGAGCGTCGACCCGATCACCGGGTTGAAGGCGGTCATTGCCATCCATAACAGCCGACTGGGGCCCGCCCTGGGAGGTTGCCGTTACCTGGCCTACCCCGACGACGAAAGTGCCGTGGCGGATGCCGTGCGCCTGGCCCAGGGCATGAGCTACAAGGCGGCGCTGGCCGGCCTGTCCCATGGCGGCGGCAAGGCGGTGATCATTCGCCCGGCCCACGTGGAAAACCGCGCCGCGCTGTTCGAGGCCTTTGGCCGTTGCATCGAGCAACTGGACGGCCGCTTCATCACCGCCATCGACAGCGGCACCTCGGTTGCCGACATGGATTGCATCGCCCAGCAGACCCAACACGTCACCAGCACCAGCGCTGCCGGCGACCCGTCGCCCCACGCGGCCATGGGGGTGTTCGCCGGTATCCGCAGCACCGCCATGGCCCGCCTGGGCAGCGACAACCTGGAAGGCTTGCGCGTGGCGGTGCAGGGCTTGGGCAATGTCGGTTTTGCCCTCGCCCAGCAATTGCACGCTGCCGGCGCCGAGCTGCTGGTGAGCGACATCGACCCCGGCAAGGTGCAACTGGCCATGGAGCAACTGGGCGCCCATCCGGTGGCCAATGACTCGTTGCTCAGCACCCCCTGCGACATCTTTGCCCCTTGCGGCCTGGGCGCGGTGCTCAACAGCCACAGCGTGGCGCAACTGCGCTGCTCGGCGGTGGCCGGTTCGGCGAACAACCAACTGACCCATCTGGATGTGGCTGACCAACTTGAGCGGAGGGGCATCCTCTACGCGCCGGACTACGTGATCAACTCGGGCGGCCTGATCTACGTTTCACTCAAGCACCAGGGCGCGGAACTGAGCACCATCACCGCTCATTTGTCGAAGATCAGCTCGCGCCTGACCGAAGTCTTCGCCCACGCCCAGGCAGAAAAACGCTCCCCCGCGCGGGTCGCGGACGAGTTGGCGGAACGCGTGTTGTATCGCTAGCTGGCAGGCAGCCCCATTTCAAGATTGTGGACAGGTGTGCGCAGCGACTGCTGTGTCGCCCGCCGATTTTCTGTTCTCTGAAGGGCTGTAAACAGGCCGTTTTTCAAGCGTTCGGGCGCTCCCATCGCAACGCTGCGGACAGCCCCGTGGCCTGTGGCTTGCGGCATTTTTACGAGCATTTTTTTGACGTCTATTTTTTGACTAATGGCTTTTTGATGGTAAAGGATGATTGCAAAGCGCTATCAGCCTGATTACGATGCCCGCACTTTCAACAAGTGCAGATGACTCAAGGGATGAGTTTTTTCGGCTGCACTTGGGTCTGTGCCGTGGGCGGAATTCCCCCTCGGCGTCGAGATCGTAATCCGTCGAAGGTCATGGATGTCCTACTCAAGCAAGCTCTCAGCGCATTACCTCGAGATCGCCCAAACCGCTATTTCCAAAGAGCGATTTGCCGGCGAGGACGTGCGGTTCTCCAGTGAATATGAAGCCCTGGAAAGCGAGCTGAACAAAGCCCAGTCAATGCACGAAAGCGGGCAGATCGACTGGCTGAAAATCCTCGAAAACAGTGAAGCGCTGCTGCGCACCCAGTCCAAGGACTTACGGGTGGCGGCCTGGCTCACCTGGGCCTTGTTCCAGCGCGAATCCTTTCCTGGACTGTTGGCGGGCGTCGGCCTGTTGCAGCACCTGTGCGCCGAGCACTGGTCCGAGGTTCATCCCGGTAAACCGCGAACTCGGGCGGCCGCCATCAGTTGGCTGGTGCCCCGGCTGGAGCAGGTCCTGGGTGAGAACGTGGCGATCAAGGAACAGCTGCCGCTGTTTCGCCGCCTGGTGGAATGCCTGCAAGGCCTCGATGCAGCGCTGACTGAACACCTGGGCGATGACGCGCCGCTGTTGCTGCCCATCAGCCGGCGCTTGTCGAGCATGGTGCAGCGCGCCGCCGACAATCAGCCCGAACCCGGTGTGGTGGGCGCGGCCGTGGCCCAGGTCAAGCAGGCGGCCACGCAGCTGTTCACCCCGGGCGCGCCCATCGACAACGAGAAAGAAGCTCACAAGGCCCTGCGGGCGTTGCAGGAAAGCGCGCGCCCGCTGTGTGCCTGGTGGCTGCGGCAGAAGGCGTCCGATGTGCGTGCGTTGCGTGTCAATCGCACCATGCTGTGGCTGCCCATCGATGCAGTCCCCGAGCGCAATGCCGAGCAGATCACCGTGCTGCGCGGGCTGCCGGCCGACAAGCTGAAGCAGTACCAGGAGCGCTTCAACAACGGTCAGTTCGCCGATCTGTTGGTGGAGCTTGAAGCCAGCCTGGCCAAGGCGCCGTTCTGGTTCGATGGCCAGCGCATGGTCTGGGAATGCCTGATGGAGCTGAACGCCGAGCAGGCGATGCGCGAGGTGGAGTTTCACTTTGCGCTGTTGCTGCAACGCCTGCCGGGGGTGGTGGAGTTGCGCTTTCACGATGGCGCGCCCTTTGCCGACCCCGCCACCCGGGCCTGGATCAGCGCCAACGTCATGCCCCACCTGCAAAGCGCCAGCGCGCCGCGCAAGGTCGAAGTGGCCTCGGCCAACCAGCCGGCCTGGGAACTGGCCCTGGAAGAGGTGCTGCCGGTGCTGCGCAAGGACGGTCTGAAGGCCGCGGTGCAGATTCTCAAGCAGGGCCTGCAGGCCGCCCATGGTGGCCGGGTGCGTTTCTTCTGGCTGTTCAGCCTGGCGCGCCTGTGCTTCCTGGCCAAGAAGTACGAACTGGCCAAGACCCAACTCGAAACCCTCGATCAAGAATTGCAGAACTCGGGCTTGCATGCCTGGGAGCCTGATCTGGCGCTGGATGTGCTGCACCTCCTGCATAGCTGCTGTGAGTTGTTGCCGCAAAACCACGCCGTGCGTGAACGCAAGGAAGAGATTTATCGCAGGCTGTGCCACCTCGACCTCGAAGTGGTGCTCGATTAGGCCCCCCGGGCCGTACACAAGGAGAAACGCCATGGCCAAAGAAGGCTCGGTAGCCCCCAAGGAACGCATTAACGTCACCTTCAAACCCGCCACCGGTGGTGCTCAGGAAGAAATCGAGCTGCCGCTGAAACTGTTGGCGATCGGTGACTACACCCAGCGCGCGGACGAGCGCAAGGTGGAGGATCGCAAGCCCATCAGCATCGACAAGATGACCTTTGACGAGGTCCTGGCCAAGCAGGAGTTGAGCCTGACCCTGAGCGTGCCCAACCGTCTGCAGGACGACGGTGAGATGGATGAGCTGGCGGTCAAGCTGCGGGTCAATTCGATGAAGGACTTCAACCCGGCGAGCCTGGTGGAGCAAGTGCCTGAACTGAAAAAACTGATGGAGCTGCGTGATGCCCTGGTGGCGCTCAAAGGTCCGTTGGGCAACGCCCCGGCGTTCCGCAAAGCCATCGAAGGCGTGCTTGCCGACGATGAATCCCGTGGTCGGGTCCTGGGTGAACTGGGCCTGAGTGCCGCCACCGCCAAGGACGCTTAAGCCCCATCCGCTAAGGAAGCCAAGATTATGAGCAGCAGCGCAGCACAGCAAAGCAGCACCGAAAACGGCGAGTACAGCATTCTCGACAGCATCATCGCCGAAACCCGCCTGACCCCGGACGACGAAGCCTACGACATCGCCAAGCGCGGCGTGTCGGCCTTTATCGAAGAATTGCTCAAGCCGCAGAACAACGGCGAGCCGGTAAAAAAGGCCATGGTCGATCGCATGATCGCCGAGATCGACGCCAAGCTCAGCCGGCAGATGGACGAGATCCTCCACCACGCTGATTTCCAGTCCCTGGAGTCCGCCTGGCGCGGCCTGCAGTTGCTGGTGGACCGCACCAACTTCCGTGAAAACATCAAGATCGAAATCCTCAACGTCTCCAAGCAGGACCTGCTGGACGATTTCGAGGACTCGCCGGAAGTGATGCAGGCCGGCCTCTACAAGCACATCTACACTGCTGAATACGGCCAGTTCGGTGGCCAGCCGGTAGGCGCGATCATCGCCAACTACTTCATGTCCCCCAGTTCGCCGGACGTGAAACTGATGCAGTACGTGTCCAGCGTGGCCTGCATGTCCCACGCGCCGTTTATCGCCGCGGCCGGGCCGAAGTTCTTTGGCCTGGAAAGCTTCACCGGCCTGCCGGACCTGAAAGACCTGAAGGATCACTTCGAAGGCCCGCAGTTCGCCAAGTGGCAGAGTTTCCGCCAGTCCGAAGACGCCCGTTACATCGGCCTGACCGTGCCGCGCTTCCTGCTGCGCAACCCGTACGACCCGGAAGAAAACCCGGTCAAGTCGTTCGTCTACAAGGAAACCGTGGCCAATAGCCATGAGCATTACCTGTGGGGCAACACCGCCTATGCCTTCGGTACCAAGCTGACCGACAGCTTCGCCAAGTTCCGCTGGTGCCCGAACATCATCGGCCCGCAAAGCGGTGGCGCGGTGGAAGACCTGCCGTTGCACCACTTCGAAAGCATGGGCGAGATCGAAACCAAGATCCCGACCGAGGTGCTGGTCAGCGACCGTCGTGAATATGAACTGGCCGAGGAAGGCTTCATTTCCCTGACCATGCGCAAAGGCAGCGACAACGCGGCGTTCTTCTCCGCCAGTTCGGTGCAGAAGCCGAAGTTCTTCGGCATCAGCGCCGAAGGCAAGGCTGCCGAGCTGAACTACAAGCTCGGCACCCAACTGCCGTACATGATGATCGTCAACCGCCTGGCCCATTACCTGAAAGTGCTGCAGCGCGAGCAACTGGGTTCGTGGAAGGAACGCACTGACCTGGAGCTGGAACTCAACAAGTGGATCCGCCAGTACGTCGCCGACCAGGAAAACCCGAGCGCCGAAGTGCGTGGCCGTCGTCCGCTGCGCGCCGCGCAGATCATCGTCAGCGATGTGGAAGGTGAGCCGGGCTGGTACCGCGTAAGCCTGAACGTGCGCCCGCACTTCAAATACATGGGGGCTGATTTCACCCTGTCGCTGGTGGGCAAGTTGGACAAAGAGTAATCGGGAGAAAGGTCATGAGCGGATACGGCAGCCTGTTCGAACGCCTGAGTGGCGAAGCCGACAAACGCGTCGGTTGGAGCCGCGAGGCCTGTGCAACGGTTTCAGTGGCGGCCCATCTGGGCAAGATGCTGAGCACCCGTGCGGGGAGCGTGCAAACGTTGGCGGACTACGGGTTGCCGGATCTGAATGACATGCGCCTGAGCCTGCACGACGCCTTGAGCCAAGCCCGCCTGGCGATCGAGAGTTTTATCGAAGCCTATGAGCCGCGCCTGACGAATGTGCGGGTGGTGTCCCTGCCGCGGGATCACGACCAACTCAAGTTGCCTTCAGTATCGAAGGCCTGCTGGAAGTGGAAGGGATCAAGCGTCAGGTGAGTTTCGCCGCGCGCTTGAATGGCAGTGGCCAAGTCAAAGTCAGTTAACAAACCCGGGATTGAAAACATGCAGTTCCTGGTTTGCAACATAAGTTGCAAGCGTGATCTTCAACTATGAGGTTCAAACAGCCATCGAATAATAAGTGGCTGGCCGGGAAGCACTTCCCTGTTGTGCAGTACTTTGCATCACTAAGTTCGGTTGTTTGTTTCAGAAGTCCAGAACGCCCCTGCAAACGGGCTGGCCTGGCGATTCAACGCGGCGCCTGAATCCAAGGCCCGCAGAGGAGGGTGAGTGTTATCTGTTCGACGGCCAATTGCCGGCGCCGTGCGCGTTCGCCTGTCAAACCCTGTTCGGGTCTGTGGCAAGTGATGTGTCGGGCCTTTGTCGAACCCTTGAAATCAACGTAACAGCGTTGGGTTTATAGCGACCCGAGGCTGTTTGAAGACGTGCCTTGCCGGGGCAATAACCTGAAGGTTTTGCCCGGCTAATTATTGCGAATACGACAAACAGGTAATCCGAAGTGTCCTTCAACTACTACTACCAAAGCGAACTCACTGCGCTGCGCCAATTGGGTCGCCGTTTCGCCGAACGTAGTCCGGCATTGGCGCCGTTTTTGGGCCAGGCTGGGCGGGACCCGGATGTGGAACGCCTGCTTGAAGGGTTCGCCTTTCTCACGGGGCGGCTTCGGCAGAAGCTGGATGACGAGTTGCCCGAACTGAGCCATTCGCTGATGCAACTGCTGTGGCCGAACTACATGCGGCCATTGCCGGCCTTCAGCATCTTGCAGTTCGACCCCTTGAAGCAGTCCGGGCCGGCGCTGCGGGTGGAGCGCGATACGCCGGTGGAAAGCAAGCCGATCGATGACGTGCGCTGCCGCTTTCGCACCTGCTACCCCACCGAGGTCCTGCCTCTGGACCTGACGGCCCTGAACTATTCGGTCAAGGGCGGTGGCGCCCTGCTTAGCCTGCGCCTGGAGATGAGTTGCGACGGGCACATCGGTGAATTGAACCTGAGCCGCCTGCGCCTGCACCTGGCCGGTGAGCGCTACATCAGCCAGATGCTCTACCTGTGCCTGTTGCGCAACCTGGAGGGCATCGAACTGGTGCCCCTGGGCATGGACGGCAAGCCGTTCCCCGGAGCCAACGGCGAGGGCATGGCGTTCAAGATGCCGGGCAACCGGGTGCAGCCGGTGGGGTTCGCCGAAGAAGAGGCGTTGATCCCTTACCCGCTCAATACCTTTCGCGGCTATCGCTACCTGCAGGAGTATTTCGCCTTCCAGGACAAGTTCCTGTTCGTCGACCTGAATGGCCTGGACCTGTTGCAGTCGCTGCCCGAGGAAACCCTCAAGCAGATGCGCGGCCTGGAGCTGCGTTTCGACATCCTCAAAGGGGGTATCCAGCGCCTGCGCCCGACCCTGGACAACGTCAAGCTGTACTGCACGCCGATCGCCAACCTGTTCAAGCACGATGCCTTGCCGATCCGCCTGGACGGTAAACAGGACGAATACCTGCTGCTGCCTGCCGAGTACGACCTGGAAAACTGTGGGGTGTTTTCGGTGGAAACCGTCACCGGCTGGAAGCCCGGCGGCCTGGGTTACCAAGAGTACGTGCCGTTCGAATCCTTTGAGCACGACCCGAGCTTCGACGTCCCCCACAGCAGCCCGCACTACAGCATCCGCCAGCGCTCCTCGTTATTGCATGACGGCCTGGACACTTACTTGAGCTTTGGCATCCGCCACACCGAAGCCCATGAAACCCTGTCCATCGAGCTGACCTGCACCAACCAGAACCTGCCGCGCCGGCTCAAACTGGGGGACATCAACCAACCTTCCGAAGCCACCCCGGAGTTCCTCAGCTTCCGCAACATCACCCCGGTCACATCGAGTTTTGCACCGCCGTTGAACCGCGACTTCCTGTGGAAGCTGATCAGCAACATGTCCCTCAACTACCTGTCGCTGGCCAACGTCGACGCCTTGAAGGTGATTCTCGAAACCTACGACTTGCCGCGCTACTACGACCAGCACGCGGAGAAGGTTAGTAAGCGATTGCTCGGCGGGCTCAAGTCGATCCGCCATGAACACGTGGACCGGCTGCACCGTGGCCTGCCCCTGCGCGGCCTGCGCACCGAACTGACCATCGACCCCGAAGGCTACATCGGCGAGGGCGACCTGTTTGTCTTCGCCTCGGTGCTCAACGAGTTTTTTGCACTGTACGCCAGCCTCAATTCCTACCACGAGCTGCGGGTGAAAAGTACCCAAGGAGAGGTGTACCAATGGACACCACGTATGGGCCTGCAGCCCCTGCTCTAAGCGGGCTGAGCCGGGTTATTCGCGAGTACTCGCTGTTTCAGGCGGTGCTGCTGGTGTTGGATCGGCTGCGCGAGGTGCACCCGCAACTGAGCGAGGAAGACCTCTACGACCAGCTGGAATTCCAGGCCAACCCGAGCCTGGGGTTTCCCGGCAGCGACGTCGATCGCGTGGAGTTTTTCCAGGAGCACGGGCAACTGCGGGCGCGCCTGCGCTTCAACCTGATCGGGCTGTTTGGCTCCGGTTCGCCGCTGCCGGCGTTTTATGGCGAAGAGGCCTTGGGCGACAGCGAGGAGGGCAACCCGACGCGCAACTTCCTCGACCTGTTCCACCACCGCCTGCAACGCCTGATGCTGCCGATCTGGCGCAAGTACCGCTACCGCGCCAGCTTCCAGAGCGGTGCCCTGGACCCGTTCTCGTCCCAGCTGTTTGCCCTGATCGGCCTGGGCGGCGAAGACATTCGCCGGGCCAAGGAACTGAACTGGAAACGCCTGCTGCCGTACCTCGGGTTGCTCAGCCTGCGCGCCCACTCGGCGGCGCTGATCGAAGCGGTGCTGCGCTACTACTTCAAGCACGCGGACCTGGTGATCGAGCAATGCATTGAGCGCCGGGTGGAGATTCTCCAGGAGCAGCGCAATTGCCTGGGCCAGGCCAACAGCCTGCTGGGCGAGGACTTGGTACTGGGCGAGCGGGTTCGCGACCGCAGCGGCAAGTTTCGCATCCACATCAGCCAGCTGGACTGGCAGCGCTTCCACGAGTTTTTACCGATTGGTTTCGGTTACCAGCCGCTGTGCGCGCTGGTGCGTTTCACCCTGCGCGACCCCTTGGACTACGACATTCGCCTGGTGCTGCGTCAGGAAGAAATCCGCGAACTGCGCATCGGTGAGCAGAACGCTTGTCGCCTGGGCTGGACCAGCTGGCTGGGTCGTGAACACGCGGATGGCGTGGTGACCCTGGGCAGCAAAATTCATTAAGGACGGATGAACATGATCAACCTCGACTTGCAACAACTTATCCAGGCTCTGGACGCCGAGACCCGCCGCGACCTGGAGCGCTCCGCCGAGCGCTGCGTGGCCCGGGGCGGCAGCAAGATCCTCGTCGAAGACCTGTTGCTGGGGTTGCTGGAGCGGCCCCAGGGGTTGCTCGCCCGTGGCTTGCAGGACGCCGGCGTGGACCTCGGCGAGCTGAGCGCAGCGTTGCAGTCGCGGGTCGAGCACAGTGCCTCGCGCAACCCGGTGTTCGCTCCGGAATTGGTGCAGTGGCTGCAAGACGCCCTGCTGGTGGCCAACCTGGAACTGGGCCAGACCCAGGTCGAGCAGGCGGCGCTGATTCTTGCCCTGCTGCGCAACCCGATGCGCTACGCGGGCAGCCGTTATCAACCCTTGTTGGCCAAGTTGAACATCGAGCGCCTGAAAGATTTCGCCTTGGCGCAGAACGCCCCCGCCAACCCGGGCAACCCCGCGGTGGGCGGCGAGTCGTTGTTGCAACGCTTCACCCACAACCTCACCCAGCAGGCCCGTGACGGCCAGCTCGACCCGGTGCTGTGCCGCGATGAGGCGATCCGCCAGATGGTCGACATCCTTGCTCGGCGACGCAAGAACAACCCCATCGTGGTGGGTGAGGCCGGTGTCGGTAAAACCGCCATCGTCGAAGGCCTGGCCTCGAGGATTGCAGCCGGTGAAGTGCCCCAGGTGTTGCAAGGGGTTGAACTGCTGGCCCTGGACATGGGCCTGTTGCAAGCCGGCGCCAGCGTCAAAGGTGAGTTTGAGCGGCGCCTCAAAGGGGTGATCGACGAGGTCAAGGCTTCGCCCAAGCCGATCATTGTGTTTATCGACGAGGCCCACACCCTGATTGGTGCGGGTGGCAATGCCGGCGGTTCCGATGCGGCAAACCTGCTCAAGCCGGCCCTGGCCCGCGGCGAACTGCGCACCATTGCTGCCACTACCTGGGCGGAATACAAAAAATACTTCGAGAAAGACCCGGCCCTGGCCCGGCGTTTCCAGCCGGTGCAACTGCACGAGCCAACGGTCAATGAAGCCGTGACCATCCTGCGTGGGCTGGCCGGGGTGTACGAGAAGAGTCACGGCATCTACCTGCGCGACGACGCGGTGGTGGCAGCGGCCGAGTTGTCGGCCCGTTACCTGGCCGGGCGACAACTGCCGGACAAGGCGGTGGACGTGCTCGACACCGCGTGTGCCCGGGTGCGTATCAGCCTGGCGGCCGCGCCTGAAAGCCTGGAGCGCCTGCGCGCCGAACTGGCCGAAGGGGGGCGACAACGCCAAGCCTTGCGCCGGGACGCCGAGGCCGGCCTGAACATCGACCAGGAGGCCTTGGCGCTGCTGGAAGCGCGGCTGCTCGAGGCAGAAACGCAGCAACAGGCCCTGCAAGCGCGTTGGAACGAGCAGCGTGAATTGGCCGAGCGCCTGCTGCACTTGCGTCAGCAACTGGCCAAGGCCCGAGAGGCTGAACCTGCGTCGTCGGATGAATCGCTTGAAGAGCACGAGGTTCAGCCGGGGCTGGTGGCTGCCGAGGACAGGCTCGACATCGCGGCCCTGGAAGCGGCGCTGCATGCCACCCAAAGCGCCCTCAACCTTGCCCAGGTGCATGAGCGCCTGGTGAGTTTCGAAGTGTGCCCGCGCCTGGTAGCCGAGGTCATCAGCGCCTGGACCGGCGTGCCCCTGGCCCAACTGGCTCGTGAGCACAACACCAAGGTGGTGAACTTCGCCGCAGACTTGCGCACGAGGATCCGTGGCCAAGAGCAGGCGGTGCAGGCCCTGGACCGCTCCATGCGTGCCAGCGCTGCCGGCCTGAACAAACCCGACGCGCCAGTGGGGGTGTTCCTGCTGGTGGGCCCCAGCGGCGTCGGCAAGACCGAAACCGCCCTGGCCCTGGCCGACCTGCTGTACGGCGGCGAGCGTTTTATCACCACCATCAACATGTCCGAGTTCCAGGAGAAACACACGGTTTCACGCCTGATCGGTGCGCCGCCGGGCTACGTCGGTTACGGCGAGGGCGGCATGCTCACCGAAGCCGTACGGCAGAAACCCTACTCGGTGGTGCTGCTGGACGAGGTGGAAAAAGCCGACCCGGACGTGCTCAACCTGTTCTATCAAATCTTCGATAAAGGCGTGGCCAACGACGGCGAAGGGCGCGAGATCGACTTCCGCAACACCCTGATCCTTATGACCTCGAACCTGGCCAGCGAGCAGATCAGTGCCCTGTGCGAACAGGCCGAGCGGCCAAGCGCCGAGACCCTGGAAGCGACCATTCGCCCGGCCCTGAGCAAGCATTTCAAGCCGGCGCTGCTGGCCCGCATGCGCGTGGTGCCTTACTACCCGGTGAGTGGCCCGGTGCTGCGCGAGCTGATCGACATCAAGCTGCAACGCCTGGGCGAGCGTCTGCAACGTCGGCAGTTGGGGTTCAGCTACTGCCAGAACCTGGTGAGCCATTTGGCCGAGCGCTGTACCCAGAGCGAAAGCGGCGCGCGGTTGATCGACCACTTGCTGGAGTCGCACCTGGTGCCGCTGGTGGCCGACCGGCTGCTGGAGGCCATGGCCCGTGGCGAGTCCCTCAAGCAGGTACACGCCACGCTGGATCACAGCGCCGGCGTGACGTGCGAGTTCGCCTGAGGTGGGTGTGATGTTCACATGTGTCCCGCAACCCTTGATCTACGCCGAGGCCCTGCTGGCGCAATTTTCCGGCTTGTCCCGGGCGGCGGAAGGGGCCGCGTTGCTGGGGGAGTTCGTCCAGGGCGTGGCCGAGCTCAGCGGCTGTGAACTCAGCCAGTTGTTCTTGCTGGATGCAACCCATACCCGCCTGGGGCTGAGTGCCGAATGCCTGGGTGGGCTGCTGCAACCACGGGAAGCGGCCAGCCTGCCGGCGGACTACAACGGTGAACAACTGCTGCAATTCGCCCTGTGCCAGAACCGGGTACTGAGCCTGCAGGGCTTGAGCACCAGCCTGCATGAGACCAGTTTCCTGCCGGCCCAGGGTGCGCCCTGGCAGTCGCTGCTTTGTGTGCCCCTGGTCAACTCGCGCAAGGCGGTGGAGGGCCTGCTGCTCTGCGCCAGTCGGGAGCAGGTGGACCTGCAAGGCTTTGCCGATTCCCTGGGGCAATTGGGTTCCTTTGTGCTGGCGCAACTGGAGCTGCTCCAGCGTTTGCGGCGGCCTTCCGGGGAGGTGACGCCAATGGGCGACACCGTGGTCAATGCCAGCGGCTACGGCCTGATCGGTAGCAGCCAGGCCATGCGCCAGACCTACCAGTTGATCAGCAAGGTGCTGCACAGCCCCTACACCGTGCTGCTGCGGGGGGAGACCGGCACCGGCAAGGAAGTGGTGGCGCGAGCCATCCATGACTACGGCCCGCGGCGCTCCCAGGCATTTATTGTGCAGAACTGCGCAGCGTTCCCGGAGAGCCTGCTGGAGAGCGAGCTGTTCGGCTACCGCAAGGGCGCCTTTACCGGCGCCGACCGCGATCGCCCGGGGCTGTTCGATGCGGCCAATGGCGGGACCTTGCTGCTGGATGAAATCGGCGACATGCCACTGTCCCTGCAAGCCAAGCTGTTGCGCGTGCTGCAGGAGGGTGAGATCCGCCCCTTGGGGTCCAACGACACCCACAAGATCGACGTGCGCATCATCGCGGCCACCCACCGCGACCTGGCGGTGCTGGTCAGTGAAGGCAAATTCCGCGAGGACCTGTATTACCGCCTGGCGCAATTTCCCATCGAGTTGCCGGCCCTGCGCCAGCGCGAGGGCGACATCCTCGACCTGGCCCGGCACTTCGCCGACAAGGCCTGCAGCTTTCTGCGACGTGACCCGTTGAACTGGTCAGACGCGGCCCTGCAGCACCTTGGCGGCTACAGCTTCCCGGGCAATGTGCGCGAGCTCAAGGGCCTGGTGGAGCGGGCGGTGCTGCTGTGTGAAGGCAGCCAACTGCTGGCCGAGCACTTTTCGTTGAGCATCGAGACGCTGCCCCAGGACAGCGGCCTGAACCTGCGCGAGCGGCTGGAGAAAGTCGAGCGCCACCTGTTGCTCGACTGCCTGCGCAAGAACGCCGGCAACCAGACCCTGGCCGCCCGCGAACTGGGCCTGCCCCGACGCACCCTGCTGTACCGCCTGGGTCGCTTGAACATCAATCTCGGCGACTTCGAGGGATAAGCGGCCATGACGGGTTCACGCTCACTTTTCTTTTCTTTACACGGTGCCTGCCGGGCGCCGCGTTCCGTGCATCGTCCACCCATGGAGACTTCCTGATGTCCCTTCGTCACTGGTCAGCCGTGCTGCTGGCCCTGGTTGTCCTGAGCGGCCTTGGCGGCTGCGGCGGCAACTACAAATTCAACGACAACACCTATCGCCCCCTGGGTGATCCGCAAGCGGTCAATCGCGGCAAGTGACCGCAAGGAGCATCACCATGGAATTGGTATTCGAAATGCTCAACACCAAGCAGTTCGTGCCCACGGAGTTGAGCAGCAAGACCTTCAAACAGGCCGGCGGGGTAATCGGCCGTGGCGAGGATTGCGATTGGAGCATTCCCGATCAGAAGCGCCACCTGTCCAATCACCACGCCCTGGTCAGCTACCGCGATGGTGGCTTTTTCCTGACCGATACCAGCAGCAATGGCATCCAGGACGGTGACAGCGGCGCGCGTATGCGCAAGGGCGAGCCGCGCCGCATCGAGCACGGCAGTGTCTACCAGTTGGGGGACTTCCAGATTCGCGCGCGCCTGCGCCAGCCGGTGGAAAGCTTCGAGGCCGAGGTCGGCCTGCCCCAGGCGGCCGGCAGCATCATCCCCGATGACGCCTTCCTTGAACTTGACCCCCTCAACGCCCTGGACCGGGACGACACGCAGCTGTCACCGATCGACGAACTCAGCGCCCTGAATGTGCGGCACCAGGAGCCGGTGCAACTGGCGGACTACGCGCGCATCGACGTGGAAACCCTGCTGGTGCCGGAACTGGTGGCCCCGCCAAAGGCCGCTGCGGTGGTCGAGGCGGCGCCGGTGGAGCAGCAGAGCGAGCTGTTCTGGGGCCAGTTCGGCGCCGCACTCGGGGTGGACTTGCGGGGCATGGACCACGCCGCTCGTGAAGCGCTGGCGCTCCAGGCGGCCAGCCTGCTCAAGCAGAGCATCGGTGGTTTGCAGCAAAGCCTGCGTACCCGCAGCGAACTGAAAAACGAGCTGCGCCTGGCCCAGAGCAGTGTCCAGGGCGTCAGCGGCAACCCGCTGAAATTCGCCCTGGAAGCCGGCGAGGCCCTGGGCCTGCTGTTGCGCGGCAGCAAGCCTGGGCAGTTGTCCGCCGAGCAGGCGGTGGCCCGTGCCTTCCGTGATGTACAGGCGCATCAAGTGGCGTTGCTGACGGCCAGCCGCGCCGCCCTGCGCGGCACCCTGGAGCACTTTGCGCCGCAGCAACTGACCCTGCGTTTCGAGCGCGACCGCAAGCCGTTGCTGGCCACCGCCGGCAGCCGCTGGAAAGCCTACAACCGCTACCACCAGGCCCTGTGTCAGGACGACGAGTGGAGCGAGCGTCTGTTGGCCCGTGACTTCGCCCAGGCCTATGCGGAGCAGGTGCGCCTGATTTCCACCCTTCACACTGATTTTCAAGGATGACCTTCATGTCCCGCCGCTCGACCCTGCTGTTCAAGGCGCTGTCAGCGCTGATTGTCCTGGTGCTGCTGCCTGGCTGCGTTGCCATGTCGCCGTACTCGACCATGACCAAGCTCAACCTGCGCCTGACCGGTGGTGAGCAGCTCAACCTGGACCTCAACGGTCGGCCCTCGCCGATCGTGGTGCGGCTGGTTGAGCTCAAGCACCCGGTGGCCTTTGAAAATGCCGATTTCTTCAGCCTCTACGAGCGCGCCAAAGAGTCCCTGTCCCCGGACCTGGTGGTCAGTGAAGAGCTGGAATTGCGCCCTGGCGAGACCCTCGACCTCAAGCTCAGCATCGCTGACGGCAGCCGCTTCGTCGGCGTACTCGCGGCGTACCGCGACCTGGAACAGACCCAATGGCGTTACGTGCTGCAGATCACCCCGGTGGAGCAGAACAACGTCGACCTGACCCTGGACCAGACCGGCATCCGCAACACCCACGCAACCCTGGCCAAGGCGGATGACCCTTCATGAACGTGCACAAAATCATCTGGCAGGAAGGCATGCTCCTGCGCCCGCAGCACTTCCAGCACAACGACCGCTACTACGACTACCAGATGAAGACCCGCACCCAGTTGCTGGGTAGCTACAACTGGGGGTTCCTGGGCCTGGAGATCGACCAGCAGTTCCTCAACATGGGCAAGCTGGTGATCAGCCAGGCGTCCGGCGTACTGCCCGATGGCAGCCTGTTCGAACTGGGCGGCAACATCGAGCCGCTGGCCCTGGACATCCCGCCGAACACCGGCAACACCCCGATCTACCTGGCCTTGCCCTTGGTCACCGGCAACCACATCGAGTCGCGTCGCCCGGAGCAGTCCGACGTGCTGGCCCGCTACACGGTGTATGAAACGGAGATCAGCGACTCCAACGCCGGTGACGACTCCAGCAGCCAGCTCAGTTGTGGCCGCCCGGACTTCCGCCTGCTGTTGGGTGAGCAACAGAGTGACCAGGCCTATGTGAAGCTCAAACTGTGTGAGGTCCTCGACACCACGCCGGACGGGGTCATCAGCCTGGACGGCGACTTTGTGCCGACCTTCATCCACACCCATGGCTCCGGCTACCTGCTGTCGTGCCTCAAGGAAGTGATCAGCATGCTCGGCCACCGAGGCGACACCATTGCCGAGCGCATTCGCTCCAACGGCAAGGTCGGTGGCGCCGAGGTCGGGGACTTCATGATGCTGCAACTGATCAACCGCACCGAGCTGTTGCTGCGTCATTACCTGGGCCTGGACCAGGTTCACCCCGAAGAGCTGTACCGCATCCTGCTGACCATGCTCGGCGATCTGGCGACCTTCGCCAGCGATAGCAAACGCCCGCGCCTGGACAGCCGTTACCAGCACAGCGACCAGGGCGCGAGCTTTCGCAAACTGATGGACGCGATTCGCCAGGTGCTGTCCATGGTGCTGGAGCAACACGCTATGGAACTGGCCCTGCAGACTCGCCAGTACGGGATCCTGGTGGCGCCGCTGCACGATCACAAACTGCTCGAGTCAGCGTCGTTCGTGCTGGCGGCCAGCGCCAACTGCGACTCCGAGGAACTGCGCCAGCGCCTGCCGGCGCACCTGAAAGTCGGCCCGGTGGAGCGCATCCGCCAACTGGTCAACCTGCACTTGCCGGGGATCAAGGTCAAACCGCTGCCGGTGGCTCCGCGGCAGATTCCGTTCCACTCCAACAAGACCTATTTCATCCTCGAATTCAATGCCGAGGACCAGGAACAACTGGAGCGTTCCGGCGGTTTCGCCTTCCACGTGTCCGGCGAATTCTCCGAGCTTGAACTGAAATTCTGGGCCATAAGGAACTGACCCCAATGATCAAGGACATGGAACACCAGCAGGATGACAAGACCGTCCTTCTCGATCGCCAGGGGCACGGCCCGGCACAGAGCCCGCTGACGGATTTCGCCGCGCCACCGCGCTTCGAACAGTTGGAAGAACGGATGATCTACGCCGCCCGCCTGGGGCCGGCCGAAGCCATCAATATCAGCCTCAACGCCCTGGTGGCGGCCGCTTCCGAGCTGTTGTCGGAGGTGGTGCGGCTCAAGCACAGCGAGACCCGCGAAGACCTCTACGCGTTGAACGAGCGGCTGACCGCCGGGTTGAAAATGTTCGAGGCACGGGCGCTGCACAACGGTGCCGAAAGCAGCCAGGTGATGACCGCGCGCTACGTGCTCTGCTCGGTGCTGGATGAAGCCCTGGTGACCACGCCTTGGGGCAATGAAAGCGAGTGGTCGCAGATGAGCCTGCTGAGCAGCTTCCACAACGAGACCTTCGGTGGCGAGAAGTTCTTCCAGCTGTTGGATCGGCTGTCGAAGAACCCGGTCAAGCACCTGCCGATGCTGGAACTGATGTACCTGTGCCTGTCCCTGGGGTTCGAGGGCAAGTACCGGGTCATGGCCCGCGGCATGCTCGAACTGGAAGGCATCCGTGACGCGCTGTACCGGCAGGTGCGGCAGTTGCGTGGCGATGCGCCGCGCGAGCTGTCACCGAACTGGGAAGGCCTCAGCCACAAGCGCAATGGCCTGGTGCGCATCGTGCCTTGGTGGATGGTGGCGCTGTTCGCCCTGGTCTGCCTGGTGATGATGTATTCGGGGTTCGCCTGGGTACTGGGCGAGCAGCGTGAAACCGTGTTGCAACCTTATCAGCCGCTTGATGCAGGCGTGGTCCGGCCGCAGTCGTAATACAGGGATGTGTGATGAAAAAGTTCTTCAAGAAAGCCGCGGACTTCCTGTGCAAGCCCTGGGTCTGGACCCTGTTGCTGGTACTCGTGGTGGCGCTGCTGGTGTGGTTCGTCGGGCCGTTGCTGGCGGTCGATGACAACAAGTTCTGGGAAAGCGCGGTGGCGCGCTTGCTGACCATCAGCGTGCTGTTCCTGATCTGGGGCCTGAGCATGGTGTTTGTCAGCTGGCGCTCCGGGGTGCGCAAGAAAGCCGTGGAAGAGAGCGACGATGGCCAGGAGCGCCTGCGTCGCGAAGAGCAGATCGACGAGGAACACAAGGAACTGCGCAGCCGCTTCAATGACGCCCTGCGCACCCTCAAGGCGTCGAGCCTGTACCGCGGACGCAGCGAGCGCTGGCGCAACGACTTGCCCTGGTACCTGGTGATCGGTCCCCAGGGCAGCGGCAAGACCAGCCTGCTGGATTTCTCGGGCCTGGAATTTCCCCTGAACAAGATCGAGCGCAAGCTGACCCGCGACACCAGCGGCACCCGGCATTGCGACTGGTATTTCGCCGACCACGCGGTGCTCATCGACACCGCCGGCCGCTACCTGACCCAGCCCAACACCGAGGTGGACGGCAGTGCCTGGAACACCTTGCTCGGCCTGCTGCGCAAGCGCCGTCGCGGGCGTCCGCTGAATGGCGTGCTGGTGAGCATTCCCCTGGACCTGCTCAAGGGTGGTAACGAACAGGAACTCGACACCCTGGCCCGTCAGGTGCGTGCGCGCTTGCAGGATATTCACCAGAAACTGCACGTCGATGTGCCGGTGTACCTGGTGCTGAGCAAGGCCGACCAATTGCTGGGCTTTGACGAGTTCTTCGACCAACTGACCCGGGAAGAAACCGACCAGGTCCTGGGCAGCAGTTTCCGCAAGGACCAGAGCGGCACCGATGTGGCCGTGCTGCGCCAGGAGTTCGAAGGCCTGCTGCGGCGCCTGAACAGCCAGGTGATCATGCGCATGCACCAGGAGCGTGACACGCAGCGCCGGGGTCGGATCCTCGATTTTCCGCATCAGTTGGGGCGGATCGGCGAGCAGCTGTGCCTGTTTGTCGACATGGCTTTCACCGGCAACCGCTACCAGCGTGCCAGCCAACTGCGCGGCTTCTACCTGACCAGCGCGCCGTACCTGACTGAACGGCTCGATCAGGACACCGCGGGCATCGGCGCGAGCCTGGGGCTGTCGGCTGGGATCTTGCCGACCCTGCGCAGCGGTCGGGCGCGTTTCATTCATCACTTGCTCAGCCGGGTGATTTTCCCTGAGGCGGATCTGGCCGGCCTGGACAAGCGCGAACGCAGCCGTATCCATTGGGGCCAGCGGGCGCTGTATGTCGGGGCGCTGGCGGTCCTGGGGCTGTTTGGCCTGCTCTGGACCGGCGGTTTTTCCGCCAACTACGAACGCCTGGAAAACCTCCGTACCCTGGCCCAGACCTGGTCCCAGCAACGGGCCGCCCTGAGCCCACGAGACGACTCGATGGCCTTGCTCAAGGTCCTCGACAGTGGCTTTGCCGCCACCCGGGTATTCCCTCCCAAGGGCGATGTGGGCTGGCATGAGCGCTTCGGCCTGTATCAGGGCGAGGCTAGCAACCCGGTGCTGTTGAACGCCTACGAACGTGAGCTGGACACCCAGTTGTTGCCGCGCATCGGGCAGATGCTCGAAGGGCAGATCCGCGCCAACCTGCGGGACCGTGAGCGCCTGCTCAACAGCTTGCGCGCCTACCTGATGCTGAACATGCAGGACCGGCGTGATGCCGCCTGGCTCAAGGATTGGGTGGCCAGTGACTGGTCACGGCGCTACGCCGGCAATACCGTCGTGCAAAATGGCCTGAACAGCCACCTGGATCGTTTGCTGGCGCTGCCGTTCAGCTACCCACTCAACGATGCGCTGGTGACTCAGGCGCGCCAGGTATTGCGCAGCGAATCGTTGGCCAACGTGGTGTATCGGGTACTGCGGGAGCAGGCGCGGAGCCTGCCGGACTATCGCCTGAGCCAGCATTTGGGGCCCCAGGGCGGGTTGTTTGTCGGTGCGGATTACGTGATCCCGGGCTTTTACACCCAACAGGGTTACCAGCAGTATTTCTCGGTCCAGGGCTCGGCGCTGGTCACCGAATTGCTGCGTGACAACTGGGTGCTGGGGGAGGGCAATGGCATCAGTGACATGGACCTGCGGCGCTTGATGGTGGAGCTGGAGCAGCTGTATTTCCGTGACTACGCCAACTACTGGAGCGAGGCCGTCGGCCAGGTGGGCTTGCAGCCGTTCAACGACGCCGGTGAGGGGGCCGACCAGATCGCCGGCCTGACCTCGGCCAACTCGCCGATTCTCCAGCTGCTGGTGGAAGTGCGCGAGAACACACGCTTCCAGGCGATTGCCGAGAGCACGGAAGAACTGGGCGCCGTTGTGGATAAAGTCGCCGAGAAGGGCGGGGCGCTGGGCAAAGTGGCGGCCGTGGCGGCGGGCAAGGCTCAAGAGGCCCTGGCCAAGAGCCTGCCGGACACGGCGAAGAAATCCCTGCAGCGGCGCTTCGAACCCTTGCATCGCCTGCTGGATGATAACAACGGGCCGGCGGCGGACCTGACCCCGGTGTTGCTGGCGCTCAACGACCTGCAACTGCAACTGGCCAGCCTGGCCCGAGCCGGTCAGCCGGAGCAAATGGCCTTTGAAATGGCCAAGTCGCGCATGGGCGGCCAGCGTGATGCCCTGAGCAACTTGCGCAATGCCTCGCAGCGCCTGCCACGTCCGGTGGGTGTGTGGTTCAACCTGTTGGCCGAGGACACCTGGCGCCTGGTGCTGGACGATTCGTACCGCTACCTCAACCAGCGTTACCAGAGCGAGCTGTACAGCATTTACGACAAGACCATCAGCAAGCGCTACCCGTTCACCGCCCACAGCACCAGCGACGTCGCCATCAGCGACTTCCGCGAGTTCTTCAAGGCCCAGGGCATTGCCGAGCGTTTCTTTGACACCTACATGCGACCCTTTGTCAGCGGCGACCCGGGCAGTTACCGGCTGCGCAGCGTCGACGGCCACAGCCTGCCGATGTCGAAGATCTACCTGGAGCAGATCGCGGCGATGCAGCAGATCCGCCAGAGCTTCTTCGCCGAGAACCCGGCTGAGCCGCAACTGCAATTCCGGCTTGAGCCCTACACCCTCGATTCGTCGGTGAGCCGGGCCGAGTTCCGCTTCGGCAACCAGCAACTGGATTACCGCCACGGCCCGATCGTGCCGATGAACTTCAAATGGCCAACGGATGCCGAGGACGGTCGCGCCAGCCTGGTGCTGGACAAGATGGCCGGGCGGCCGATCGGGATCGAGAAAAACACCGGGCCCTGGTCGCTATTCCGACTGTTCGACCTGATGCAGACCGAGTACCTGACCGGGCGTGACGTGCTGGTGCTCAAGGCCGACCTGGGCGGGCTGCGGGCCAACTACTTGTTGACCAGCCAGCGTGCGCCGAACCCGTTCGACATGGGCGTGTTGCGCACCTTCCGCATGCCGGTGCAGCTTTGATGGCGAGCACCCACCCCTGGCGCAGCGCAGCGCGCACCGACCCGGGCAAGGTCCGGGCGCGCAACGAGGACGCCTTTCTCGACTGTCCACAGCAAGGGCTGTGGGCAGTGGCGGACGGCATGGGCGGGCACCATGCCGGTGATCTGGCCAGCCAGTTGATCGTCGCCAGCCTTGCCGAGTTGCCGCCCCAGGCCAGTTTCGATGAACGGCTCAAGGGCTTGCGCCAATGCCTGCACTGGCTTAACCGGCGCCTGGGCCAGGAGCTGACGGTCACCGCTGAACGGCGCGACAGCATCATGGGCAGCACCGTGGTGGCGCTGCTGCTGGAAGGCAATCGCGGGGCCTGTATCTGGGCCGGCGACAGTCGCTGTTATCTATGGCGCGGGCAGCGTTTGTACCAGCTGTCCAAGGACCATTCGCTGCAGCAGCAACTGATGGATGAGCAGCAGATGAGTGCCGAGCAGGCCAGTGCCCACCCGGCCGCCAACGCCCTGACCCGGGCAGTCGGGGCCTGTGAGCAATTGACCCTGGATGTGCTGGAGCTGGAGGTGTACCCCGGGGACGTTTTCCTGCTGTGCAGCGACGGCCTGTACCAGGGCCTGAGCAGCGATGCCCTGGGCCGCGCCCTGAGCCTGGGGCATGCCCAGGTGGCCCTGGAGCGCTTGTTCGACGGGGCCTTGAGCGGCGCCGCGCGGGATAACCTGACGGCGGTGGTGATACGCCAATGAGTGAACTCAATGCTGGGTTGGAGGGCATTCTGCTGAGCGAGGAAGAGGCCAACAACCTGACCTATTTCGCCTTTGCCAAAGCCCACGCCGCACCGCGCCCGGCCCCACCGACCAAAGGCAGGGGCCGACAACGTGCCAAGGGCCGGGCCAAGCCCAAGCCACTGGTGGCCGCTGGCGGCTTGCCCGAAGTATTGGGTGGGCGTTATCGCCTGGAACGCCTGCTGGGCGCCGGTGGCATGGGCGTGGTTTATCGCGCGCGGGACCTGTTGCACGAGCAGTTCGGCGACCCGTCTCCCTACGTGGCGCTCAAGGTGCTCGGCGAGGAGTTTTGCCAATCGCCGGACGCCAGCGCCTTGCTCTACAGCGAGTTCGCCCTGACCCGGCGTTTGAACCACCCCAACATCGTGCGCTTGCACAGCTTCGAGGTGGACACCCAGTGCCAGCGTGCCTTTATCACCATGGAGCTGATGCACGGGCCGACCTTGGACAAATGGCTGTGTGAGCACCCTCTGGGATTGCCCTGGAAGCAACTGCGGGAAGTGTTGCTGCCGCTGCTCGATGCCCTGGCCTACAGCCATGGGCGCGGGGTGCTGCACGGCGACCTCAAGCCGAGCAACGTCATGCTTGGCGAAGACGGTGTGCGGCTGTTCGATTTCGGCCTGAGCCAGGCCGAGGAGGGCGTGCTCGCCGGCCTGCCGCACCTGAGCCGGGGGCGCTTCAACGCCTGGACCCCCAGTTATGCCGCCCCTGAGTTGCTGGAACAGGCGCCGCTGTCGGCCGCTGCGGACCTCTATGCCCTGGCGTGTGTGATCTACGAACTGGCCTGCGGCAAGCACCCGTTTCGGCGCCTGCCATCGACCCAGGCCCGGGACGAACGCCTGGACCGTCAGTTGCGGGCTCCCGAGCATTTGCCGGCTCACCTCTGGCCGGCGTTGCGCACGGCCCTGGCGTTCGATGCCGCAGACCGTCGCATCAGCGCCAGCGAGTTGCGCGAGGCCCTGGCCGAGTCGCCGTCGTGGTTGCGACGTTGCTGGCCTGGCCGGCGGGGTTGAGGCAGGGCGGCGGGTACAGAAAAGAACAGAACACTGCGCTGGCCCCCTTGGCCGAGGGTTTGGCCAAGTGCGCAAGAAGTTGCGCAGTGGGTTGTGGATAAGTGTGTGGATAAGGTTCTGGAGGCTAGGTGCTTCGGTGGTTGTGGGGGAGTGCGCAAGAAGTTGCGCAGTACTGCGCAA